>JAKLJX010000012.1:52036-226831 GCA_023150945.1 bacterium | reverse complement strand
AAAACTGGGGACATGTGACCATTGGCATTTCGCCGCATCCACCGTTTGCCGCAAAGATTATCTTGAACGGCCACGAGTGGCTGGCAGAGCGTGCCAACCGTCGTGGTTTAGCATATCAGAAACACGAAAATTGTCTGACTGAAATCACCGACGGCCAAGCGCTCCAAGAGCTTGCAGATACCTTGTCTGAAGGGCATCTCTTGGACGTTTGCCGTCGGTGGATGCCCCGCGTAATGAGGGGTTTAACGGCCCAAGAGCTCAAAGCTTCAGGCATTGCGCGACTGCTCTCCTTCATGCAAGTGGAATACGCTCACAACATGTTGTTTCGGCAGCCACGCTACTTGCAGTGGGTCTATCAAAACATGATTGATGAAACCCGGCAACGCTTGCGCCCGGGAAGCATCAATACGGTCTTTGGCAAAGATCGCCGAGGGGTGAAGATCAAAAGCATGAGCCTGCGCCTCGAGAATCCTGAGTATGATTTGACCACGGTGAATCTCTGGTTTGGGAGCAACCGGATCAAAACGTACGACCAAGGCGAGCGCGTGCTCCGCACCGAAGCCAAGATCAATCATCCCCGCGCTCTGGGTTTAAAAAAGAGTCTGTCGGCATGGCCGAAGTACCGTCACCGCATGGAGCAGATGATCCGGACTTATCACAACACTTTGCAGGCGGCAACTCAATGTCGCTTACCGCACGAAAGACTTGAGCACTTGCAAGCGCCCACCCTTCAAAATCACCTTCGGGTTCCCGGGATTCAATTGACACATCGTCGCGTGATGACGGTGCTGAGAACCGCCGTGGCGCTTGCGAAACGACCGGATGGCTTTACCGCCGCTGAGCTTTATGCGCAGGTGCGACAACGTTTGCAGGGCCAGGAGTATACGAAATCGCAACTGACCTATGACCTGCGCAAGCTCAAAGCCAAAACGATCATCACGAAAATTACCGGGCGCCAACGCTATCGTTTTACCACCGACGGTCTGCAAAGCGCGGTGGGGTTGATCGTGTTCCGCGATGAGATTCTTGAACCCGTGTTAGCCTCCGCTCACATTAACAAGAAGCCTGGCCCAAAGCCCAAACTAAACTATCGCGATCAACTCTATCGCAATATTCAGATCAATCTTGAAGCATTGTGTGTCGACTATGGCCTCAAACAGGCCGCTTAAAATGACAAAGAACTTTCAGAATTTTATTCTATGTTTGAAGAGGTAATCCGCCTAAACAGGGGCGAACAGGGACAACAGAGAAGAAAGTCTCTGTTATCTCTGTTTGCTTCTGTTTAGTTTTTTTTAGTTGAATCGCTGCAAAAAGGGCAAGAATTCTCTCGCCACCAAGGCACGAAGACAACGAGAAAAAAACTTACTGCCTCCGCGCCGCTGCGGTGAGCTTTTGCTGTGGATGTTACGGCACCGTGCCGAAATCTTCACAGGATCCTTACTGGATGATAGTCGAGGTAAAGCATACTTTTCAAACCAACAGTGCACTGCCTGCTCTTGACTGACGGCATCAAATTCGCCTGCCAACCTTGCTGCCGCAGGCTCGCGAGATTCGAACCCCTCACGGCCAATCAGGAAACACCAGCTCGCCCGGCCCCTGCCACCAATACTCATAAAAAGCCTCGTCACATTTGCGATAGCGGCCGTACTTCTCGACGAAATACCTGCCCCAGTTGGGCCGGCTGCCATCGCGATCAGTGAAGCCGTACTCTTCCGCCAACTCCCATGAGCTGAAGACCCGGCCGGTTTTCCGCATGATCTGCGCATCAGCGGCCAGGCGCGCGACCGCGCGGCCGACGAACAGCGGCGTCTCTGACGCAAGAAAATCCGCATCCTGCTTCGCGCCCTCCTGCCAGTTGTCTGCGGTCACGCCGAAACGATCGAGCATGGCTTCGGAGCGCAAAAAACCGGGCGTGACCGCCACCGCCGCAATCTGGCGGCGCCGCAGCTCGCGGGCCATCGCAAAAGCCAGGCGAATGACCGAGGTTTTCACGAGATCATAGAAGAGATTGCCGCGATAGCCGAAAAAATCGCCGTCCGTGATTTCCACGATCAGGCCCGCAGTGCCGTTAAGCATCAGCGGCACACCTAAGCGGCTGGTGATGAGGTGTGAATGCACGGCGCGCTGCAGCACGAGCAGGCCTTTTTCCAATGACAGCTCCCAAAACGGGGTGCCGAACTCCGTCAGCTCGTCGCCGCCCCAAATGTCATTGACCAGAATATCCAGGCGGCCCTGCTCGGCTTTGACGCGCTCGAACAAGGCCTGCACTTGCGCGGGCACGGTGTGGTCGACCTGCAGGGCCAGTCCCGCGCCGCCGGCGCTCGTCACCAATTCCGCGGTTTCTTCGATGGTTTCCCGGCGCTGCGCCAGCGCAAAGGGCGCCGCTTTATCCGGCCGGCGGCCGCCAAGCGCAGCGCGCGTGCTGCGGCCGGTGCAATAAACCGTGGCACCCGCCTCGCCGAGAGCGCAGGCAATGCCGCGCCCAGCGCCGCGGGTGGCGCCCGCCACCACGGCGACTTTGCCGGTCAGGGCTTTTGCTGTATTCATCTGCGTTGGCCTTATGATTTGCTCACCGGTAAGTACCACAACGCTAAGGATACACTCTCCTCGTTTAGAAGGCCAGCTTGACCCCGACGGGGTCGCATGTGATAGCCCACGGGCAGCGCCCTGGGAACCGATAAAATCTATCGCACATAGCCAAGGGGCAGCATTCCAGACGTCGTTCTATGGCGCCCCGCATGGGGCTTGGTGAGATCTCATGAATACCGATTTTCCAGGGCGTTGCCCTTCGCTTTTACATTTCGCCAGCTTGGGGCTGTTTGTCTGTGCCATAGAATTCGACTTAACGTTGTAGTACTAATCACACGGCGCGGTGAATTGACGGCGACAACATGAACTAGCTTGTTCGATTTATCAATGCTTGTTGCTGGCAGAGTCGCCGCCACACACAAGATGCCAATGCCCCTCCCGGCAACATCAGCCCCAGCGCGATTCAAAAGCCTTTCTGTTCTGCAAGTTTCTGGCGTTGATCTCTTCTTCCGATTCGAGGACCAGCACTTTCAGCAGATCCAATCGCCGGGCCAGTTTGGCAAGGCCGAGTTGCTGTAAGCGAATCAGCTTGTGCGTGAGTGCCGTGCGTGCCGCGGCGGCGGAGGGCGCGAGCTGCAGCGGAGCAAGCCATTCCGCGGGCAGGCTGGCCGCAATCGCGCGCAGCCGGTCCTCGGAAATGCCGCGCAACTGACCGAGAAAGGCATGCGCGCTCGTCTCCGGCCGATAAAAGGGATGCCGTTTGAGCTGCTTCAAGATCACATGCTCGCGATAGGCCGCGCCGGTGAGCAGACTTCTGATCTCGAAGTCCGAGGAATAGTCCAGACTCCACAACCGGCCGCCGTGCACAATCAGGTTTGGATTGCTGCCGGTGCGGTCGAGATTGAGCAGGAGCAGATCGAAGAGGAAAAGGCGTTGCTGCACAGCGTCGTCGAGGCCGGCGGCGGCTTCCGCGCGAAAAGGAGAGGCCTCGGGCAAAAAGATCGTTGCCAGGTTGAGGCCCTCACTTTTCGCCAACAGCTCTTTGATTTCCGGGTCAGCCGCCTGGCCGGCCAGCCCGGCGGAAACCCAAATCGCGACCGGCGGCAGCACCGGCACTTCGAGCAATTCGCCGAGCCGGCCCGCCAGCCATTCGATGACGCGGGCGAGCAGGCCATCGCCGGCGGCATTGAGTTTGACGACGTAGGTTTGGCCGTCATCGCCGCCGAGCAGCAACGGCAGCGAAGAGCCGCGGCGGATTTCTTGCTGGAAACGGAGGGCGTGGAGCAATGAGCCTTCTCTCTTTTTCGTGCTGGTAAAGGCCGGCATGCGCATGCTTGGTTGCGCGGCCGGCGGTTCCAATTGCGGCACGCGGTTCTTGCGGCTGATACTTTCTGCCTCGAGAGTTGCCCGCGAAACACGTGAACGGCGGCCCGCACGCGCCAGAGTCATCATGCCGTGCTGGTGTTGCGCGGGCAGAAACTTCAACGATGCGACGGTAGGCTATTCCTGCGGCGGCAGGTTCATGGCGGCCCACTCTTCGCGCGCCGGGCCGTAGATGCCGGGGACTTTGAGCCCGGCTTGACGCATGAGCACCGTCATTTGGCCGCGATGATGGGCTTGATGCAGGAGGGTGGCCCACAACACTTGGCCCTTGGCCCATTCTTCGCCGTACATCGAAACAATGTCGCGCAACGCGGCATCCGTCCAGTGTTTCTTCACCTGGTCACGCACCGAAGCCGTGCCCTTTTCATAAGCCGCGATGAGGTCATTCACTTTGCCGGGAATCGGCATGTCATCCTTCGGGGCGTCAACCGGGAGGCCGGCTTCCGACAGCATGTGCAGCGAGGTGGTCAGGTGCCAGGCCAGCTTCCCCAGACTGCGGCCCTCGGGCGTTACTTTCTGCGCCAGGCTGGCGGCGGTGAGGTTGCGGAAGAGCTTGAGCGTCATCCCGCTTTCTTCTTCCCACACCTTCACGAAATCTTCGATCGTACGCAGCATCTCTTCTCCTTCTTTTTTTGATACAAAGTAACTCTTGCGACACGTTGATTGTGTGCCGACAAAAATAAGTCGCCGGTGCGACAGCCTGATGTCAGCAGTTCAAGTCATTGCAGAATACCGCCCGGGCGCTTTGTCCTGAACGGAAGTGAGTCTCATTCGACTTGGACACGCTTCTGGGCCAAGCGCCCGGGCGGTTTCTTCATTTCTGGGCAGACATTTGCAGATCAAGCGTCACTGGCCGGCTGCCGTCCCGGCAACGCATGGGCGGGCGCAACACGGTCAGCATTCATGGCGCTTCTGAAAGCCGCCAGCTTTCTGTATTTTCGCTGGCAGCCGGCGCGGGCGCAAAGAACACATGGCGGTAGCTGGCCAGCCAAAACGCAAAGCCGGCAAAAAGCGACACCGCCAGCACGAGCGCGAGGCCGAACCACTCGCTGCCGGCAAAGGCCAGCATCGTGACAAAGGCCAGCAACACCAACCGCGCCAACTCCAGCCGGAAGGCCCAGCCGCGTTTGTCCAGAATGCCGCCGAGGGTCAAAAGCGCCAACAGGATCATGCCGCCGGCAATGAGATGCCAGCGCAGCGGCCAGGTGTTTTCTTTTTGCAGCATAAAGAAAGTGGCGGCCACCACCGGACTGAAATGCAGCAACACGTAGAGATTCAAACCCAACGGCAATTTGGTATCATACTTGACGTAGGTTTCCGGCGTCACCTCGGGATGGGGCGGCAGCGGCGGCAGGCCGGCGGGCCGCCATTCCGGCGGCATGAAGAAGAGTTTGACGCGGTCGATCCAGCGCGGAAACTGGCCGGCGAGGTGCTTGAGTTTGGCCCAGTAATGGAAATTGGCCCAAATCGGATTCCAACTGTTGAGCGGCTCGGTGACGCCATACACCACCGGCTCGGTTTCCGGTTCAAAGGTGCCGAATAGGCGATCCCAAATGATGAAGATGCCGGCGTAATTTTTGTCGAGATATTTGGGATTGCGGCCGTGATGCACGCGGTGATGCGAGGGCGTGTTGAGCACCCACTCCAGCGGGCCGAGTTTGTCGACGGCGCGGGTGTGAATCCAAAACTGATACAGCGTGTCGAAAGCCGACATGGTGAGAAACATCAGCGGCGGAAAACCGATGAGCGCGAGCGGCAGGTAGAAGATCCACGAAAACCAGCTTTGCAACGTGCCCTGCCGCAGCGCCACCGCCAGGTTGAATTCCTCGCTTTGGTGATGCACGATGTGCGCGGCCCAGGGCGCGTTCATGCGATGGCTGACGCGATGAAACCAGTAATAGCAGAAATCCACGCCGAACAGCAACACCAGCCACGCCGCCACGGAGGTGGAGGAAATTTCCAGCAGCCGGAAGTTTTCATAGAGCCACACATAGCCGCCGACGATGATGACTTTGCTGAACACGCCCACCACTTGTTGCGCCACGCCGCAGCTCAGGTCATTGATGGCATCGTTGAAGCGGTAGTATTCTTTGCGTTCATGGCGGGCAAACCAGACTTCCACGCCGATGAGCAGCAGAAAAAAAGGAATCGCCAGGGCGATGTAGTTGAGATCCATGCCTCCTCCGTGATCGGGCTTCCAGGTCGGGGAATTGCTTGGGAATGCCGGTGCAAAACGTACACAGCGAGGGCGGGAAAGTCAAGGCCGAGTTTGACGTGCGAGTAATGTCTCACTTATCGGGTGTGTCATATCGATCAGCAACGGTTGCACCGCTGCAAGCCGTGGCAGATCATCCCCACCAATAACTGAGTCATTACACGTGCGAACAACGGCGCGCCGGCGCAATGCGGAAGGACAACCGCACGCTGCAATACTCAGCCGCAGCCTCTGAGGGTGGAGCAGTCCAGGGCGGAAAAGAAACCGAGCGTGTTGGCGGCTGTGCGCGCAGATTACAGCGACAAGGCCAGGCCGATCAGCAGGCGATGGTGCGGATTCTGCTGAATCTGATAGGAGCCGTGGGGCGATGACACGAACTGGGTGCGGCCCTGGCGGGTCGGAATGATCCAGGTCAGGCCCAGGGCAAAGCTCTTATGCTGAAACTGGCTGCCGAGCGTCGTGTAGGTCACGGCTTCGTCATCATAGATGCGATCAAAGCGCTTGCCGGTTCCGGTGGTGATGAATAAAGTCGAAAAAACGCGCCAGCGCAAGCCGTACGCGTATTCTTTGCGGGTCGTCCAATCTGCCAGCAGTTGCCAGTGTGAACTGATCAGCCAGTGCAACCCGCCCTCCAGTCTGAAGGCCGGTTCTAAGGCGATGCCGGGAAACGAGAAGGGATTCCAGACAATGATGGAATCCGTGCCTGCGATCCGAATGCGCACCGGCTGGTTGAACGGCTTGCTCGCGCGGTCTTTGACCAAATTGCGCAGGACGAGTCCGAAATTGAAGCGCGTGCCGGTTTTCCGGAATCCCAGATCGAAGCTGCGGAATTGTTGCCCAAACGAGTACGGGCCCAGGGAATGCGGCACGACGAGATAGCCTTCATGGCGCATCACCAGGCCGGCATGAAGGGCTGGCTTGATCTGAAAACCCGCACCCACGGCCCAGTCTTGTTGGTAGCCGAAAGTGAGGTCGCGCAGCGGATGGGCAGGACCGCGGCGGGAAGCGTCGGCGAAGGTGTCGACTTGCCGTTTGGTCTGGGCGAAGGCAATGGTCAAGCGCGAAGCCAGCGCGAGCTGCAAGCTGGAATTCGGGAATTCGTTCAGAAAGGCCTCATCAACACTGCCTTCATTCGCTTCCACCACGTAGGCAAATCGTTTGCCCGGCGGCAGGCCGCAGAGCACCGCAGGATTGGCAGCGGAGAAGTCCATGCCCAAACCCGACAACGCCGCATACGCCACCGAACCTTCCGTGAAAGTGGAATAGGCAAACTGGGCGTGGCTGGCATCCAACGCGGCCAGCGTGAAAACACAGGACAGCAGGGCGGCAGCAGGAGAGCAGCATTTCTGTTTCATGGTGACAGGCCTTTCGGTTGAGCAACTGAATAAAGCGGATTTTCAGACAAGCTGAAAACCGCAGCCCTGCGAGCGGCTCCAACGGATAAAGCTTTTTGTCTTTTCATCCGTTGGTCTTAATCTACCCGTTGGGGATAAAAAGTCAGAATTCTATTCTAACTTTGATTGCCCTATGGCCTACAACGTTAAGTCGAATTCTATTGCACAGACCAACAGCCCCAAAAGGGCGCAATGCAAGAGCGAAGGGCAAAGCCCTGGGAAATCGGTAATCATGAGATATCGCCAAGCCCCAATCGGTTCCCAGGGCGCTGCCTGTGGGCTATGACATGCGATCCCGTTGGGGTCAAGCCGGCCTTCTGGAGACAACATGTGCACTTAACGTTTTAGTACTAACGCAACAACAAAACTTTTTGCGTCTGAACATTATTGCCCGCGCGCAAGACGATGAAATAGACGCCGGATTTGGCAAGGTTACCGGCCTGGTCACGGCCATTCCACACTGCTGATTGCCGGCCCGGTTGCAGCTTCGTTTCCAGCAACAGGCGAACCCGGCGGCCCAAAACGTCATAGATCTGCACCTGCACGCCGGTTTCCCGATTGAGATCAAACCAAATGACGCAGTTTGCCCGCAGCGGATTGGGCGAGGCGGGCAACAACGCCAGCGTGCCGGGAGCAGGCATATGCTGCGCGCGCGTGGGATTCAACAGCACATAAGCTTCACCGCTGGCATCTCCGGCCTTTGTCGTCGCGGCCCACGCGCCGATGATGAGATCATCTTTGCGGTCGCCGTCCACGTCGCCGGCGGCAATGGACTGGCCGAGCCAGGCGGAACGCGTGCCACCCCAGATGACGTCCCACCGCGCATTCGTGCGGCGAAAATCAACGGTATCCGGAAAAGCCGGGGCGCCGTAGAGAACGTAGGCATTGCCTTCGTAAGTCAGCTCCGGAATCCGGCGCGTCGCCAGCAGATTGGTGAGTGCCAGATCATCCACGCCATCATGATTCCAATCCAGTTTTATTATTTTGTAGGGGGAAGTGTTGCCGCCATCAAAAGCATAAGGATCGGTAATCACGACTACCTGGTGGCGCGGGTCAAAATACTCGAAGGTTTTTCCCCGGGCCAGGTGGGGATCCAAATAGAGGCGGGCGTAGCTCTTGTGGGTCAGCGTGTCAAAGCTGTCGATCACCATGTCGGTGATGCCATTGCCGTTGAAATCGCCGCTCACGAAACGATAGGCGGTCATGGGCACCTGGCTCCTTCCCACCAGGCGCGTAATCTGGCCATCGGTTTGCCAACCGTTCAAATCGAGAGTTTCCGGCCAGTCTTTCCTGCCCCAGAGGATAAAACCAACGCCGCCCCAGTCCAACTCCGTCAACACATCGGCATCCGGCAAATTCACGATCAAATCGTCATAGGCATCGCCGTCCAAATTCCCGGTGTAGAGGATGAGAGAAATCTGTTTTTCGCGGGAAGGCGTAATCGTGCAATGTTGCAAAGCGGGATTGTCGATTTTACCGCTGATCAGCCGCTGGCCGCCCCAAAGCAGGTAAGCCGTTGATTGTTGTGAGATGTGCGCCGGCCGATTGGCAAAACGAGTGACCGCGGCCAGATCCGGAATGCCGTCGCCATTGTAGTCGCCGTGCGTCAAGCAATATCCCAGGTATGCGCGGGAGCGCTCGCCGTGCAACGTTGCGGCCAGGCTGTCGCCAGGATAATCCTGCAAAGTGATTTCCGCCGGCCAATGCGCTCTGCCCTTGAAAAAGTAAAGCCGGCCCTCCATTTGGTTGCCGCCGGCGAAATTCCATTGCGGCGCGGCGATGAAAACATCGGCGAGGCCGTCATTCGAAAAGTCGAAAACGTCGACCCTATCTCCGGCATAGTCCTGGCGGCCGCCGCCCCAAAAAGCCACGCGTCCCTGTGGGTTTTCCAAATCAATGAAGCGCGGCAGCGCCTGGTTGCCGAAAATCAAAAAGGCGCCTCCGCCGCCCAGGTGGAAAAGCTCGATGGTGCCGGCACCGATCAGCATGTCATCGATGCCGTCGCCATTCACGTCGCCGGCCGCCGCCGAGCGGCCGAAACCGGCAGAGGGCAGATAGTTTGAAATCCGAACATCCTCTTCGAACTTGCCGATATCGATGACGGTCTGGCCGGACAAGTCGAACGCGAACAGGCTTCCCAGCAGCAGGCCGGGAATCAAAAATAGTGTTTTGCCGGACATCGCAAATCCCCTTGAAGCGAGTTGCCGCTCAATCCCGAGCCAATGTGAAATCTTCACCGGCGCTGCGCTGCCAAATGTCATCCGTCAGGTGAATACGGGATATTGGAACAGTTTATCAGCGTCATCCTAAATCGATGGTGGTATCAAATCATCTCCATCTTCAAGGCTTGGGGAGGAATAGGAAAAAGAAGGGAAGAAGAGAAACAGGATGAAGATGAAGAAAAGGTCGGGATGAAGACAAGCAAGTTGTTCAGACTTTTACCCCGGCCCCCTACGAATCATAAAACTCATTGCACCTCCCATAGTAGATTCGCTCAACAACGTGGCATGAGTATAATTTTAGCGAAACTCAAAGTCAAGTACTTTTTTGGATTCTTCGTCGTTGGCCACCCGCTCGCTCTTTCACTTTTCCCAATCGGTGGTTTTGCAGGTATATATAACCCACAACCCCTCGTCCGGCGTTTTCATCACGCCGGCATTGGTCTTCTGATGAGGGAGAACATGACGACGCAAAAAGGATTTTGACAACCCTCGGGAATCTCAGCCATGGCCCTCACCCTCTCTTTTCGCCGTCCGCTCCTGCCTGCCATCGCGCTGCTGCTTGCCGGCGTATTGGCGCCGGCCGGCGCGCCGCGCGCCTTCGCCGCGGTGGACACGGTTTATGTTTCCCTCTCCGGCAGCGATGCGCAAGGCGACGGTTCCGTTGCCAAGCCCTATCGCAGCCTCACCGTGGCGCTGCAGAAAACGCCGAGCAACGCGGCCAATCCCAAAGTCATCAAACTGTCCAGCGGCACCTTCAGCGCCGCCACCACCGGCGAAGCCTTCCCGCTGGCGCTGCGAAGCTGGATGACCATCCTGGGCGCAGGCCGGAACGCCACCATTCTCGATGCCGGCCAAGCCCTGCATCTTTTCACCGGCCAACAGATTCAACAGGCGGGCCTGGCGGGCCTGTGCCTGCAAAACGGCAAGGCCACGGGCGCCGCGGCCGCGGGACAGGGCGGCGGCGTGTGGATCAAGGGCTTCACCAACTTCACGCTGCGCAATTGCCTGATCCGCGACAACACCGCGGCGGCGGCCGGCGGCGGCTTGTTCATTTCCAAAGGCTCGGGTTTGACGGTGCAGAACTGCGTGCTGGAGAACAATCGCGCCTTGAACGGCGGCGCGATGTACCACGACAGCTCCAGCGCCAGCCTCATCACCGGCACCACGCTGCAGCACAACCGGGCCGGCAACCTCGGCGGCGCGTTGTACCTTGCCGCCACCGCACCCACCATCCAAAAATGCCGGATTCGCTGGAATGGCGCGGAGCAAAGCCAGCAGCAAGGCGGCGGCGGCATCGTGCTCAGCAATGCCGTGGGCGCGGTGATCGGCGGCGCATTCGAGCTTGGCAATGACATTCACGAAAACACCGGCGGCGTGCAGGGGGCACAGCTTTTTCTGCTCGACAAACAAAGCACGGCCGACGCCCGCTTCAATTTCTGGGGCGCGTTGCCGGACAAAAAAGTGGCGGCACCGACGGCCCAGATCAATCTGGGCAATGCCCGCAATGTCGCCATCAACGTGGCGTTCGGCACGAAGACGTTCTTCGTTGCGCCCACCGGCGCGGACGAGAACAACGGCAGCGCCGCGCAGCCGTGGCGCACGATCAACTACGCGCAGAGCCAGTTTTTCGCCACTGAACTTGATACCATGCGCCTGTACCTGCGCCCGGGCATTTACGGCACTGCCAGCACCGGCGAAAATTTCCCGATTCGTTTGAAATCGCGCGTCAGCCTGCTGGGCGCCGGCCAGGAGGCCACTTTCATCGAGGGCGCGAACTGGCTGCAGTCGGAATTGGTCGCAGCGATGAATGTCGTGGGCGCGCGCCTCACGGCGGTGACGCTGCGCCACGCCGGCCGGGGCGCGCTGGTGGCACGCGGTTGTGAACGATTGCTGCTGGATTCACTGCTGGTGGAGAACAATCAGGGCAGCCGCGGGGCAGGCTTCACCATTATCGGCGGTTCCGGCAACCGCATTGCCAACTGCCTGTTTCGGGGAAATCACAGCACGGGCAGCGGCGGCGCGCTGGCGCTGTTGGGCGAGGATACGGAAGTCGTGCAGAATGTTTTTCTCAACAACCAGGCGGTGCGCGGCGGCGCCCTTGCGGCTGATTCCGGCAGCGCGGCCGTGCTCGAACAAAATGATTTCACCGGCAACACCGCAGAAGCCGGCGGCGCGCTTCACCTGGCGCAAGCGCGGCTGCAAGTGAGCGGCAATCGCATTCGGCGAAATCATGCCACGGCCGGCGGCGGCGCCATCGCGCTCGACGGCGGTTCGCAGCCGGTGATCGGCGCGAGCCGCAGCCGCGGCAATGACCTCTACGGCAACACGACGACCGGCCAGGGCACGCAATTGTGGCGCACTTCCCCGGGCTTGACCGTCGATGCCCGTTACAACTTCTGGGGCGAGGTGCCGGGTGCCGGCACGGCGGTTCCGGTGAATGAGTTCTCGCTGCTGGAATACCGCACGCTGGCGATTCGGCTGCCGCGCGGCACGCGCACGCTCTACGTCTCGCCCAACGGCGACGACGAGGCCAGCGGCGCCACACCGCAGGCGCCGCTGCGCACCATGACCGAGGCGCTGCAGCTTTTCTTCGGCACACCGGAAGCACCGATGACGCTGCAGCTTCTGCCCGGCCAGTATGCGCCGGACACCAACCGCGAAACGTTTCCGCTTGCGCTGGAAAGTCATCTCACCCTCACCGGCGCCGGACGCGAGCAGACGGTGATCCGCGGCGACGGAATTCATCGCCTGTTCGAAGGCCGCAAGCTGCAGCAAGTGGCATTGCGGCAAATGATGCTGCGCCACGGCAAGAGCGGGCAGCGCGGCGGCGGCGTGCTGCTCGATTCGGTGACGACGGTGTTGATCGATAGCTGCCGGTTTCAGGAGAATGAGGCCGTGCAGGGCGGCGGTTTGGCGCTGCGCGGCTGCAAGCCGGCCACGATTCAATTCACGCAGTTTGACGGCAATCAGGCGCAACTGCGCGGCGGCGGCCTGCATATGGAGGGTGACAGCGTTGCCCTGCGCCATTGCGAATTCATCGGCAACCAGGCTGTCGCCAGCGGCGGCGGTCTTTATTTCAGCAAAATGAAACTCGCCTACTTGCACGCCAACTACCTGGCCGGCAATCAAGCGGAACAAGGCGGCGGCGCGGCGTTGGCCAGCGGGACGGCGCAGTTCTTCCGCAATACCATCATCGACAACAGCGCGACGCTGAGCGGCGGCGCTCTCTTCATCGCAGCCGAGGCCAACGCGGTGATCGGCGGCACGCCGGAGAACGGCAACGATCTTTATGGCAACCGCGCACCGGGCAACGGCAAAGCGCTGGCCGGCCCGAACCGCATCACGCCCAACGAAGCCCGCTGCAATTTCTTCGGCGCGCGGCCGGACGAGGCGCAGGTGAGCAGCCTCGCCGGCTTCAATGTCTCCGAGTTTCGCCGCACCAGCATCATTCTGCCGAGCGCCGAGCGCACGCTCTATCTTTCGCCCAACGGCTCGGATGACAATCGCGCGCCCTCCGCAAAAAATCCGTTGCGCACGCTCGGCCGCGCGTTGCGATTGTTCGTTGCGCTGCCCGGGGATCGCTTCACCCTCAGCCTGGCCAACGGCGTTTATTCGCGCAAATCAACCGGCGAGGTTTTGCCGGTGCGCTTGCCCAGCCGCGTCGTGCTGGCGGGCAGTCATGCCGACAGTGTGATCATCAACGGCGGCGCTGCCAGCCGCCTGCTGGAAGTTGTCGAGGCGGACAGCGTCGAAATCCGGCAGCTCACTCTGGCAGCGGGCGCCAGCCTCGCCGCGGAACAGCCGGCCGAAAACGGCGCCGGTTTGCGGCTGGAGAACAGCCGCGCCATTCGCCTGGTCGGCGTGCATTGGCGTGACAACACGACGCCAGCCTTCGGCGCCGGGCTGGCGAGCATGGCGGTCACGCAGCTTTATCTCAGCCAATGCCGCTTCACGCAAAATCGCGGCAGCGGCGCAGCGATTTATCTGCAGAACAGCAGCGGCGAAATTCTGGCTTGCACGATCGCGAACAACCATTCGCCGGCACTGGGCTCGGCGATGTACCTGGATAATTCCAGCGTGC
The DNA here is from genome assembly GCA_023150945.1 of bacterium. Lineage (NCBI taxonomy): Bacteria > bacterium. The sequence goes on along the minus strand of JAKLJX010000012.1, from coordinate 213,007 downwards.
AAATCAGCGGCTGCCGCATCACACAGAATCACACCGAGGCCACCACGCTGGGCGGCGCGATCTATTGCACCGGCGCGGCCTTGCCGGTGATCGGCGGCGAGAGTGGCCGCGGCAATGACATCTTCGGCAACACCGGCGGCAACACCGGCCGCCAGCTCCTGCGCTCGCACAGCGCGCCGAAAATCAAAGCCAGTCACAACTATTTCGGCGTTGCCCAACCAACCGAGCAGGAAGTTTCGCCGCTCAACGGTTTCGATCTCGAACCCACGCGCGATGTGCCGCTCGCCGGCAACAATCCGCCGGTTTGGGTCAATGTCGCGCCGCCGGTCAGCCCGCCGCTGGCCGCTTCCCGGCAGGATACGATTCGTTTTTCCGCCAGCGCCATCGATACCGACAACGATCCGCTGAGTTACACCTGGTTTGTCGATAACTTCTCGGTTTCGTTCGCGCAAGATTTTGCCTGGGTGGCGTTCTTCTATGCCGAGGGCCGGCACACGGTGCGCGTCGAAGTCAGCGACGGCACGCATGCCATTTCAGCCGAATGGCAAATCGACTTGCTCACCACGGCGGTGCACGCGCCTGCCGGCCATCTGCCGGCGCAATTCCAGCTCGCGCAGGTCTTTCCCAATCCGCTGCGCGCCGCAGCAACGCCGGGTCGCATCATGTTTCAAACCGCCCGCCTGAGCGTGGTTGATTTGGTGATCTATGACGTGATGGGCCGGCGCGTGCGCCACCTGTTGCGTGCGGAAAAACCAGCCGGCGCTCATCAAGCCTCCTGGGAGGGCCGCGATGACAACGGCCGGTTACTGCCCGCCGGCGTCTATCTGCTGCACATGACTGCGGGCGGTTTTCAAGCCACGCAAAAGCTGGTCCTCGTGAAATAGTGTCCGTTCAGAAAGAAGGAAACCGCCCGGGCGCTTGGCCCTGAGATGTGTCTGAGCCGAATAAGGCGCGCTCATGCTCATGATGAAGCGCCCAGGCGGTGGCGTTTTCGGACGGACACGATATAGACTGTCGATCAAAACCGACTGCTGCTCACCAGCCCCGCTGCCGGCGGGGCTTTTTGTTTCCCACCCGCTGCCCTTACACTTGCTGGCACCTGTTTTGCGAAGATAGGCGTGCTACATGAGCAGGCGTTTGAGTTATTCAAACACTTGCGCTCAGGCACGGCCGCCGGCAAGCTCAATTACGAAACGGTCAGTTACAGCCGTGAATGAGCCTGCCGCCAACGCGCTGCATTTGAATTTTGCCTCGTGTTGCCGGGCAAAGTTCGCATTGGAAGCTCCCCTGCCCGCCAGCGGCAGCAAAAAAACGGACTGCCGAACTCCCGCTTTCAATGATTGCCTGCTTCGCAACGATTCCTCTTGTGCTTCATTCAACCTTTAAAGCTATGCCGGAGAAATCATCCCTCGCACCGGACAAAAAGAAACCAACGCCGCGCCGCCGGCTGAGCCAGCTCTGGCGCGCGATTCCAAAGGAAGCGCGGCTGTTCCTGATCGCGCTGGCCGCGTGCGGCCTGGTGTTTATCGTGAATGCCGTGGTGAGCGACATTGCGCCGCAGAGTCTTTGGGGAATATCGTACGGCACCGCCGCCGCCGTGTTGATGCTGGGCGCAGCCTTGTTCAGCATGCGGCGGCGGTTAGCCCAGACCGCGTTGCGGCAGCGCTGGGGCGCGGCGCAAACCTGGCTGCAGTTTCATCTCTACGGCGGCACCCTGTTTCTGGTGTTGGTGTTCATGCACACCGGTTTTCAATTGCCGCACGGCCGGCTGGCGTGGTGGATGTGGAGTTTGAGCATTTGGGTAACCGTGAGCGGCGCGGCCGGCGTGCTGCTGCAAAAATGGCTGCCGCGCCTGCTCAGCTCGGGCCTGGCGCTGGAAGTGGTGTATGAACGCATCCCCGAGTTGATCGCGGAAATCAGCGCAAAGGCGGCGGCCCTGATGCAAACCTGCACCGAGCCGGTGCAGGATTTCTATCGCGACCAAATCGCGCTGGCACTGGCCGCGCCGCAGCCGCGCTGGATCTACTACCTCGACATCACCGGCGGCATTCAGGCGCGCGTCAAAAAGTTCGAGTATGTCCGCCGCTTGCTGCCGGCGGAGGAACAGCACAAGCTGTACGAGCTGGAATCGTATTACCGCGCCAAACTCGAGATCGACGCGCATTTCACCCTGCAGCGCGCACTGCGCTGGTGGCTCTATTTGCACGTGCCAGCTTCGCTGGTGCTGCTGGTGCTGGTGGCGCTGCATGTGTTCGCCGTGTGGTACTATTGAACGCTGCTCTCGGGCGCAGAACGAATCGGATTACCGTGGCAAAGGCAGAAGGCAACAAGGGATTTTTCGGCACTCTCAAACTCTCGCTGGCGCAGCGCTATGTCCTGCCGGAGGCGCGGCGCGTGCTGGTGGCGCTCGGCGGCCTAGGCGGATTGTGCGTGCTGGCCTACTACGCCGTCGACGCGTTGCTGCTGCAAAACCAGTTCATCGCCAGCGGCCCGGTCTCCTCCGGCCATGCCAAGTTCGAAACCGATTGCCGCGCGTGCCACGAGCCGTTTCAAACGGCGACCAGCGCAAAATGCTCAGTCTGCCATGAGAAAACCGGGGACACGCTGGGCGTGTATTCCTTCGCGGCGCATGAAATCTACCGTTCGGCGGATCCGCGCCGGATCACTGCCGGCGCGCAGGAGCAGGAATGCGCCGGCTGTCATCAAGAACATGACGGCCGCGAAGCCAAACTCACCGGGGTCGCGGATGATCGCTGCCTGCCCTGCCACGAATTCGGCTCGTTCAATCGCAGCCACCCGCAATTCGATTTCATCGCGCCGCCGGCGGCGGATGATTCGACGCTGCGCTTCACGCACATTCGGCACGTGGCGGAAGTGGCGAAACGCGAGCAATTGACCGATCGCGAGCGCGCGTGTTTGTATTGCCACAATCCCCGGCCTGACGGCCGGCATTTCGAGCCGATCGCGTTCGACACGCATTGCAGCGCCTGCCATCTGCAACCCAACAGCGAAACCCCGGCGCTGGCCGTGCGCAATCCTGGTGATCCGGCGCCGGGCGTCGAGTTGCTCGAAGAGATGCGCCGGCGCGGCGGCCCGGCTTTGGCGTGGGTGAAAAATCTCAGTGCGGGTGAGTTTCAAATCAAATCCGGCAACCGGGTGGTGAAATCTCCCGTGCGCCACGCCGACCCCTGGATCCTGGAGAATCTGCGCTCGCTGCGCCGCCTGCTTTATCCTGAAAACGGCTTGGCGGATTTGATCAAGGCCGGCGGCCCGGCTGCAGCAGGTGCGCCGGCGCTGCAGCCGGTTTATGACGAGGCCTTGCAGACTCTGCGCCGCCAAGCCGAAGCGCTGCGCTCACGCCCCGAACCGGAAATGCGGAAAGAATTGGTGCGCTTGGATTCCCTGCTCAAAGTCGCGCAGAACAAGATCCGCCGTCAAGAGTTTGCCGCGAAAGATGCCAGGCTGTTCCGGTCCGCCCTGCAACCCAATGCGCAAGTCTCGCCGGCGCAAGCCCAGGCGATTCTCGGCCTGGCCGACAATCTCACGCGCAACTGCCAGCGCTGCCACGTGGTGGCCAATGCCGCCATTCAGCGGGTGCAAAAGGATCAGCAGATCTTGCGGCGCGCCGAGTTCGATCATCGCGCTCACATTCTGCAGCGGCGCTGTCTGGAATGCCACACCGCCATCCCGATGTTCGAACCGGTCACCGCCACCGCGGCGGCGGCCGATCGCGCCGCGATTCAGAATGTGCCGGGCATCGAGAATTGCCGCGGCTGCCACAATGCCGCGGAAACCTCGAATCGCTGCGTGACGTGCCACTATTATCATCCGAACAAAACCAATCGGGCGAGCCTGCTGTTGTATGTTGATTGACTCATGGCCTGTTACCACCGCCCGGGCGCTTCGTCATGAACAGGAGCGAGTTTGATTCGGCTTGTGCGCGCTTCGGGCCAAGCGCCCAGGCGGTTTCTTCAGCGGTGGCGGATATACTCTGCAAGGTGACAGGGCATGAGCGCCCGTCCGAAAATGCTCTGACTTCGGCTGAGCCGAGGTTTGCAAAACTGCGAGCGTCGTGGAAACTCAGAGAATCTTGATGCAACGGCCAAGCCGTTGCAGGAACACTTTTTGTCAGAAGGCGACATCTCGCCCATTTGGCGCAACTTGTCGGTGCCCCGCGGCAGCGGAAGATCAGCCATGAAAGCCAGACTGTTCTGCACGACCGGCATGCTCGCCGGCGCCAGCTTCGCGATCGGCAAACAAGCGTTGATCGGGAAAAGCGGCGACAATCACATCGTACTCGAGCCGCCGGTCATTTCCGACCGGCATGCGCGCATCTTTTGGGAGGAGGCGCAGCGCTGTTACGTGCTGGAAGATTTGGGCAGCCGCAACGGCACCCAGCTCGACGGCCGGCGGGTGAGCGGCCGCGAAAAACTGGGACGTTTGCACGTCATCACCTTTGCCGGGAAGTTCGACTTCGTGTTTCAAGTGGCCGAGGCCGCGGCCAAAGCGGCAGCGCCGGGCAATGGTTTCAAGGTGCTGGCGCAGAAGCCCTCTTCGCCCGCGCCGTCAAGACCGGCATTCGCCAAAGGTAAAACCACCAAACGGCGCCGCCGCTCGAGCATTGGCCGCACCCTGATCGAAGCAGTGCCGGTGACGCTCGGCGAACTGCCGTTCGCGGCCGCCGCGCCGGAGAAAACGAGAGTCGAAGCGCCCGTCGCGGCCGGTCGCACGGCTCTGTTGCTGGAAGTGCAGAAAGCCGGCGGCGAAGTGCAAAACTTCCCGCTGGCCGCCGGTGAGAATCTCGTGGGCCGCGCGCCCGATTGCACCGTCTGCATCGATGATCCCTCCATTTCCCGCCGTCACGCCGTGCTGATCGTGAAATCCAACACCGTCAGCGTGCGTGATTTGGACAGCCGCAATCACACCTTTGTGGGCCGGGAGGCCATCGCGCGCGAAACGGAGGTGGCACTGCCGGCCGCGCTCCGCTTCGGCACGGTGGCTGCCCGCCTGTTGTCCGCTGTGTCCGCCGCCAACTCACGCCTGCCGGACGCCGGTGGGCGTTGATCAAGCCGTGCCGCCAGGAAAGTGTTTTTCATTCAAACCATCGCAGGAGCAACACGCCGCATGTCATCCTTGATCAGGCAAAACAAGCTTCGCCGTGAGGGTGGTGCAAGCTGGCAGGCCAGGTGCCTGTTCGTCCTCTTTTTCTTCTTTGCGCTGTACACGTTCGTCCTGGCGCTCAACGGCTGCAGTCCGCGCAGCATGCCGATGCAGGCAACCCTGCCGGCGCAGCCCCCCGCGTTGACGGAAACGGACGTACAGCGGTTGATGGCGCAAGCGGTCGCAGTGGCCGGGCAAATGAATGAGAAGATCAACGTCGCGGTGGTCGACCGTGAAGGCAACGTGCTGGGCGTCTTTCACATGAATGGCGCGGGACAGGCGGCACCGGCGGCGCAGGCGCTGCTCGGCGAGATCGCCAAAGCGCGCACCGCCGCCTATTTGAGCAGCAATCAACACGGCTTCACCACCCTCACCGCCTGCTTCATCACGCGCGGTCATTTCCCGCCGGCCGCCAGTAACACCGCGGCCGGGCCGCTGTTCGGCGTGCCGTTCTCCCAGCTTGCCACCGGTGATGTGCAGCCCAACGGTGCACCGCTGCCGCCGCTCGGGCCGCCGCAACCCAACCCGCGCAACATTCCGGGCTTGACCAGCATTTCCGGCGGCGTGCCGATTTTCAAAAACGGTGCGCTCGCCGGCGGCTTGGGCATCAGCGGCGGCTCGGATACGTTCGTGGCCGCCAATGTCAATCCCGCGGTCGCCGGCAACCTGCTCAACACCATGTTCAATTATTGCCAGGGCGTCAGCCGGGACGAGATCATTGCGCTGGCCGCCGTGCGCGGCTATGAAGTTTCCAGCGACAAGCGCGGGGACACCATCATGCTCGACGGCATCCAACTGCTCTACGCCAACACCCAGCCGCCGGCCTTCAATTTCAGTCTGACTTTCGACAGCCTGGCGGCGCGCGGCACGGTCGATCCCGGTTTTCCGATACGGCCGACGCCGCCGCCTAGTATGCCGATGGAAGGCGAGGTGATGCTGGATGCCGCGCATGACTATCGCATCAAAGGCGGCAGCGTGTTGACCGCCGGCGAGGTGCGTCAGATTATCAACCAGGCGGTGGCGCGCGCCAATCGCACGCGCGCGGCGATTCGCCGGCCGTTGGGCAGCGCGGCGCGCGTCGTGGTCGCAGTGTCGGATGTCGACGGCACGCTGCTCGGCATCTGGCGCATGGCGGATGCCACCATGTTCAGCTTCGACGTGGCCGCGCAAAAGGCGCGCTCAGCCGTGGCGTTCAGCGATCCCAATGATACCCTCGGTCAGCAGATGCGTACGCTGCTGGGCTTGCCCGCCGGCGCGCCGCTGGCGGTGAGCACGCGCGCCTTCGGATTTCTCAGCCAGCGCTACTTTCCGCCGGGCATCGATCTCGGCGCGCAACCGCAAACCCAGCCGGTGGAAAGCGGCCCGTTCTACCAAAACGTCGATGCGCAGTTTGACTTCACGTTGCAGCAGACCATGCCGGTCCGGTCGCCGTTCGTCAACGGCATTCAGATTTTTCCCGGCGGCATTCCGCTTTACAAAAACGGCCAGCTCGCGGGCGGCCTCGGCGTCAGCGGCGATGGCGTCGATCAGGACGATTACATCGCAGCCGGCGGCGCGCTGGGCTTCGAGGCACCGCCGGCCCTCCGCACCGATCAATACGCCTATCGCAATGTCAAGCTGCCTTACCTCAAATTTCCCCGCCAGCCGGAATTGCCGTGAGTGTGACATGAGAGAGTGCAAGCAGAGTTTGCTGTTCGTTATGTTGGTGATGGTGGGCCTGGGCTGGCTCGATGCTGCGAGGAATGAGGCGTGGGCGCAGCGGCGCGCGCTGCGGGACTCCTCCCAAGTCCGGGCGCGCAAAGTGGTGGAAACGCGGCCGCGCCGGTCCACTGCAACCCGCCGCCCTGCCCTGCCTGCCAAACCGGCAGCAATGCCGAAAGATTTTGAGCCGGTAACCGACCGCTGGCAGAGCATCAAACCGCCGCCCTATGAACTCAATGTCAAGGGCCGGTGGTATGATCCCTACAATCAAAACAAGCTCAAGGGTGATCGGCCGCTGTTCGGGCAAAACACGTTTTTGATTTTCACCGCCAGCGCCGACAATTTCATCGAGGCCGCGCGGCTGCCGACGCCCAGCGGCGTGAGCACCGCCAATGCGCAGAGCCAGAATTTCTTCGGCGCCGGCGACCGCACGCTCGCCAGCGAGACGTTGCGACTGACCTTCGATCTTTATCACGGCGACACCGCCTTCCGGCCGCGCGATTGGGAGCTGCGCGTGACGCCGGCGTTCAATTTCAACTACCTCGATTTGCGGGAAAGCAATGTCGCCCGCATCAGCCCGCGCAACCGCACTGATCGCAGCGACCGGCAGCTCGCTTTGCAGGAATTGTCGCTGGAAAAGCATTTGCTCAATCTCAGCGACCGCTATGATTTCATTTCATTCAAAGCCGGCATTCAGCGTATGTTCAGCGACTTTCGCGGCTTTGTCTTCAGTGACTTCAATCTCGGCGGCCGTTTGTTCGGCAATTTTCATTCAAATCACTATCAATACAACCTCGCCTATTTTTATCAGTTGGAAAAGGACACCAACAGCGAGCTCAATACCGTTTTCGATGATCGCAATCAACAGGTCTATTTGGTGAATTTGTACCGCCAGGACTTTCTCACCCTCGGTTACACCGCGCAATGGAGCCTGCATTACAACGTCGATCGCGCCAGCATCTACGTTGATACCAACGGCTTTCCCACACGGCCGGCACTGATCGGCACGGCAACGCCGCACACGGTGCGTGCTTTTTATCTCGGCTGGACGGGCGACGGCCATCTCGGCCGCTGGAATATCAACCATGCTTTCTATCAAGTGGTAGGCAGTGACAGCCGGAATCAACTTGCCGGCCGGCGCGTGCGCATCAATGCACAAATGGCAGCGTTGGAACTTTCAATTGATCAAGATTGGAAACGCTACAAAGCCTCGGTGTTCTATTCCTCCGGAGATGCCAAGCCATTTGACGGCGTTGGCCGCGGCTTCGATGCCATTGTCGATCAGCCATTCTTTGCCGGCGGGCCGTTCAGTTTCTGGAATCTGCAAGGCATTCGCCTGTTGGGCGTGAATTTGGTGAATCGTCAGAGTCTCCTGCCCAATCTGCGCAGCAGCAAGACGCAGGGGCAGCCCAATTTCGTCAATCCCGGCTTGCTGCTGTTCAATCTTGCCTGGGAGGCGGAATGGACGCCCAAGCTGCGCAGCGTGTTGAATGCCAACTATCTGCGCTTTGCCACCACCGCGCCATTGCAGCAGTTTTTGAATCAATCCACAATTCGCAATGACATCGGGCTGGATTTTGGCCTGGGTTTCATCTATCGACCTTTTTTGAACAATAATGCTATCATCACCATTTCGGCAACCGCGCTCCGGCCCTTCGGCGGATTCATCGACATTTATCAGTCACCGCAGATGCTGTACTCGGTGTTTGCCTCGCTGGTTTTCACCTACTGAACAGAGGACATGAGAATACGGCCATACCTTCTGGCCTGCCTGTTGACGGCGGCCACGGCATTTGCCCAAACCGATCTGATGAAACAGACGCAGCGCCAGGCAGATCGCAAAAGCAGAGGCTGCCTGACCTGCCACCGTGGCATCGAGCCAATGCACCGCAATACTGCCATCAAGATCGGCTGCACCGATTGCCACGGCGGCGATGCCGAAGCCACGACACTCAAAAAGGCGCACGTGCAGCCGCGCCATCCAGACCAATGGCCAAGCTCGGCCAATCCGGAGCGTTCTTACACTCTGCTCAACGAGGAGAAGCCGGAATTCATCCGCTTTGTCAATCCCAGCGATTTGCGGGTGGCGCAGGAGGCCTGCGGCGGCTGCCATGCCCAGGAAGTGTTGCGCGTCAAGAAAAGCATGATGACGCACTCCGCGCTGTTGTGGGGCGGCGCGGCTTACAACAACGGCATTCTCTCCGCCAAGAACTACCTGCTCGGAGAAAGTTACAGCCGCGCAGGCGAGCCGCAACGCCTCAACACCGTGCCGCCGCCCACGCCGGAAGAGCTGCAAAAAGGCGTGCTGCCCTTTCTCCTGCCCCTGCCGCGCTGGGAGATTTCCCAGCCGGGCGACAACTTCCGCAGCTTCGAACGCGGCGGCCGCGTGCCGCGCATCAATCCCTCGGACATTGGCCTGCCCAACCCGCTGGAAGAACCGGGCAAACCCGACAACAAGCTCAGCGATCGCGGCTTGGGAACGCAGTTGCTGATCAGCTCGCCGCTGCTCAACATTCACAAAACCCGGCTGAACGATCCGCATCTTTCGTTTCTGGGTACCAACGATCATCCCGGCGACTATCGCTCGAGCGGCTGCTCTGCCTGCCATGTGGTGTATGCCAATGATCGTTCGCCGGTGCACGCGGGGCCTTATGCGAAGTTCGGCAATCGCGGCTACTCGCAAACCGCCGATACCACCATCTCCCAGCGGGAATCCGGACATCCGATTCGTCACCAATTCACGCGCGCGATTCCCACCAGCCAGTGCATGGTGTGTCACATGCATCAGCCCAATGGCTTCATGAATACGTTTCTCGGATTTCAAATGTGGGATTACGAGAGCGACGGCCAGTTCATGTATCCCAAGCAACAGCAGCAGCTTTCCTCCGAGGAGGCTTTCAAGCTGCTCGCCGCCAATCCCGAGGAGGCGGTGTTGCGCGGCAACTGGGGCGATCCGGATTTTCTGCGCACGGTCACGCGGCTGAATCCCAAGCTCAAGACCACGCAATTGGCGGACTATCACGGCCACGGCTGGATCTTTCGCGCGGTGTTCAAGCGCGACCGGCGCGGCAACCTGCTGGATCAGAACGGCGCAGCGATTCCACCCGACGCGCCGCACAAATTTCACGGCGTCGTCCCGCTCGCCGACGGCAGCAAGGCCTATTGCGATGAAGCATGCCGCACCGCGCAGAAAGCCGTGCACCTCAAAGACATTCACGCGGAGAAGGGCATGCACTGCGTCGATTGCCACACCACCCAGGACAATCACGGCAACGGCAAGCTCTACGGCGAGTTTCACAACGCGATCGAGATCCAATGCGTCGATTGCCACGGCACGGTGACGCAGCGGGCCACGCTGCTGACTTCAGGATTGGCGGCGCCGGCCGGCGGCACTGCACTGCTCGACCGGTTGACGCCCTTCGGCGAACGCCGCTTCATCAAGCGCGGCGATCGCGTTTTCCAACGCTCGATGGTGCACGATTCCCTGCAATGGGAGATTCCCCAGGTGGCGGACATCGTCGATCCCGCGAGCAAGCATTACAATGCCAAGGCGGCTGCGGCCAAGCTGGTGGCCACCGGCGGTGTGACCTGGGCGCGGCCGATGAGCGAGTCGCAACTGGCGCACGGCCCGCAAAAGATGGAATGCTACACCTGCCACAGCTCGTGGGTGACGAATTGCTTCGGCTGCCATCTGCCGCAGCAGGCGAACTGGAAAAAAGCGATGAATCACTTCGAAGGCGGAGAATCGCGCAACTGGACGACCTACAACCCGCAGGTGTTGCGCGACGACGCCTTCATGCTGTGCCGCAACGCGACGACCAAAGGCAACAAGTATGCGCCGGCGCGTTCCTCCAGCGCGGTGATGCTCAGCTCGCGCAATGCCAGTCGCGAGCAGATTTACAATCAACAAGTGCCGATTTCCGCGCCGGGTTACAGCAGCCAGGCGTTCAATCCCCATTTTCCGCACACCGTGCGCACCACCGAAACCCGCACCTGCACGGACTGCCATCTTTCCGAGCAGAATGACAACAACGCCTGGCTGGCGCAGGTGTTGTTGCAGGGCACCAACACCGTCAATTTCATGGGCAAATACGTTTACGCCGGCCTCGGGCCGCACGGCCTGGCCGCAGTGAAAGTGACGGAAGATGACGAGCCCCAGGCGGTGATCGGCAGCTATTTGCAGAAGCTCGCCTATCCCGACGACTATCAACGGCACCTGCAGAACGGCAAGGAACTGGCAACTGCATACGAGCACGGCGGCACCAATATCCGCAGCCTGCAGTTGCGCGGCGAGTATCTCTACACCGCCAACGGCGAGGACGGACTGCGCGTGTATGACGTTGCCAATATCGATAACAAGGGCTTTTCCGAGCGCATTGTCTCCGCGCCGGTTTCGCCCTTCGGGCAGGACACGCAGGTGAAGACGAAATTCGCCACGGCCGTGGCCCTGCCCACCAACATGCCGGTCGACACCCGACGCGTGCACCGGCCGGAGAATCAGGAACAGTGGCCGATTCATCCGTCCTACAGCTATGCCTATGTCGCCGACCGCGAGGAGGGTTTGATTCTGGTCGACGTCATGACCCTGGTGGACAACAATCCGCGCAACAATTTTCTCGAGCGCGCGGTCACGTTCAATCCCAACGGTGCGCTCAACGGCGCGGTGAATCTGACGATCGCCGGCCGCTATGTTTACCTGTGCTGCGACCAGGGTTTGATGATCGTGGACGTCGACAATCCCCGGCAGCCGAAACTGGTGGCGCGCATCGGCGCGCCTGCCCTCAAAAAACCGAGAGCCGTGGCGATGCAATTCCGCTATGCGCTGGTGTGCGATCAGGAAGGCGTCAAGGCCATCGATCTCACTTTTCCGGAGCAGCCGCGGCTGGTGCCGAACAATGTGGTGGCGCTGGCAGATGCGCGCGAGCTGTATTGGGCGCGCACCTACGCTTATGTCGCCGCGGGCAAACAGGGCCTCGTCATTCTCGACGCGGAGAATCCCGAAGCGTTGCGTGTCGATCAAATCTACAACGGCGAGGGTAAGATCAGCGACACTTACGGTGTGAAGGTGGCGGCCACCAATGCCAGCTTGTTTGCTTATGTCGCCGACGGCCGCAACGGCGTGCACGTGCTGCAACTGACTTCGCCGCTGGACCCGGCGTTTTTGGGATTCAGCCCGCGACCCAATCCGCGGCTGATTGCCACCAAGCGGACGCCGGGCGAGGCCATCGCGCTGTCGAAGGGCATGGACCGCGACCGCGCGGTCGATGAGAGCGGCAATCAAGTGAGCGTGTTTGGCCGTCTCGGCTCGCGGCCGCTGACGCTCGAAGAAATGCGCCGGTTGTTTTTGCGGGACGGCAAGATTTGGAAGGTCTCCGATGATTACTGGAAAAAATCGATCCGCCAGGCCCGACGCGGCGATTGACGGCGACGCGGCGCACGGCAGACTGCCGCAGTTCGTTGCCGCGCCGACGTTCTTTTCCGCGGCGGAAATCAGGCGGGCGCTCGCTGCATTGTTGCTGCTGGTCGCAGCAGCGCCGGGCTGGGCGCAATACAAAACGCTCGGCCCGGGCAGTTGCGGTCTGGGGCAGAGCAATTGCCACGCGCAGCAGAATGAGTGGTGGAAGAATGATGCGCACAAAGTGACGGTGGATGCCTTCTTCGACGATCCCGCGGCTTATGAGAAGATCGCGAAGCTGGCGGGCGTCAATCCGGCGGACATGCTGAAAGGCAATCAAAGCTGCATGACATGTCACGGCACGGTGGTGTCGGGCAAGGAAAACCGGGAAGTGGAAGAAGGCGTGAGCTGCGAGAGTTGTCACGGTGCCGGCAGCGGCTACAAGGATCCGCATTCCGAGGGTGATCCCAAACTCGGCAGGACGCGGCCGGGCTACGTCAAGGCGCTGCGGCTCGGCCTGGTGGAACTGGCCAATCTCGATCAGCGCGCGGCGACGTGCGTGCGCTGTCATTACATCACGGATCAGAAACTCCTGGCCGCGGGCCATCCCGATGGCGCGCGCTTCAACTACATCTCCGGCCTGAAGAAGGTGGCCAAACACTGGCAGCGTCCGCCGGATCAAAACGAGCTCACCAAAGCGCCGTTTGAACGGGCGATGAATGCGAAAGGCCCGGTGATGGCAGTGGCGGCTGCGGCGCCAGCAGCACCGCGCGCAGCAGCCGACCAGCGTGCGAATCCACCCGCCACGAATGCCGCACCCGCCAAACCGGAGAAGATGCCCGCCGCGGCCATGGCGCCGCCAGCGGCCGCGCCGGCCAGAATGGCTGCGAATGCGCCGATGAACCTGCCGGCCGCCGCGCCGGAGGCAGCGCTGCTCCCAGCACCCGTCGAGACCACGCGTGTGATGCTGCCTCTCACTTTGCCGCCGTTTCCGGCAGTGAGTGACACCGCTTCGCTCGGCGAGATTCTGCTGATTGTGAAAAGACGTCTGGAGCTGTTGTATCAACGCACCGGGCAATGAAGTGGCGCATGGAAAAAAATCTGCCCTACCCCTGTCATCCCGTGAGATCCGGTGCAGACGTGCACGCAACTCCGATGACTTGGCGTTGTTCTGCCGAACGCCAGGGCAAATGTGCCGGCGGCAGCGCAGCCTAAATCACAACCAAACTTGAACTGCACATTGAAAAAGTCATGCCGTCTTTGAATTCTAAAAAAAATCAGCCCGCTACCACCGGCGTCAAGCGCATGGAACAATACCGCGACCGCTGGTCGGCGCTGGGCGCGACCGCCGGCATTCTGGGCATTTCAGAAAAACTCTCACCCGAGCGGCTGCGCCAGTTCGAGTTGTTTCGGGAGTATGATGAGGCCTTTCTCGAAGAGCTCAGTCCGGACGTGGCGATTGCGCGCTGGCAGCCGAACGCCATTCTGTTCGAAGAGGGCGCATATCTCGATCTGGCGTTTTTCATCGTGCAGGGGACGGTCGAGGTCTATTTGCAGAAAGTCCGCAATGGCCGGCGGCCGGCCGCCAACGGCAAAGCGAAGAACGGCGCGGGCATCGTGTTTCTCTCCGCGGTGGATTTCAATTTGCCGGCTGGCAGCGGCCTCACGCTGGGCGCGGGCGAGCTGTTCGGCGAAATCGGCGCGGTCAACGGCTGGCCGCAATCCGTCACCGCCCGCACCGCCACCGAATGCGTGCTGGCGCAGATTCGCGTGCCGGCCCTGCGCCGCATGAAGCGCAAATCACGCGGTTTGAAGGAGCGCCTGGACAAGATCTATCGCGAGCGCTCGCTGCTGGCCCAGCTCAAGACCACGCCGTTGCTGCAAACCTGCGAGGAGGGCTTTCTCACCGCGCTCACCAGCCGCGTCGAATTGGTTTCGTGCGAGCCGGGGGAAGTGGTGGCACGCGCCGGCGAAGAGGCCGGGGCTTTGTATGTGGTACGCTCCGGTTTCTTGAAACTGTCGCAGCCTTTGGGTGAGGGAGAAGTCGCGGTGTCCTATCTCTCCAAAGGCCTGACGCTCGGCGAAGTCGAGTTGTTGGTGCCCGAGCTGGGCAAATGGATGTGCACGGCCACTTCGGTGGAGTTCACCGAGCTGATCAAAATCAGCCGGGAAGATTTGCAGGCGTTGTTGCGCAAATATGCGGCGGTGCGGCGGCGGCTGTGGGAAAGCGCGGTGGCGCGCATCAAGGAGACCGGCTACAATCGCAAGCACGTCGGCCAGTCGGAGTTCATTCAAACCGCGCTCGACAAGGGCTTGGTGCAGGGCAGCAGCATGCTGGTGATCGACCTCGATGCCTGCACGCGCTGCGACGATTGCGTGCGCGGCTGCGCGGACACGCATGCCGGCCGCCCGCGCTTCGTGCGCGAGGGCGACAAGTATGAAAACTTCCTGATCACCAAGTCCTGCTATCACTGTCATGACCCGGTGTGTTTGATCGGCTGTCCGACCGGCGCGATTCACCGCGCGCAGGTGGGGGAAGTGGTGGAGATCGTGGACGATCTCTGCATCGGCTGCCGCGCGTGCGCCAACAACTGTCCCTATGATGCCATCATCATGCACGAAACCGGCGAAGTGTGGCCCGCCAACATGCTGCCGGAGATGTTGCGCGGCCAGCCGCGTCTGCTTGCCAGCAAATGCGATCTCTGTTATCAAGCCAATCACGGCCCGGCCTGTGTCAACAACTGCCCGCACGGTTGCGCCTATCGCGTCGGCAGTGTGGCGGAGTTCCAGCAGTTGCTCGCGCGGAAACGCTAGCACACCGTGACCTTGAAAAATATCTCCACCACCATTGTCATCCTGGAAGGATCCTGTGAAGACTTGAGCACAGCGCAAAGTACCTCACGAGATTCCTTCCGCAGGACAAGCGGGATCACTCCTGCCAATCAAGATAACAAAGCACTCGTGCCTTGTTGCCTTGATTGGTAGATGTGATTCCGCGTGTCATCCAGAAGAAATCCTGTGAAGGACCCGGCGCCCCTTTCAAATCTTCACAGGATGTCGTGAAAATTCGGGCACCGTGCCGAGTTCTTCACAAGATTCGCCTGAATGACAAAGCGAGAGGCCATTCCAATAAATCATGGTACCAGCTCACTGGCGCTCTGTTACCTTGATTCGCAAAAGTGACCTCCCGGCGAAGGGGATTTACATTTTGGAAATCCCGCCGACGGGAACGTAACGAAATTGCCAGGCGGCGCTGGCAAAGCCAGCGCGGCTGGACGAATATTCACGAATTCGCAGCCCTGCCGTGAGGTGGGCTGGTATTTGCTGAGCAGAATGGCGTTGCGGAAATTTTTCCAGCCGGCTCGCAACCGCACGGTGGGCGGGCGGCCGGTTTGATCTTGCAGATTTGCCCGCGTGGGGCTGTGTTCAATCTCATCCAAGCCAACGGCTCTCGCTACGGCATTGCGCCCCGCAGGCGAGCGATCACGAGCTTAATCGAGCCAAGATTGCGAATGACAAGTTTTCGAATTTTGACAGCGCTACTGGCTGCCAGCCTGAGCCTTGCCGCTGCCCAGACGCCCATCCGGGTTTTGCGTTTTGAGAACAATCTCGGTCTCATTGATCGCGGCGCGGAAGGCGGGATTCAAGTGGGTGATGTGTTCGAGGTCAATCGCCAGTCCGGTGAATTGATGTATTGGGTCGGCCGGGTCGAGGTGACGAAAGTCAATCCCCGCCTGGCCACCGTCAAAGTTCTGGTGAAGGCCGACCACACCACGATTCAAAAGGGCGATGTGCTCGAACCGCGCACGGGCGAGTATGATCCGATGCTGGAAAAGCTGAAGGGCGCACGCGACCGCACGCCGCCGCGCGGCGAAGGAGCGAAAGCCCTCACCGGCGAGCGGCCGGCGCCGGTGTGGCCGCCGCTGCGCTTCAGCCTGATCGGCGGCCTGAACCAGAGCCTCAAAAGCAGCTCCGCTTCGTATGGGCTGAGCTTCAATCTGGAAGTCGTCGATGCCAACGAACAGCCGGTGCAGACCATCGACATGACTGCGGCTTTTGCGCGCAGCGCCGCGCTCGAGGGCCTGTTTTTGCTGCCGCTGTCGCCGCGTTGGGGGTTGAATTTGAATTATGCCTGGTCGCCGTTACGGCTGAAAGGCCCAATCGCGCAGCAGCTTTTGAATCTCGGCTTGCAGGGATCGGCCGCGATGATCAAAGTCGGCGCGGGCCTCGATTTTCAGGTTCACCCGCGCTGGACGTTGGGCGTGGGGCTGGGTTGGTTTCTGCCGCAAATCAAAATCACCGGCGCGAGCCGGACCGCGACGCTGACCGATCGGCGCTGGGGCGCGGCCGCACATCTCACCCAGCAACTGCCGCTCGGCGAACGAATCTGGCTGCAGTCACGCCTGCAATATCACGCATTTTTGGATGAGGGCCCGGCGATTCAATACCTGACGTTTCAAATCGGGCCGAGCTTTGCGATGGGAAGGCGATGAGAACCACCATCAAGACTTGCACCAAATGCCAGTCGCCTTATGACGCCACCCGGCCGCATGCGTGCGCCGGCGTCAGGGCCGCCGGCGGCGGCCTGCGGGCTTATCCCCAGCCGCAAATCGGCATGGTGATCGACCGGCGCTACCAACTGCACGCCAAGCTGGGCGAGGGCGGCATGGGCAGCGTGTTTCGCGCGCGCCGCATGTTCATCGAAGATTTCGTGGCGATCAAATTCATCCGGCCGGATTTTCTCACCAACGCCGAAATCCGCCAGCGCTTCTACCAGGAAGCGCAAGTGGCGGCGCGCATCAAGCATCCCAACGTCGTGAGCGTCTATGATTTCGGCGAGACCGCCGACGGCATGGTATACTTCGTGATGGAGTTTCTCGAAGGCATGTCGCTCGGCCAGCGCCTGAGCCGGCACGGCGCGCTCTCGCTCGATCAGGTGCTCGAGCTCGGCACCCAGATATGCGCCGCGCTTTCCTGCATGCTCGCCAACAATGTCATTCACCGCGATCTCAAGCCCGACAATATCATGCTGGTGCACGATGAGCACGGCAATGAGATGGTGAAGGTGGTGGATTTCGGCGTGGCCAAGATTCTCGAATCCAATGCGCGCTTGACGCGCTATCAGGCGCGCATCGGCTCGCCGGTGTATTCTTCGCCGGAGCAGTATCTCGGCCAGCCGGTCGATCATCGCACCGACCTCTACAGCCTGGGCGTGATTTTTTATGAATCGCTCACCGCGCAGCTTCCCTTCGATGCGTTGAACGAAAGCGAGTTGATCAACGCCATCGTGAACACGGCACCGCCGCGGCTCGATGAAATGCTGGTGGGCTTTCCCGCCGGCATGGCTGATCTCGTGCAGCAACTACTGGCGAAAAATCCGAAGGACCGGCCGGCGAGCGCCGCGGAAGTTGGCCGGCGGCTGCACAAGCTGCGGCAGGGTGCGCAGGGCCAACAGGTCTTTCGCCTGAATCGCAAGGCGGAGCCACGCACGGCCGTGGCGGCAGCGCCCGCCACCGGCGCGACACCCATCCTCGCCGGCAGCGAAGTGGCAGCAACCACTGCGGACAAAATCATGTTGGCAGCCACCCCCGCGCCGGCAAGAAGGCCCACCGGCGAAAACGGCATCAGCAAGCCTGCTGCCGCTGCCCGCAACGCCACCCCGCCGCGCCGCAGTTCACGAACGCGGCCAATGCCATTCAAGCAAAGCCTGCTCATCACGGCAGTGTTCCTCGCAGCTTCTTCGCTTTTGTCCTGGGCAATTTTGCGCGAGCCGGCCACCCAAGCCTACCTCACCCAGTCTTTACGGTGGCTGCTGGTGCGCGCCAATCAATTTGTCGAAGCAGAAGAAACGGCGGCCGCTGCTACAACTGCGGGCCCTCCGGGGCGCACTGCCGCCCCGCCCGCTCCCGCGAACGGCGCGGCCGCGGTGCCGGCCAGTTCCGCCAACTCCGGACCCTCGGCACAAAAGCCGGCAAGCAACCCGCTCATTGTCCCGGCCCCGCAGAGTCGCACCGCGGGGAAGCCGCCGGAATCAAACTCGAATCGCCTGCTTGCAGAGAAAGAAAAAAACGCAGCAGAATTGAACAACGAGACTGCCCCGCGCACGCGCAATACCCCGCCGAAGAATCTCCTCGTCAGCCGGCAAGTCTTTCGCGAATCGAACTCGCGCGCCGGGGAGCGGGCAACCGCCCGCCTTCCCGAGGGCATGGTGTTGGTGCAAGCCAGTAGCTGGCGCCGCGAGGCTGCGAACGATGAAGCGACCGGCGGGCCCAAAACCGTCACGCTCGGTGATTTCCTCATCGGCAAACATGAAGTGACCAATCGCGAGTATCTGGCGTTCGTCGAGGCAACCGGCAGGCATTTTCCGGAATGGATGGACGCCGGCAGCAAATATCACTACCGCACCGGCAGCGACGGCTTCTACAAACAGCTCGGGCCGGCCCTGCATGATCCTGATCATCCGGTCGTGGGGGTGTCTTGGGAGGACGCGGTGGAGTTCTGCAATTGGCTGTCGCAAAACCGCGCGGAAAAATATCGCTTACCGACCGAGGCGGAGTGGGAATTTGCGGCGCGCAGCGGGAAAACGGACATGAAATACAGTTGGGGCAACGGGCCGCCGCAACTCACACGCGGCGGCAACGTTGCCGATGAAGCCCTGAAGAAGGTTTTTCCGGACTGGCCGGTCATCTGGCGCAATTATGACGATCGCCATGCATTCACCGCGCCGGTGGGCAAATTCGGCACGAATGCCCTGGGGATTTGCGATATGACCGGTAATGTGTGGGAATGGTGCAGCGGCTGGTTTGCCACCGCCAACGGCCCGGCGCAGAATGGCGTGACGGTTCCGTTGGGGAACGAACGGGTGATTCGCGGCGGCTCGTGGAGCGACACGCCGGCGCGGCTGCAGATTGCCTATCGCCGCGGCATCGCGCCCACATTTCGCAGCAACAATCTCGGCTTTCGCGTGGCCGCAAGCTGGCCGCCGTGAAGGCGAGCGCATTGCACACGCTCTTCAGTCGCACCCGCCGACAATTGTTGCGTCCACCAACACCATCTGCGCCATCTGCGGATGAAAACCCCTGCGCTTCCCGCCCCCGCGCCTGCCAGCACCCTCATCACCATCTGCGGATGAAAACCCCTGCGCTCCGCCCTCGCACCTGCCGGCACCCTCATCACCATCTGCGTCATCTTCGCCATCTGCGGATGAAAACTCCTGCGCTTCCCGCCCCCGCGCCTGCCAACACCCTCATCACCATCTGCGTCATCTGCGCCATCTGCGGATGAAAACTCCTGCGCTTCCCGCCCCCGCGCCTGCCAGTTGAAAATTCAGCGTGCGCCTTCTCCCTCATACCGGCCCAACACCAGCGTGGCGTTGGTGCCGCCGAAGCCGAAGGCATTGGAAATGGCATACTGCAGTTTGGCCGGCCGCGGTTGATTCGCGACGTGATCGAGATCACATTCGGGATCGACCTCGTGCAGGTTGATCGTCGGCGGCAGCATTTGATGATGCAACGCCATCGCCGTGTAGGCCGCCTCCACCGCGCCGGCGGCGCCGAGCAAATGGCCGGTCATCGACTTGGTGGAGCTGACCGCGATCTTTTTGGTATGCTCGCCAAAATGGTGGCGAATCGCGGCGGCTTCCGCGCGGTCGCCCAACGGCGTCGATGTGGCGTGAGCATTGATGTAGCCGATCTGCTCGTTGGCAAGTCCGGCGTCAGCCAGGGCAAAGCGAATCGCCTTGGCGGCGCCGGTGCCGTCGGTGCGTGGCGCCGTGGGATGATAAGCATCGGACGAGGAGCCCGAGCCCAGCAGTTCGGCCCACACGCGCGCGTTGCGGCTGGCCGCATGCGCTTCGCTTTCGAGCACCAGCACGCCCGCGCCTTCACCCATCACGAAGCCGTCACGCGCCAGATCGAACGGCCGGCTGGCTTTTTCCGGCGGATGATTGTGTTTGGAGAGCGCCTTGGCCGCGATGAAGCCCGCCACGCCCAGCTCGATGACCGCGGCCTCCGCGCCGCCCACCAGCATCACCTCTGCGATGCCTTTGCGAATCATCTCCAGACCTTCGCCGATGGAATGCGCGCCGGTGGCACAGGCCGACACGATGGAGAAATTCGGGCCTTGAATGCCGTAGCGAATGGTGAGAAAACCGGAGGCCATGTTGGCGATCACCGCCGGCACGAAATACGGCGAAACGCGGCGCGGCCCCTTCTCGATCAGCGCGCGGGTGTTGTTCACGAAGGTTTCCATGCCGCCCATGCCGGAGCCGATCAGCAGGCCGGTGCGCTCGTGCGGCAGATTCTCCGCGGAGAGGCCGGCATCAGCCAGCGCCTTGTCCGCCGCCGCCACCGCGAGGTGCACGTACCGGTCGTAATGCCGGATCTCTTTCACCTCCATGTAGTGTTCGGGGTGAAAGTTTCTGACCTCTCCTGCAATCTGGGTGCTCAGATGGGAGGCATCAAAGTGCGTGATCGGGCCGATCCCCGAAAGTCCCGCCATCAATGCCGACCAGTTCTCTTCGATGGTGAGTCCCAGGGGCGTCACCAAGCCCATACCCGTGATGAAAACTCGTTTGCGCTGAAGGGTTGAATGCATGTTGTTCTCCGCTACGTGACAAATCGCGAATGCCTCCTGCTCTTAACTTGCTCCGCGGTTGAATGCGCCGGCTTGTAGTTGCCAAACGGTTCGCGGAAAATACGCTTTATTCCCCAAAACGTCAACACTGTTTCTGGAACGTGGCCGCGGTCGCGGTGCGGCTGCCAAGCCTGCGCGACCTGATGCCGGCAGAGGCCCATGAAAAACAAGGCCAATTTTGTCTTGCCGCTTACGCATTTTTGGCAGCAGGCGGGTACGATAACCGCGATAGCATTGTTAGCAGGCTGGAACGCTCCTTTGGGCTGCCATCGTCCGGCCGGACAACAGCCGGAGGACAGCAGCGGTGATGGGCGCCCGCGACTGCTATTGTCAGAAACATTTAACGAACCAGGGCCAAAAACTTTCTGCGAACGCACAAAATTGTTGGTATCTCCTGGCGACAATGAAAGGGCGTGAGCCTTCGGCGAAGAGGAAACGCGGCGGGCACCCAGGAGGCCGCCGCCAGCAGGGGAAGGCTGCCAGCGCAGCCGGGGGACGGCAGTAGTGGCCGAAGGAACAGTGCGTTGTCCGTGGTGACTGGACGTCATGATGAGCCGCAGCTCCGTCTGCGCCAACCTGCCGCCAGCGTGCGCGTGCCGCAAAACTCGCGCGGCGGCGCAGGCGAACGGGCGGGCCGCAATGGGCAACAGGGATTTGCACTTTTCAGTGTAGTTGATCACCTCCTCCCGTGGGATGAAAGCCGAAAAGGCAACCCCGATTGAGCCCCATCCGGACGGGCTTGGTTCCGACCGCACGCCACCAATCTCCACGACCAACAGACACGGCGAGCCCCCCCAGCGAGTTCATGCGAGCCTATGAGCGACGACACGATTGCACGAGCTTCGCACCGGCGACCGCGGCGAAGCCCGCCGGCGATTTGCTCGAAATCAGTTTAGATCCGTAATTCTGCCGTGACACAAATTTTTCTGGAGGTTTTCATCATGATTCAGCTTACATCTCGGCTTTCCTTCTCAGGGCGGTCCGCGTACGGCTCGCCCCGAGGACGGTTTGGGATGCGCATCGCGCTGTGCAGCCTGGTGGCGTTGCTCGCCGGCGCGCCGGAAACGCAGGCGCAGGTGCCGTTCCACGGCGGGCGCGGCCCGACCTTTGTCCGCTCCGCCTGGAACCTGGAGCCGGGCTACCTGACCCTGTACACCCACACCCGTTTCTACGGCAAGGTGGTGAATGTGCCGCCGCCGGCCTCCAATCCCAAAGGCGATACCACCGCCGTGGCCTATTGGAATGTGCAGGGTGGCGCGGCTTTGAATTACGGCATCAGCCGTCACTTCGAATTGTCGGTGGTGCCGATGATCTACCAAGACACCAACCGCCGCGGCAAAGCCTTCAACATCCCCGATGACATTTTTCTGCGCTTGAAGATCGCCTCCCTGGGCCAGCGCGGCGCCGCCATGACCTATGGCATCGAATTGGGCACGCGCCTGCCCACCGCCAAGATGCACAACCTGCCCTTCGAGCCGTACTCCGCCGGCAAGGTGAGCTTTGGCGCCACCGCCCTGGTGTCATTTGCGCGCGACCCGCTGTATCCCGAAGACGGTTTCAGCGCGCATTTCAATCTGGGCTACTGGAATCACAACGACGTCGGACAAATCCTTTCCAGCGATGCGCCGCAGATTGCGGTCACCAAGATGACGCAGGAATTTCTCTATGGCGCGGCCATGATTCTGCCTTCGGAAAAATTCAACTTCCGCTTCGAGCTGTTGGGCAGCGCCTTCATCAGCGCGCCGCCCACCACCGCCTTCAGCCGCAGCGCGGTCATGTATCTCACGCCCGGCGTCTCCTACAAACCTTATCGCTGGATGGCGCTCGATGCCAGCTCGGATTTGCGCCTGTCCGGCAGCGCCACGCCCGCCCGCAATGAAGCCCGGCTCTACACCCTGCCGCGCTACTCGGCCTGGCGCGTCAGCCTGGGCATGAAAATCACCCTGCTGCCGACCTCGCTATACTCGATGAGCGAGCGCGATCTGCTCATGCGCAAAGCGGAAAGCCGGCGCGAGCTGTTCGAACAGATCATCAAAGAGCAGCGTGAAACCGAATCCGCCGAAGCGGAATTGGAACGCATTAAAGAAGAGCGCCGCAAGGCCGAGCGCGAACTTGAACGGTTGCGCCGCATTCTGGAAGGCGAAGCCCGCCGCCAGCAACAGGAAGGCCAGAACGGCGACGACGGCAGCTTGCCGCCACGCTGACCATCCGATCTGTGCACGGCGGATCGCGGATCACAGCGGTTGCAAAACAAATCCCCTGGCATTGCCCGTGAAGGGCAACGCCAGGGGATTTCCATTTACGCTGCAAGTGTCACCACGGCCGGCCGCCGCCACGTGGCGTTGCTTCAACTGCTCTCTTCCTTCACCCACACCGCCTCGAAATAGCCGCCGGATTGCGTCAACCGCTTGTGGGCTTGGTAAGCGTGCTGCTGTTTCCGCAAAGTGTATCCCGGCAGATACCTGGCATAGTCTTCAAACGTGATCGGCTGCCGCACGCGGGCCCGGCCCACGGTTTCCTTGCCGCGGCGCGCTTGCAGCAAATAGATCCATTCGGCATTTCCCAGAACATATGACAAATAGTTTTGCACCACCGCCGGCTCCATTTCGCCGAAGCTGGCCGCATTCCAAAAGCCGTCGAACTTGAAATGCTCGAGCAGGGGAAATTGCCAATTGCCGAAGCAATAGACCAATCCGCGCCGCAGACCGGACAAGTCCGTCATTTGCGCCGTTTCTTCGGTGCCGACAATCCGGCCGCGGCCCAGCGCGTGCGTGAGATAGGTTTCACACAAAAAAATCTGCGCGGGCAAATCGAAACAGAGAATCGTCATCCCGGGATGGAGCTTTTTGAGAATTTCGATCTGATAGCCCGAGCCGGAGCCGAGCTCCACCACAGTCTCCTCCCCCTGAAATCCAACATACTGTTGCACGAAGCAATAGCGCAGATAATAGCTCAGAAAGTGAACCGAGTAGGCCCGGCCCTGAATCTTGAAGAGATCACCGGGATTGCCGAAGGTGGACATGGCGAGGTCGCGGATCGACCTGGCGCCGCTCAACTCACCACGCAGTTTGCAGTAGTGATAGGCCATCCGCTGAATGTCCGGAATGCGCAGACCGTAGGGCAGCACCCGCCGATCCTTGATGACGTGGCGATGCAGGAGCTTGAGCAGCCAGTTTTTCCACCATGGCGTGTTGGGATGGTAGGTGTAGACCACGTCGCTGAATCCGAACGAGGCAAACACCGGATACTTGCCGGAGCGCAGCTCGTTCAAATCTGCGGCAGCAATGGTCTGGAGGATCTCTTCTTCGTAGGACTGCCAATAGCTGGTCGCGTGGAACTGGGGCGGCGCCTGGCGGTAGGCTTGCAGCAAGTGGGACAGTCGCGAGGTATCCAAACCTTCCCTCAGTGTTTGAAGTTTTCACGCTTGCGCTGCCGTTTGTCCAGGCTGCGCACCAAAACCACCCACGTCACCCAGCCCAGCACCACCATGCCCAGCGAAAAAATCGCATAGGACAGCCGCCAGTCGGCGCCTTTGGTCATCATGCTGTATTCCGACATGCCGCCGATGCTGGCGATGAGGTTGAGCGGCAGAAAGATGATATTGATGAGCGTGAGATTTTTCAACAGCACGTTCATGTTGTTGTTGATGATGGTGCCGCGCGCGTCCATCAGGCCGGAGAGCACCGAGCTGTAGATCTGCGCCTGCCGCGCGCATTGCTGGTTTTCCAGAATGATGTCGTCGAGCGATTCCACCTGCTGGCGCAAAAGCTTGAGGCGCTCGACGTTGCCGCGCAGCTTGGCCAGCACCGCGCCGTTGGCTTCGATGGCGTTGAGATAATAAATCAGGCTCTCGCCGAGCGCAAACATCTGCAGCAGGTAGCGATTTTCCATCGACGAGCTGATTTTGGATTCCAACTCGACTGTGAGTTGTTTGATTGCCTTGAGATGCCCGAGGTAATGATGCACCGTGTGCAGCAGGAAGCGCAGCAGAATCTCCACGGCCGAGCCTGCGCCCTGGAACTCCTTGGCGGCGAAGGGAATCGCCAATTCGCTCATGATCACCAGCAGCCGGTCCTGGTGCAGAAACAGGCCGAGCGAGGCGACATCGAGCTGCAAGCGCTGGTCGAAAGAAGCATTCTTGGGCCGCTTCCAAATCAAGGCCACCCGGTCGTTGGCAAACTCCACGCGCGAAATTTCATCGGGATCGAGGGCCGATTCCAGGTCATAGGCATCCAGTCGCAGAGTTGCGATGAGCTGCTGTTTTTCCTGCTCGCTGGGCGCGGCGTAGACCAAAATCGTGGGCTGCTCACCAGTGCTGGGGACGAGGGCCCCGTCTTTGAGTTCAAATCCGGCTTTCAATTTCTCTTCTCCAGGCGCCTGCGGGAAAGCGCCGGCAAAATCATTACATGCGTGTCAGGCGAAACTTTCAACTACTATACACTCAAATGCCGGCGGGAGGAGAAACAGGGCCGGCAAATTTTCCGGCGCACCAATCGTTCGGGCAGGTGAAATCCGGCGCGGCGCTTTGCAGTTGACTCATTGCAACAA
Organism: bacterium; assembly: GCA_023150945.1. Classification (NCBI taxonomy): domain Bacteria; species bacterium. The sequence goes on along the minus strand of JAKLJX010000012.1, from coordinate 187,569 downwards.
AAGCAGAGCCTTGCTCATCACCAAAGCATGAAGACACCAAACAGCGACCTCGTGCCGCAGTGGCAGGATTTGGTTCCGGCTCGTTCGGTCAGGGCGGCAGACGACTAATTCTTGCCCCGTTGATGCACCTTGACCGACACGATCTTGATCTCCGGCTGCGGCTGGGATTGTTGATTCACCGGCGAGTTGCAAATCTTGTCGACCACCTCCATGCCCTTCACCACCTGGCCAAAAACCGTGTGCTTGCCGTCCAGCCAGGGGGTATCGATCTGGTTGATGAAGAACTGCGAGCCGTTGGTGTTGGGGCCGGAATTGGCCATGGCCAGCGCACCACGCACCGCCTTGTGGGAACTCTTGGTGCTGTCATACTGGTAGCCCACCGCTTGATACAGTTCCATCAGCGACATTTGGCTCAGGCGGACCATTTCCGCCTCGACCAGCTCACGCTTGGCATCGAGATCGGCCTGGGAGCGGATACCGAGCTTTTGTCCGAGATACATTTGATAGCGCTGCACCTCAGCCTGCAGGGAAAACTGTGCTTCGGTGAGCTTGATCTTGTCGAGGCCGAGCCCGGCGGCGTTGATCTCATCTTCGAAGCGGTAACCCGGATCACCGGTGCCGGTGCCGAGCGGACAGCCGCCTTGCATCATGAAATCCTTGATCACGCGGTGAAGCTTCAAGCCGTCGTAGAAAGGCCGCTTGACCATCTGGCCGGTTTTGGGATCTTTGAATTCCTTCGTGCCCTCCGCCAGTTCGAGAAAATTGGCGACGGTCTTTGGTGCGTCCTTTTGGAAAAGCTCGAGGTAAATATCGCCGGCCGTTGTTGTCATGACGACCACGGGATCCATTTCATCCTCCAGGGGTTTGTCAAACTTGATTGTTTCCTGACAGCCAACCGTCGAAGCCATCGCCAATACGAGTATCGCGCGATTGATCATTTCAAACTCCATTGTTGGGGTAGACACCTTCGAGTTCCCGCAATCAAATGCCGGAGATCAGCCAGACCGCAGCCCTCGTAACCGGATTCGCTTTGCGAAAGCAAGGCGCAAGGTACGCATCCGCCCTCTGCCCTGCAAGCTTTAGTTTCGGCCCGCGCGCGTAAATCTGCGCTTGCCTTTGCAGACCGGAATCGTGATATTGCCGGCCATTTCATCCAAACCGCAACAACCAGGATCACGGAGAGGAAACATGCCTGAGTTTCACCGGTGGCAGCAGCGGCTGGGGACGGTGCTTTTCTTGTTGGGGACGATTGGCGCCGTCGCGCGCGCCGCGGAAACGCAATCCCTGCAGATCATTCACACCACAAAAGACTTTGGGCAGGGTGAACGACAGCCCGACCTGCAACTCACCGGGAATCTGCTCGCGCTTTCGCCCGGCGCCGGCCGCGCGCATTATGTTTCGCCGGCCATCAAAAGCCCGTTCACGTTCAACGCTGTTGGGCCGCACTGGCTGGCGACAACACCAGCCGGGGCTGAGGTGCAGGTGTTCGTGCGCGTGCGGGCAGACGGCGGGCAGTGGGGCAACTGGCTGCCAGTACCCGCCGAAGAAGAGCCGATCGCGGCGCTCACCGAAGACGGCCGGCCCAATCCCTTTGCGGGCGACCGAAGCGGCGCGCTGGTCTTCGTCGATCCCAGCAGCCGCTGGGTGCAATACCGGCTGGAATTCTCCGGCACGGCCCCGCAACTCGAGCGCATGTCGCTGCAGATCATCAATTCAATGAATGGCCCGGCCCTCAGCGCGAGCGCACGAGCGCAGCAGAACGAGATTCCGGCGCCCCTGGCCAAACCAGGCAGCGTGCCGAAGCCGCGCATCTATAAACGGGCGGAATGGGGCGCGCGATCGCCGAGCACAGGTTATCAATACACCACCGCCAAACATCTCGGCTTTCATCACACCGCCGGCATTTCCGATTTCAATGTCGGCAGCTACGAGGATTGCGCCGCCCGCGTGCGCGCGATTCAGGCCTATCACATGGATTCCAACGGCTGGATCGACATCGGCTACAATTACACCATCTGCAAGCACGGCCACCTCTTTCAGGCCCGCGAAGACGACAATGACGCCAGCGACGTGCGCGGCGCGCACGACGGTTTCAATGCCGGCAGCATGGGCGTTTCCGCGCTGGGATATTTTCATCCGCCCTACAATCATCAACCCACGCCCGAGCTGCTGCATGCGCTCTATTCCCTGCTGGCTTGGAAGTGCGACCAGCGCGGCATCGATCCCAAAGGCGCGAGCGTGTATGCCGCCTACGGCGCGGTGCGCGATCACATCTACGGCCATCGTGAAGTGCGCGCCACCGCCTGCCCGGGTGACATTCTCTTCGCCCGGAAAGCCGCCATGCGCGACTCGGTGGCGCGCCTCATCGGCCAGTTTGCCACCGCCGTGTCGGAATCACCGACACCCGCTTCCTATCAGCTTCTGCAATGCCATCCCAACCCGTTTTCACCTGCCAGCGCCGCAGCCTCCGCTGCGATGACCATCCGCGTTTCCCTGCCGAAATCGGAGCTCGCCACGCTCGCCGTCTACAACCTGCTCGGCCAGCGCGTGCGGCTGCTGCATGAGCAATTGCTACCGGCAGGGCAGAATGTCCTGCGTTGGGAGGGACGCGATGACGAAGGCCGGCTGCAACCGGCGGGCGTCTACCTCGTGCGTCTGACCACTGCGACGCAGACGCAGCATGCGAAGGTTTTGTTGGTGAAGTGAAATTGCTGCGGGCAGGACAAGGGAGAATGGTGCAAGCCGCCGTTATACCGTTTTTCAAACGCGGGCACAGGAATCGTGGCCTTGCGCCCTCGTGGGGCACTGTGGCAACCGTGAATTCATTGGCTTTGACAGCCGCGCACCAGCGGCGGGGACTACAAACCTGCTCACCCAATTGCAAACCGCCGCAATCCGGCGAGCGGCAGTGGCTGAGTCGACCATGGCAAGCTGGATTGTTGCTGCGGAGGAACTCACTGCCGGCCCGCCTGGGCGTCAAGCTGAGTGATTGTGCGGTGCTGCAGCTTCTCCCCCCACCCGGAGAAATCGCAGCTCAAAGGAAATCGCCGACAGATGGAAACGACCCAAAACGTCAAGAAGCGCTTTATCAGTTGGGTGCGTTTCTATCGGCTGGAGGAAATTATTGCTTCCGAAACAACCGTCTCACTCTGAAGAGATTGGCACGGTCAAGCTGTGTCTGTGCTTTTGATTCAATCCAAAGCGAGGCCGCGGCAAAACCAGATTTGACCACCAAGGCATCGCTTTCTGTTTGTCGCCGGAGGCCTTGGTGATCAGAGAATCCGTGCCGAGACGGATTATTCGCCGTACAGCTCCTTCCATTCTTCTTCGAATTCACTTCCCGCCACCCAGCGCGGCCGTTCCGGCGCGTTGGCGACATTGAGCGCGGCCGCGAAGAAAATGCGCAAGTCGCGCTCGCAGCCAGAAAGATCCCACACCTCATTCACTTCGTCGGTGACGCGGTGGTAATGCGCGTCATGATATTCCTTCGGATCGACCGCCGGCGGCCGCACATACTGCTTGCCGGGATTGAGGTACAACGCCGGAATGCCGGCTTTGGCAAAGTTGACCTGATCCGAGCGGTAGAAGCTGCCGGCATTCGGGTTGGGATCGCCGCGCACCAGGAGCGGCTGCGGCTGGCCGGCGGAATCGACCACCGTATACTGGCCGGCGGCCTCGCGCAGTGCCTCGCCGAGAGTGCTCGTGTCCAGGCCGATGGCGGCGAGGTCGGCAGTCACGCCGAAGATCTGCGGCATATCCACATTGAAATTCGCGATGATGCGCTCGAGCGCAAACGGCGGATCGACGGTGAACCACTGGCTGCCCAGCAGGCCGCTTTCTTCGGCGGCACAGGCAAGCATCAGGATCGAGCGCTGCGGCCGCTCCCGCAAAGAAGCAAAGGCGCGGCCGAGATGGATCAGACCGGCGGTGCCCAGGGCATTATCCCAGGCGCCGTTGTAGATTTTGTCCGGGCCCGGCAGATCGTCGTTCCTGCCGAGGTGATCATAATGCGCAGAGAACACGATCACCTGCTCCTTGAGCTTCGGATCGCTGCCCTCCACCATGCCGATCACGTTCTTGGTTTCGACTTTGCGAATCGTGGTTTCGAGATGCGCGCTCACCCGCACGCCGGTATCGATCGGTTTGAAGTCGCGGCTGGCAGCCTGCGCAAACAGGCCGTCCAGCGTGGTGCCCATGGCTTGCGCGAGGCGCGCGGAGGTGGCCTGATCGATCCACCCCAGCACTTCCACCTGATAGCCGCTGTTGGGCAAGTCGAGCGCAAAATGCTCTTCGCCGCCGCTGTGTTGTACCACATTGAAGCCATAGCTGGCGGATTCCGTGGTGTGAATCATGAACGCGCCGGCGGCACCGTGTTTCATTGCCTGCTCGAACTTGTAGGTCCAGCGGCCATAGTAGGTGCGGGTCTTGCCCTGGAATAATTCAACGCCGTTTTCGGTCACCGGCGGATCGTTGTTGAGAAACAACAGCACCTTGCCGGCCACGTCGACGCCCTTGAAATCGTCCCAGTTGTGCTCGGGGGCTTCCACGCCGTAGCCCACGAACACCAGCGGCGCCTCGTGCAAATCCACCACCGGCTTTTGCGCGGTTGACCAATAAGTCAAGGTCGAATCGGAGAGATAATCCAACTCGCCAAGCGGATGCGAGAGGCTGAGCGTTGAGCGGCTGGCGTCTTTCTTCATGCCCACCATGCGCACGGTTTGGAAGTAGCTGCCATTCACCGGCGCGAGGCCCACTTCCTTGAAACGGTTGGCGAGGTACGCCGCGGCTTTGTCGCCGCCCGCAGTGCCGGGCGCGCGGCCTTCCATGTCGTCCGCGGACAACGCGCGCGTGTCCTTGAGAATCTCCTCCTGTGCAATGAGATTGGCGGCATCGGACTCAGAGACCGCTGGTTGGCCGCAGCCCGCCAGGCCAAAGGCCAGCAGAAGCAGCAGCCAGAGGCAGTGACAACGCATGCATTCCTCCAATGAATCAATCGTACGGAAGCCTGGATTTGTGACTTTCAAAATGTGCCGATGATAAGATTTTTTGCCGGAAGATGCAAAAGATAAGTGACGGCGGGAAATTTTGTTGAGCGGCGCAATCACGGCAGGCAGGGGGCGGCTGGTGCCAGGGCGTGCACCGCAGAATCGACCGCAACGACGATGAAAAGAGCAGTGGGATTTTGATCAAACGACAGCTTATTCACAAAAGTCCACCATTCAAACCATGCGGCAATCCTCTTCGCAAGCAAGCACTTTGCCAGGCGGGACAAGTATGACGTGAGAATGTTGCGATGAGGAGAACGGCATAGTCGATCATGCCACTCTCCGCAAAGCCACCAAAGTCATGTCATCCTGCTGCGGCGTTGGTCCGGTAAAGGCCGCCACTTCCTGCAGCAGCGTGTCAACCAACTCCGGCAGCGCTACGCCGGCATGTTGGTTCACCACGGCGAGCAGGCGTTCTTCCCCGAACTCGTCGGCGAAGGCATTCTGCGCTTCGGTGATGCCGTCCGAATAGATCACCAGCAAATCACCGGGCTGCAGGGCCATACTGGCTTCTTTGAATGAATAGTCCGGCAATAACCCCAACATGATGCCGCCGGTTTTCAAGGGCTGCGGCTGGGGTTGCGAGGAGGAAAAGAGGAAGGGATTGTTGTGGCCGGCGTTGGCATAGTGGAGAATATGCGCGTGCGAATCGAGCACGGCATAAAACAGCGTGGCGAATTTTTCCTCGTCGGTGCTTTGATGGAGCAACGTGTTGGCGCGTTGCACGCACTGGGTCACCGAGGCACTCGCCAAGGCCTGGCCGCGCATGGTGGCCTGCAGATTGGCCATCAACAGCGAAGCCGGCAGCCCCTTGCCGGTGACATCGCCGAGGCACAGGGCGAGGCGATGTTCTGCCAGGGGGATGAAGTCATAATAGTCGCCGCCGACGCTTTGCGCGGGCACAGTCTTGCCGGCGATCTCATAACCCGCGAGCACGGGCATGGTTTTGGGCAGCAAATCGAGCTGAATCTTGGCCGCCAGGCGAACCTGTTCCTGCATGCGCAAGAGCGCCTGTTCTTCTTCGTAGAGCCGGGCGTTCTCCACGACTTGCGCCGATTGTGCCGCGATGATGCCGAGCAGGCGCTGATCATCCGGGGTGAATCCCCCGCCCTCTCTTTTGTTGTAGATGGTGAGAATGCCGGTGAGCGTCGATTTGATCAGCAGGGGCACACACAGCAATGAGCGGATGGATTTCTCCCATTCGACGCCACGAAAGCGCTCGTCGTGCGCCGGATCGTTGATCACCAGCGGCTGCTTGTGCAGCAGCATCCAGCCTTGCAGATTTTGCTCGAGGTGAAAGGCCTGTTGGCGGTCGGAGCTGGCGCGCGTGCGCACCAGCGTTTTCATCGAAGTCGAGGCCTGCAGGTCGATCAGCGTGATCACGCCCTGCTCGGCGTTGACGGCGCGCAGCGAGCGCCGGATAATGGTCTGCATGATCGTCTGCATGTTGACCGAGGCGCCGATCTCACGGGCGAGATCGTTCAACAGCGCCAATTCCTGCACCGCCCGCTGCAGGCGGAGGTTCTCTTCCTGCAGGGCTTGAGCGCTGAGCCCGGCGTCGGGGTGCTGTGGTTCTCGCTTCATCGTGACAGGGCTCCTCTTGAATTTGTCCCGCGGCTGCAGCGCCATCGGTCACGGCCGGCACATGCCCGCCCGGCCGGCGGCTATTTGAACCAGTCCTGCTTGGGCTGATAAGAGGTCAGGAGTTTGTTTTTGGCATGATGCCAGGCCAGCGCAAGCTGGATCAACTCATCCAACAACTCCGCATATGCCATGCCGCTCGCTTCCCACAGTTTGGGATACATGCTGATCTGGGTGAAACCGGGAATGGTATTGATCTCATTGAGATAAAACGTGTCGGAGTCGCGTTCGAGCAGGAAATCGACGCGCGCCATGCCCTGGCATTCACAGGCGATGAAGCCCATGACCGCGCAGGCGCGGATCTTCTGCGCGAGCAGAGGCGGTAGATTCGCCGGGAGGTGGAGTTGCGAGGCGCCATCGACGTATTTGGCGTCGTAATCATAAAATTCGTTCGAGGGCACGACTTCCCCGCAGACCGAGGCTTTGGGGCGCAGATTGCCCAGCACGCTCACTTCGATTTCACGCGGGTTGACGACGGCGGCTTCAATGAGAATCTTGTGATCGTAGCGCGCCGCCTCCTCGATGCCAGCCGCCACCTGCTCGGCCGTGCGCGCGCGACTGATGCCGACGCTCGAACCCATGTTCGCCGGTTTGATGAAAGCCGGAAAGCCGAGCGTTTCTTCGACCGCCCGCAAAATCTCGGCGCGCGTTTTTCCACTCAACCGCTGCGGATGCACCGCCATGGGGAAATGCTCGAACTTGTCACTGAACCAATCTTCCGAGCGCAGCCACAGAAAATCCACCACCGGAATGCCCGCCTGCAGGCAGAGCGCTTTTTGCACGACTTTGTCCATGCACACCGCCGAGCCGAGCACACCGCTGCCGACGTAGGGCAGGTTGGCGAGCTCGAGCAGGCCCTGCACCGTGCCGTCTTCACCGAGCGGACCGTGCAACACCGGAAAGACCACGTCGATGCCGGCCTCACTGGCCAGTTCCTGCATGGCTGCCGGCGCCGCAGAGACCAAACGATGTTCGTTAGGATCGGGCGGCACCATTGCCAGCGAGTGGCTGGTGTCCTGCCCGCTTTTCAAAAAAGCGAGGGCTTGGCTGCCGCTGATCCAGCGGCCGGACTTGGTGATACCCACCGGCACCACTTCGTATTTCTCGCGGTCCAGCGCATTGATGATGGAGGTGGCGGAAACCAGCGAGACTTCGTGCTCGCCCGAGCGGCCGCCGAAGACGACACAAACGCGCAGTTTTCTCATGGAAGATTCCGACGATTTCCTCGATTGCAAGCTGAACAATTCCGGCTGTGCGTGGCAGCCGCAATATAAAACTTCGCGCTTGAATTGCAAACTCCAAGTTCACCCGAGATTTTCGCTTGAAATTCGGCGCTGAAATCTTTACAATGGCGCCGGCATGCAAGCCCACACCCGGAGCCACGCCAGCCCACCCGGCTGCTGGCGCTGATGGCTGCGGCAGTGCGGCGCCCGCAGCGCAGGCGCGCGCCGGCGAGCGGCAGTATCGGCCGCCGGCCGTGCGTTGGATTCCGGTTGTGATTCCCATTTGACCGTTCCTCTCCAGCCCCAAAGGCATCATCATGACGTTACAATGGCAGTTTATCGAGGCCACGCCTCAGGAATCGGTTTTGCGGTTGGCGCAGGAATTGAGTGTGCCGCCCATCATCGCGCGGGTCCTGCTCAATCGCGGCATCGAATCAGCCGACAGCGCGCGCAGCTTCTTCCGCACCGACCTCGAGCGGCTGCATGATCCCTTTATGATGGCGGATATGAAAACCGCGGTCACGCGTATCGCCACCGCACTGGCGCGGCGGGAGCGCCTCCTGATCTACGGCGACTATGACGTTGACGGCGTTACCAGCACCGCGCTGCTCAAGCTGGTTTTTCGCAGCCTGGGCTGCGACGTGCCCCACTACATTCCCGAGCGCCTGCGCGAAGGCTACGGCCTGTCGCTCACCGGCATCGAGAAGGCGCACGCTCAGGGCGTCAATCTCATCATCGCGGTCGATTGCGGCATCTCCGCGGTCGAGGAAATCCGCCGGGCGCGTGCCCTGGGCATGGACGTGATCGTATGCGATCATCACCAACCCGGCCCGCTGCTGCCGCCCGCCACCGCACTGCTCGATCCCAAGCGCAGCGATTGTCCCTATCCTTTCAAAGAACTCGCGGGCGTGGGCGTCTCGTTCAAGTTGATGCAGGCCTTGTGCCGGCACCTCGGGCAGGATCCCGCGACGCTGCTGCGCCACGTCGAGTTGGTGGCGATCGGCAGCGCGGCGGACATCGTGCCGCTCACCGATGAAAACCGCATTCTGGTCAAAGCCGGCGTCGAAAAACTCAACGCCACCGAGAACATCGGCTTGCAGGCGCTGATCAATGTGTGCAGCCTGCAGGGCAGCGAGCTGGGCACCGGCCACATCGTCTTCATTCTGGCGCCCCGCATCAACGCGGTCGGCCGCATGGGCGACGCCAACCGGGCGGTGGATTTGCTGACCGCCGATGATCCCGAACAGGCGCAGAGCATTGCCTGCGTGCTGGATGCCGAAAACCGCGAGCGCCGCAGCATCGATGACAGTACTTTTCGCGAAGCGCTCGAGCTGGTGGAGCGGCAGTGTGATCTCGGCCGCGACAACGTCATCGTGCTCGATCGTGAGGCCTGGCACACCGGCGTGATCGGCATCGTCGCCTCGCGCGTCGTCGAGAAGTTCTATCGCCCGACGATCATGATTTCGACCGACAACGGCATGGGCAAAGGCTCGGCGCGCAGCATTCCCGGCTTCGACATTCACCACGCGCTCACCCAGTGCCAGGAGCTGATGCTCGCCTACGGCGGCCACAAGTACGCCGCCGGCCTCAGCATCCGCACCGACCACATCGCGAGCCTGCGCGCGAAGCTGCAGGAGATCGCGGCGCAAACGCTGAGCGCCGACATGCTCAAGCCGCGGCTGTTGATCGACGGCGAGATCGAATTCGCCGACATCAACGAGCGCTTCATGAAATTTCTCAAAGCCATGGCGCCCTACGGCCCGCAGAACATGCGGCCGGTGTTCGTCTCGCGCGGGCTGCGCGTGCTCGGCAATCCCCAGATCGTCGGCAACAACCATTTGCGCTTCAATGTCATGCAGGGCAACCGGCGGCTGGACTGCATCGGCTTCAACCTGGGCGATTTGCGCCATCGCCTCACCGACGGCCGCAGTGACGTCGATCTCGCCTACCTGGTCGAAGAAAACACCTGGCAGGGGCGGACAACGATTCAATTGCGGGTGAAGGATATTCGTTAGAGGCTGATTGCAAACGTGAAGGAGAAAGAATGGCAACTACCGTTTCTCAAATGACAATGGATGAGCTGCAAGATATGCTGGGAAGGCTCATCGAACAAAAATTGCTGGAATTGCCAGGCGATCCAGACGAAGGTTTGAGCGTGCGCAAATCGGTACGGGACCGATTGCTCGCTCAAAGGAAGGCGGTGGAAGGTGGTGAGCGCGGCGAGAGCTTGGAGGAGGTCACTCGGCGTCTTGAACTGGAATAGAAGCCATGTATGCGGCTCGTATACTGAGACAGGCAGCGAATGAACTGGAAGAACTTGACAAGCCAGTTGGGCGTCGTATGATAAACGAATTACATGGCTTGTCGCAAACTTGGATCGCATCAAACCTGAGCGCCTTGCAGGCAATCTCAAAGGTTTTTATAAACTCCGTGAAGGCGATTATCGAATCATCTATCAGATACTTCATGATGAAAAAACCGTCATCATTCACAGTATCGGCCATCGCCGCGAAATTTACCGTAAGAAATAAGCGCTGAGATGCCGGCTGGTTGCGGGCACCATCATAGCGATGATGAAAGCGAGGTGAACCATGAAAGTACTGGCTTATGAAGGCATCGTTGACAACGGTTTGATCCGGCTCGAGGAGAACGTTCAGTTACCGGAAAAGACCAGAGTCTATGTTATCGTGCCGGACTGGGAAGCCAAACGCGTCGCACACGTTTACAGCCCGCGGCTGGTTCATCCGGAACAGGCCAAAGATTTCGTCAAAGAAATGATGGTGATTGAAGGACCTTCTGATGCCAGCATATGAGACGGCATGGTTCAATCCACCTGCACCTTTGGCCCGAGTCACACTGCGTGACCCCCGCCATGGTGGCCTCTTGTCTGACGTTCCCATGCTGCTTGACACCGGGTCTGATGTGACCCTGCTGCCCGCAGCCTCCGTCGCTCGCCTCGGTGTGGGAGTTATTGCCGGTGAAAGCTACGAGCTGGAGGGGTTCGATGGCAACGCAAGCTTTGCTCCCGCCGCGCAATTGGAATTGCTCTTTCTTCAGCGGACCTTCAGAGGAAAATACTTGTTAATCGCTCAAGAATGGGGAATTCTCAAGCGAGACATTCTCAATCTTCTGTCTCTGTTATTTGACGGCCCACAGCTCAGTTGGAGTGATCACCGCCCGACTGTCAAGAAGTAAGCCGCGCCGGCAAACATCGCGATGAAATCGAATTCCCGTGACGGAGCCTGCATGAAAGTCTTCCCCACTCAGCTCGACACCAAATCCGAAGAATACAAGAAACGCCACAGCCATTCGCTGCGCTTGCTCAGTGAGTTGAATCTGCGTGCCAAGGAGATTCGTGAGCCTGCACCCGCCGCGGTGAAAAAGCTCGCGACGCGCAACAAATACCCCGCGCGTGAAAAAATCCGGCGCATTCTCGATCCCGGCGGCGAGCCGCTCGAAATCGGCTTGTTCGCCGCCTGGAACATGTACCACGATATTCCCGGCGGCTATCCGTCCGCCGGCACCATCGTGCAGATCGGCCGCGTGTCCGGCAAGCTGGCGGTGATCGTCGCCAACGATCCATTGGTGAAAAGCGGGGCCTGGGTTGAGATCACTTGCAAAAAAAATCTGCGCGCGCAGGAAATCGCGATGGAGAATCGCCTGCCCATCATCTATCTGGTGGACTCCGCCGGCGTCAATCTTGAGCGCCAGGCGGAGATCTTTCCCGATCGCGAGCACTTCGGCCGCATCTTCCGCAACAACGCCAGGATGGCCGCCATGGGCATTCCGCAGATTGCCGTGGTTTTCGGTTTCTGCGTGGCGGGCGGCGCCTATTTGCCCGGCATGTCGAGCGAGCTGGCGATGATCACCGAACACTCGAGCATGTATCTCGCCGGGCCGTTTCTGGTGAAAGCCGCGGTCGGCCAGGTAGTGGACTCGGAGACGCTCGGCGGCGCGACCATGCACAACGCGGTCTCCGGCGTGGCAGACTATCGCTTCGACACCGAAGACGAGGCCATCGCCTTTATCCGCGAGCAGATGGCGCTCTTGAACTATGCGCCGCGTTCGCCATTTGACCGCACCGCCACGGAAGAACCGGCGTACGATCCCGAGGAGCTGCTCGGCATCCTGCCGGAAAATGCCGCCGGCACCTACGACATGCGCGAGATCATTGCGCGCTTCGTGGACGGCAGTCGCATCGAAGAATTCAAGCCGGAGTACGGCAAAACCATTGTGACCGCGTTTGCCCGTATTGGCGGTTTTTCCGCCGGCATTGTGGCAAACCAGGGCATGGCGGTGAAACGGCACATGCCGCCGGATCATCTCGGCCGGCCGCAGCCGCCGCAGGTGCAAATGGGCAACGTCATCTATTCCGACTCGGCCAACAAGGCGACGCACTTTATCATGCTGTGCAATGAGCGTCGCATTCCGCTGTTCTTCCTGCATGACGTCACCGGCTTCATGGTCGGCAAGCAGGCGGAGAGCGGCGGCATCATTCAAGACGGCGCCCAATTCGTTAACGTGCAGGCCAATGCCGTGGTGCCGAAGTTTACCGTCGTCATTCGCAACAGCTTCGGAGCGGGCAACTACGCCATGTGCGGCAAGGCCTATGACCCGGCCTTGATTTTCGCCTGGCCGACGGCTAAATTGGCGGTGATGGATGGCGGCATTGCGGCCGACACGGTTCTGCTTACCAAAAAGGAACTTTCGCCCGAGGAGAAATCCGCCTTCCGCAAACGCCTGGTTGCGAAATACAATGAAGAGGCCTCGCCCTACTTCACTTCGGCACGCCTGATGGTGGACGGCATTCTCGATCCCCGGGAAATGCGGCGGACGCTGATTACCGGCCTGGAAATGGCGGCGCACCGGGCGGAACTGGCCGAGTATCGCACCGGCGTGATGCGGATGTGACCTCGATCAGAATCACACCAATGCAGTCTTTGTTGCTATTCCGAGGGCAATGCCGGTGCGAATTATTTCGTGTGAATGGGATGACTGGAACGTCTCCCATATCGGCGAGCATAGCGTAGAATTTCTCGAAGTCGAAGAAGTTCTCGAAAATCGCCCATTTCTGCGCAAAACCAAAGACGGAAAACACATTGCCTATGGCCGGACGCGCAGCGGACGGTGTTTGACAGTGATCTTCACCTATCGCGGCCGCAGTCGCGCGTATCCAATAACGGCACGCGACTCTACTTTGAAAGAGAAATATTATGCACAAAACCAAAAAAAGAAATAGGCCACGGCGCGCTGCGCCGATCAAACCAAAGACATTGCTGCCGACCCCAACTTTCAAGACTTTGGAAGAGGAAGCGCGTTTTTGGGACACGCACGATACCACGGAATACGAGATGGAAGACTTGGATGAAACCATCGAAGTCTCCCCGTCTTTCAAAGCTCACCTGCAAAAAAGAAAGGCAGAGCGCCTGGCAGAGCTCTTGGGGCTCGGCCCTGAGCAATGGCAAAAGACCCAAAAAATAGCGCGCAGAAAGAGAATGCCCACACACGCTGTACTAAAACGGTGGATTGATGAAGGCTTGCAACGCGAAGCAGCGTGAGTTTGTGCCGCGCGCACGACCTTCAGGCATGCGAAAAAAGAGTTTTCCGAAAAAGCACACGGGGAGTTGCACCGGTGACTCGTTGACAAGCAGAAGGCGGAGGTCTCACTCTCTTCTCGCGCGCCTGCTAGGAGACGGCATGCTCGATCCCCGGGAAATGCGGCGGACGCTGATCACCGGCTTGGAGATGGCGGCGCACCGGGCAGAAATGGGCGAGTATCGCACGGGTGTGATGAGGATGTGATGCACATCGCAAGTCGGTTAGTGAAGGATGAATGAAAAATGAGATGAAACATGAATAAAAAATACGGAAATGCAAAGCCGCTTGATTTGCATGTCTTGATCGAAAAAGAAGGCCGGCTCAATTCCGCCCGATGTCTGGAGCTTGACGTGGCCTCGCCAGGCCGCACCTTGGCTCAGGCCAAAAAACATTGCCGAGGCTGTTCAACTTTGTCTTGAGAGCGTTCGCGCCGCAGGGGATGAATAGGAGCTTATCCCTCGTCCTGCGCCGTTGGAAGCGTGGCGGAAATATTTTCAGAGAGAAAAGATGAGCGTCTAATTCTTCATGGGCAAGTTTGAATTTCTACCGCCCAACACACGATAACTGCGAAAGGCCTTTGGGTGTATCTCACGTGTTTCGTGGGCACGAAACAGAATCTGCCGAAGTAGAACAAAACGCCGGCACCATTGCACCGCCAAGCCGGATTGTCTGAAAAAGAGTGGTTGGAACCCTGGGGATAGAATTCCTCAATTCCTGCATCTGACTCACATCAGATGCCCAAAAGAGCAGGCCAATATTACATTAACCGAAAGGAGCAGGGTCATGGAAACGAAAGCATCCTATTTGCAGAAGCTGGCCGCGCAACTGCAAGAGTGGGACACCGAGCTCGATCAATTGAGACTGAAAGCGGACCAGGCCAAAGCTGGCGCGAAGATCGAAATCGAAGAGCAAATCACCGAATTGCGGGCCAAGAAAGATGCCGCGATGCTGAAATTCAATCAACTGCAGGAAGCCAGCGACGAAGCCTGGGAGGACATCAAGGCGGGCGCGGAAAAGAGCTGGACCGAGCTGAAGGGGGCATTCAAAAGCGCGTTTGCGAAGTTCACCAAGTAACCGGAACTGCCCAGCCAGGCTTGCGCAGACAGCGCCCACTTGTCGGCGAGCGGTCTTGGCGCAGGCCTGGCGTTGCCTCGGCCACGTAACTGATCGGTGCCATCCACGCCTGCCACCGAACAAAGCGCTGACGGCATCACTGAGGAGCCGATCCAGGGGATCAATGCAGCAGCAAGCGCGGCCTTCGTCTTCGCAACGTTGCGAAGGCAGCATGACGCGGCCCCGCACCGCAAATCCGAATGAGAAATCATTCGAAGCAGGATCCAAACCAGGCAATATGGCCGTCCGTCACGATTCCATTCGCGTGCGGCTCAACAAACTGCATGACATGCTCGTCAAGCTCGAAAGCATGCGCGCAGGAGGCGAGGAGACTTACCGCAGCGATGATATTTTGCGGGCCGCCGGAGAGTGAACGTTGCAAATTGCCGTGCCATGCGTGCTTGATATTCGGAAATCATCTGATTGCAGAGTTGTCTTTGCCCCTGCCGGAGGAAAAAGATGAGGTCAGCCAAACTCTCGTCAAGGGCGGCGTCATTTCACCGGCTCTGGCGCAACGCTTGACCGGAAGCGGCGGCGGCAGAAACATTCTCGTGCAGGACTGCTTGTTTCTTGATCCGGAACGCCTCTTGCGCGAGCACTTGAGCCGTTTGGACGATTTGAGCGACTTTGCTGCTGAGATGGTGAAATTCCTCGATCACATGGATGCAGGCCAACAGCCATAAGCTTTCATCGCCAACGGCCAGGGTTTTTGAGGCGATTCGATTCTCAATCCCGTGCGCCTGGTGCGCGAAGGCCCGCTGCATTATCTCACGCTCGATTACCCGGCTGAGGCGATGATGAACATTCTGAAAGAACTTTAGGAGAATACAATGCGCAATCTCACGCGAATAACCCTCAACCCGAACGTCATGGGTGGCAAGCCCTGCATTCGCGGCATGCGCGTCACGGTAGGAATGATCGTGGGGTTGGTGGCAACGGGTTACTCTGATACTGAAATTCTGAAGGCGTATCCATATTTGGAAACGGAAGACATTCGCGAGGCACTGGCCTACGCCGCTTGGCGGGTTGAAGAAATCGAATTGCCTTTGCTGACCGCATGAAATTGCTTATTGACATGAATCTCTCGCCCGAATGGGTGAGCGTGTTTGAACGCCATGGCTGGCAGACTTTGCACTGGTCAACCATTGGTGATTCTCGCGCGGAGGATTCTGTGAATGGGCCAGAACAAATGGATATACCGTCTTCACGCACGATCTGGATTTCGGCACTTTGCTGGCTTTGACCCGCGCTACTGGGCCGAGTGTGATTCAAGTTCGCACGCAGGATACGCTGCCGGAGCATCTAGAAAATCTATTGGTGTCCATATTACGTCAGTATGAAGATGAACTTGATCGCGGCGTTTTGATTACGCTAGATGCGGCTAGAGCTAGAATTCGTATCTTGCCTTTCTAACGGCGCGAATTCCTCGTTTTGACGCGAACGATACTGATCACTTCGAACTGTCATGACCACAACCTCTCCACTGTTCATCGCCAACGGCCAGGGCCTTTGGGGCGATTCGATTCTCGGCCCCGTGCGCCTGGTGCGCGAAGGCCCCCGGCATTATCTCACGCTCGATTACCTGGCTGAGGCGATGAGGCTGGTTTCATTTTTAACACAAAAGGAATTATAATGCCCGAAGCCATATCAATTCTAGAAGCTGTGGTAATGGATGAAACACATCTTGAGCTAAAAGAGCCTTTGCCGCAAGGCGTCGGGGAAAAATTCAAGATCGCGATTCTGGCGGCGAGCCAAAATCACGAGCACGCTTTGGAAAAACTCAAACATGCTTATCTGACCTCGACAAAAGCCGAGCACGCTTTTGAAGTGAACTTGGCGGAAGAAGGATTGGCGACTGCACCAGGTCTTGAAATTGAAAACGGCGAGGCGGAGAAGTGGTGGGAGTAAAGCGGGGAGAAATTTGGCTGGACGATTGGAGTCCTACAAAAGGTAGCGAGCAAATGGGCACGCGGCCATGTCTCATCGTTAGCAACGACGTGACGAATGAATTTGGTGCGACCGTTTGTGTTTTGCCACTCACAAGCAACTTGGCGGGCAGCAGATTCCCGATCAACGTAATATTGCGATCTGAAGACTCCGGCTTGAAGGTGGATTCGTTGGTTTTGGGCGGCCAAATCAGAACTGTTGCCAAAGAGAGGCTGTTGCGAAAACTTTCTGAAATTCAAGTTGCGAAAATGCCCGACATCGAAACAGCGTTGAAAACGTATATTGATATTCGCAGTTGAAACATCGGATTTGAAATGGCGCAATAATTTCACACATGTGGACTTTTGATAACTCGACGAACTGACATGAACGCCACCTCTCCTCTTCTCATCGCCAACGGCCAGGGCTTTTGGGGCGATTCGATTCTCGGCCCCGTGCGCCTGGTGCGCGAAGGCCCGCTGCATTATCTCACGCTCGACTATCTCGCCGAAGTCACGATGAGCATCATGCAGAAGCTCAAGAGCCGCAATCCCGAGGCGGGGTATGCCACCGACTTTATTCAAATGCTCGAGCGCATTCTGCCGCAATGCCATGAGAAGGGTATCAAAATTATCGCGAGCGCCGGCGGGGTGAATTCCGCGGCGTGCGCACGCGCGACCGGCCAGGTCATCCAAAAGCTCGGGCTGACCGGTATCAAGGTCGCCACGGTTACCGGTGATGACATTCTCGGCCGGTTGAATGAGTTGCAAGCGGACGGCGAGGCGTTCAAGAATCTCGATGACGGCCGCGCGCTCCATGAGATCAAGGGCAAGATCACCTCGGCCAATGCCTATCTCGGCGCCTTTCCCATCGCCGCGGCGCTGGCCCAGGGCGCGCACATCGTCATCTGCGGCCGGGTCACCGATCCTTCGCTGGTGCTCGGCCCGATGATTCATGAATTCGGCTGGCAGCCGCAAGACTATGACCAGCTCGCGGCCGGCACGATCGCCGGGCATATCGTGGAATGCGGCGCGCAATGCACCGGCGCGAACTACACGAATTGGCGCGAGATCGATGATTTTGCCCGCCTCGGCTATCCCATTATCGCGGCCCAGCCCTCCGGCGAGTTTTTCATCACCAAGCATGCCGGCACCGGCGGCCAGGTCAATATTGCAACCGTGGCTTCCCAACTGGTATATGAGATGGGCGATCCGCGGCGCTATCTCACGCCCGACGTCATTGCGGATTTCACCACGATCCAACTCGAACAGGCCGGCCCTGATCGCGTGCGGGTGCATGGCATCAAAGGCAGCGCACCCACGGAAAGCTTGAAAGTGAGTCTCAGTTATCACAACGGCTACAAGGCCACCGGCCAGCTCGTCATCGCCGGGCCCGAAGCGCTGGCCAAAGCCCGGCTGTGCGCCGAAATCATTTGGCAGCGTCTCGCGCTCGATGGTTGTACTTTTTCGGAAAGCGAGCGGCTGGTGGAATTCCTGGGCAGCGGCGTGTGTCATGCCGGCATTGTTCCGCCGGTCGACCCGCCGGAAGTCGTGCTGCGCGTGGGCGCAAAGAGTCACGACCGGGCCAAGGTCGACCGCTTCGGCATGGAGATCGTGCCGTTGGTCACCAGCGGGCCGCCGGGCGTGACCGGTTTTGCCGGTGGCCGGCCCAAGGCCGCTGACATCATCAGCTATTGGCCGGCGCTGGTGAGCAAAAGCAAGATTCAACCGCGCGTCGAAGTCGTGTCGTTTTGAGCGTGGCGGCCAGCGCTGTAACGCTGCGCTGCCGTGGCCACCATCATCGCAATCCTCCCCCAAGTTGAACTCAACATAAGGAACTGCAACCGTGAGCATGGAACAAAACTTGGAGATCATGACAGCCCTGCGCGAGCTTTCCGCGCCGGTCGCCCGCAGCAGCAGCCGCGTGGCGATGATTCTCGCCGCCGGGCATGGCAAGCGGATCAAATCGGAAAAATCAAAGATGCTGCACTTGATTTGGGGTGTGCCGACGGTGACGCGGGTGGCGAATGCGGCACGCGACGGTTTGGAAACCGGCAATCAGATTCTGGTGGTCGGCATCAAAGCGCTCGATGTCGCGCGGGCGCTGGGGCCGGCGCCGGCGCGTGCTTTCGTTTTTCAGCAGGATCAACGCGGCACCGGCGACGCCGTGCACGTCGGCCTCACCAGCCTGATCAACGATCAGTTTGACGGCGCGGTGTTTGTCTTCCCGGGCGACATGGGCCTGCTGACCAGCCGCGCGATCCGTGATTTTCGCATGGATTTCGAGCGCAATGCCTGCGACATGATGGTGCTCACCGCCGAGTATCAAGGCCGGCCGGAGGAAAACTACTACGGCCGCATCCTGCGCGTGCCCGCCGGGGACAGCACCGGCAAATCCTCCGGCAGCGACTACGACAAGGTCATCGCGATCATGGAGCATCGTGACATTCTGGCGCTGGCTCCCGAACAGCCGCATCGCATTCAGTACAACAATCGCGTATACGAATTCACCCGCGAACAACTGCTCAACATCCAGGAATTCAACACCGGCGTGTATGCCTTCAAATTCGCGCCGCTGGTGCGCTATATCCAATTGCTGCAAACCAACAACGCCCAAGGCGAGCTTTACATTACCGATCTCATCGCGATCTTCAACCAAAATTATCTGGCGGTGCGCGCCTCCCGCGCCAATGACTATTCCACGGTGATGGGCTTCAACAACAAAAGCGTGTTGAAGGAAATGGAGAAGATCGCCCGCGAAAAAGCCTATGAGCGGCTGAAGGACATCATCTCCATCGAGGACAAGGATGATTTCTTCATCGCCGATGAAGTCATCGAACAAATCATCGGCATGGACATCGCGCGCGCGCCGCTCGACATCGAAATCGGCAAGGGCGTGCACCTCGGGCCGCAAGTCAGCCTCAACAAAGGTGTGGTGATCAAGGGCCGCGCCACGCTCGAAGGCAACATCGAACTGGGCGAGAACGTCGTCATTCATGAGAACGTGCACCTGAGCACCTACCCGCACCAGCGGCTGGTCATCGGCAACAACACCCAGATCCTGCAGGGTGACATCATCAAGGGCAACCTGACCATCGGGGAAAACTGCCAGATCGAATCCGGCGTGAACATGACCGGCTCGGATGAATTTCCCACACGCATCGGCAACAATGTACTGATCAAGGGCACGAGTTACATCTTCGGCTCGATCATCGAAGATGACGTCTGGGTCGAGCATTCCGTGCTCAAATTCAAGTATGTCGAACGCCTGGTGCGCAAAGACGGCTCGGTGCAACCGGTGCGCTGGGTGCTGCCGCTGCCCGAGGGGCTGGACTCGCTGCACTCGCTGGAGAAGAAGTCGACTGGCGTGCCCGCGCCAGGCGCGTCGCCGGTGCTTTGAAAGGGCCGGCCGACAACTGACAACCAACGGCTGTTCACTCGCAACAAGAAGGCTGCACCGCGATGAAGCGAATCCGGCTTTCTGAAATTGCCTATGCCCGCAGCGGAGACAAAGGCGATGCCAGCAACGTTGGCATCGTCGCGTATGATCGCGCGGGCTATGAGTTGCTCAAAAGGACCCTCACACCGGCCAGAGTCAAAAGCCATTTTCACGCGATCTGCCGCGGCGAGGTCGAGCGCTACGAAGTCGACGGCATCATGGCGCTGAATTTCATTCTGCACGATTCCCTCGGCGGCGGCGGCTCGGAAAGCCTGAAGAGCGATGCACAGGGCAAGACCCATGGCCTGGGCCTGTTGCAGATGGAAATTGAAGCGCCGGATGATTTCGAGGATAGAAAATAGAAAAGCGAGGATTGCGCCCGGCAGGCTGTAACAATCATCATTATTCAACAAATCGCGGGAACGCTTGTGGCTGCTTTCGAATTTGTCAAATATGACGGCAAGGATGCGATCGGATATCTGACTCTCGCCCGCCCGCCGGTGAATGCTTTGGGCCGCCAACTCGTAAGCGAGATTACAGTCGCAGCACAGCGCGCAAATCAAGATGTTCTTGACAAAAGACTCCGCGTTCTGATTGTGCGCGGCGAGGGCAAACATTTTTGCGCCGGCGCTGATCTCAAAGAACGTAAAGACATTTCCGAGAGTCAGGTTGAAAGCGTGGTGCAAGGCATTCGCGGCGCCGTCCAGGCGATTGCGGACATTAACGTGCCCACGATTGCGGCCGTGCACGGTTCGGCGCTGGGTGGCGGCATGGAACTCGCGCTGGCCGCGGATCTGCGCGTGCTCAGTGAAAACGCCACCATGGGCTTGCGCGAAACCGCGCTGGCGATCATTCCCGGGGCCGGCGGCACGCAACGGCTCATGCGGCTCATTGGTTATGCCCGCGCCATGGAATGGATTGCCACGGCGAAATTGTTCAATGCACAGGAATGCCTGGCGCACGGCGTTGCCAATCGTGTCGTGTCTGAAAGCGAGCTGTTGAATGTGACGATGCAACTTGCGGAGATGATCGCGGCGAACGGCCCGCTTGCCGTGCAGGCTGCGAAGGAGGCGATGCGCCGCGGCTTGGATTTGTCGTTGACCGAGGGTCTGGCTTACGAGCTGGAATGCTATCGCCGCATCATTCCGACCAGCGACCGCCGGGAAGCGCTGGCAGCGTTTGGTGAGAAGCGCATGCCGGATTTTCGGGGAGAATAACGACTTTGTGTCGTGCTTTTCGAGTGTATGAGAGTCAACAAATGGACAAAAGCCAAATACAAATTTGCCTCGTGAGGTTGAACGACGAATTGCAGTTGTTAGACGTGAAAGGTGAAACCTGCCTTTATGGCGGCGCGGTGATGTGTCTCGTATATGATGCCCGCCCGAGTACTAAAGACATTGACGCTGTTTTTTAGCCAGCCCAGCGAATGCGGGAGGCAAACAGGCGTGTTGCGGACGCGTTTGAGCTGCGGGAAGATTGGTTGAACGATGCCGTCAGGGCTTCGTCGTGCAACACCCACAACGGATTCTTTGGGATTTCTCCCATCTCAAAGTCTTTGTTCCCAAGCCGGATTATTTGTTGGCCGTGAAAATATTGGCCGCACGGGTCGAAGCGACGGACAGGCAAGACGTGGAATTCTTGATCAAAGCGCTGAATCTAAGAACGCCTCAAGAGGTGTTTGGCATTCTCGAAAAATACTATCCCCAACAACAAATCAAGCCGGCCACGCAATATTTTATCGAAGAACTGTTCGAATCATGACGACGCTGCGCGAAACCAAACAACGCATCGAAGCCGATCCCTCGAACTGGGTGGTTGCCTTGATGGATTTTGTCGATGACTTCCGCTATTATAAAAACCGTTCCGCTATCTCGCAATCGTTTGCGTTGAGCAACGAGAAATTCGACGCCATACTGGCGGCAACGGCGCATTATTTGTGCGATGAATTGAAAATTGAGACGCCACGTTGGGTTTTGGAAATACCTGCTTGCAAAGATCCCTGGTTTGTCTCCGGCCTGGAGAGCTTGAAAGCCATTGCCCTGGTGGAAAGCCCCCTGCATTTTCGCTTGCGCAAAATTTTTGTTTTGGAGAATTTCTTGAGCAGAGTTTAAACTGCAAAGCGGCGATGCGTTATTTTTTCGAGAGCCGGCTTCACCTGGACCTCTAACTTGAGAGAGACGATATGCTGAATTTTACCGATGAACAGCTTATGATTCGCGACACGGTGCGCGAATTCGCCAAGAAGGAATTGGAGCCGCAGGCGGCTGAAATCGATCAGACCATGGAGTTCCCCGCCGCCGCCCTGCGTCAGATGGGCGAGTTGGGCTTTCTCGGCATCCCGTTCCCGTCAGCCTACGGCGGCGGCGACCTGGACACGGTTTCTTTCGTGTTGATGATCGAGGAGCTTGCGGGCGCCTGCGGGGCCACAACCCTGTCGGTCGCGGCGCATTGCTCGCTCTGTGCGACGCCCATCTACTTGTTCGGCAGCGAAGCGCAGAAGCAGAAGTATTTGCCTGATCTCTTGAGCGGCAGAAAGTTTGGATCCTTCTGCCTGACCGAGCCGCACAGCGGTTCCGATGCGGCGGCGCTCACCACCACTGCCACGCGCCAGGGCGATCACTACGTTTTGAATGGCAGCAAAATGTACGTAACCAACGGCGGCTATGCCGGCACCTATGTGGTTTTTGCCCGCACCAACAACGAGGTGGCCAAGACCCAGGGCATCAGCGCGTTCATCGTCGAGCGTGAGTTTCCCGGCTTGCTCATCGGCAAGAAGGAAAATAAGCTCGGCTTGCGCGCGAGCGACACCCGGCAGATTTCATTCGACAGTTGCCGGGTGCCGGCCGCGAATCTGCTGGGCCGGGAGAATGACGGTTTCAAATATGCCATGCAGATTCTCGACGGCGGCCGCATCGGCATCGGCGCCATGGCGGTGGGGCTGGCGCAGGCGGCGCTCGAGCGCGCGGCCGCTTATTCGCGCGAGCGCAAGGCCTTCGGCAAGACGATCAGCGAGTTTCAGGCCATTCGCTGGTATCTCGCCGACATGGCCACCGAGATTCATGCCGCGCGCCTGATGGTGCAGCACGCCGCGCAGTTGCGCGATGCCGGCCAGCCTTTTGTGAAGGAAGCGGCCATGGCCAAACTCTTCGCCAGCGAGATGGCGATGCGCGCCTGCACCAAGGCCATTCAAATCTTCGGCGGCTACGGCTACCTCATGGATTATCCCGTCGAGCGCTACTGGCGCGATGCCAAGCTCACCGAAATCGGCGAGGGCACCAGCGAAGTGCAGCGCATGATCATTTCGCGGGAAGTGTTGAAAGAATGGTAGGTGACTATCCAGCATGATTTGCTTGATCGAAGCTCTCAATTATCGCTCGCTGCGCTGTTTAAGCCAGAGGCTCGCTCCCTTCAATATTCTGATCGGACCGAACGCGAGCGGGAAAACAACCTTCCTGGATGCCATTGCTTTCGTCGGCGACATGCTGAAGCATGGACCGGAGGAAAGCATTCGCCGGCGTGCGCGTTCGATTGAAGAAATGACCTGGAATCGACTCGGCAACCGCTTCGAGCTGGCCATCGAGTTTGCCTTGCCCGAACGTTTGCATGGCTCAAAGAATAACGGCGCTTACACAGAATGCCGCTATGAAATCGCGTTGGGTTACTCTTACGAGAATGAAGCTGCACTCCTGAACGAAGTCTTTTGGTTGAAGTCGGAGGAAGGGGTGACACCCCGTCGACATCAACCCCACGATGAGGCGCCTCAACTGAGATTGCATCTTGATTTCCCACATGAGAACCCGGTCGTGGATTCCGTCTTGATTCCGCCACGCAAGCATTCTCCGGCGGGATGGCGGAAGGTTGTCAATAAGATCAGCGAGTCGGGGAATGATTGGTTTAAAGCCGAGTCCGGTGACTGGAACAATCTCTTCAGGTTGGGGCCGCGAAAATCGTCGCTGGCAAATCTTCCCGAGGATGAGCAAAAATTCCCCATTTCGACATGGGCAAAACGACTTCTCATGGAAGGGATTCAGGTTCTGGCGTTGAACAGTCTGGCCATGCGCCAGCCTTGCTCGCCATTGACGCCGAAACGTTTTGTTCCAGACGGTTCGAATCTGCCCCTGGCTTTGCGTGAGCTACAGAAAGATCCGGCACGTTATCGACAATGGCTTGCCCATGTGCAAACGGCCTTGCCTGAGATTCAGGCAATTGAGGTTCAGGAACGGCAAGAAGACCGGCATTTGTATCTCGAGGTAGCCTATCAAACGGGAACCCGCGTGCCATCCTGGTTGGTTTCAGATGGAACGCTGCGACTATTGGCATTGACTCTTATCGCCTATTTGCCTTCGGAAGGTTCGATCTATTTGATTGAAGAACCGGAGAATGGCTTGCACCCAAGAGCAGTTGAAGCAGTTTACCAATCGCTTTCTTCAGTGTATGACAATCAAGTATTGGTTGCCAGCCATTCACCGATTTTTTTGAGCCTGGCAAAATTGGAACAGATTCTGTGTTTCGGCAAGACGCCGACTGGCGCAACAGACATTATCGCCGGAACGGAGCATCCACAACTGAGAGACTGGCGCGGAGAAGTCAACCTCAGCGTATTGTTCGCGTCGGGAGTTCTGGGATGAAAGATTTGATCGTCCTCGTGCCGGACAAAAATATGGAAGCCGCGGTCAGGCAACTGCTGACACGCGAGAATTCGCTTGGCATCAATAAACCTTCTTGCGACATTAGAGTGCATCCCGAAAGAGATGCCGGCGTTTTTGGCAAATGCCACGATTTCTTACGACCATTCCACAGGCTTTATCGTTTTGCCCTGGTCATTTTTGACCGGGAGGGATGCGGCTCACCCGAAACCGTCCAGGGAATCCAGCAAATTGTTCAAAAGCGCCTCGACGTAGCCGGCTGGCTTGGAAGAAATCAAATTGTGGTTATAGACCCGGAGTTGGAAATCTGGGTTTGGGCAGACTCTCCCCATGTCTCAAGATCTTTGGGGCTGCCGGAAGAGCAGCTCAAGGAAATGCTTGCGAGATATGAACGAGATGAGAATCAGAAACCCAAAGATCCAAAGGCAGCCATGGAAGAGGCACTCAAAAAATCGCGTCTGCCTCGATCCTCGGCAATCTATGCAAATTTGGCGGCGACAGTGACTTTGAAGAATTGCAGAGATGCAAGCTTTTCGCAATTCAAATCGACATTGGTGGAATGGTTCGGACGCTCACCATTGTCTGCAATTGAACGGTCGGAATGAAATTCGGTGACATCGACATCTTCCTGCTCTCCGACGGCACGTTTCGCCTTGACGGCGGCGCGATGTTCGGCGTGGTGCCCCGTGTGTTGTGGGAGCGCCACGACCCGCCCGATGAGAAGAATCGCATTTTGCTGGGATTGAATTCGCTGCTCGTTCTCCGTGGCGAAGAGAAAATTCTCATTGATTGCGGCATCGGCGATAAATTTGATGAGAAGTTCGCCAGCATCTACGCCATTCAGCGCGAGCATACCCTGTTGGATGAGCTTGCCGGCCACGGCCTCAAGCCTGAAGATATCACGCACGTCATTCTTTCACACCTGCATTTCGATCACATCGGCTGGAGCACGCGCCGCAATGCACACGGAGATTTGGAGCCGACGTTCCAGCATGCGCAATATTTTTGCCAGCGCGGCAACTACGAATACGGCATGAATCCCGATCCGCGCAGCCGCGCCAGCTATCTACAGGAAAACTTCGTGCCGTTGCAGCGGCACGGGGTGTTGCAATTCCTGGACGGCAGCGGAGAGGTTCTGCCCGGCATCGCAAGCATCGTCACCGGCGGGCACACGCAGGATCATGCCATTATCAAAATCAAAACCGCCGGCCGCACGCTTTGTTTTCTCGCGGATTTGGTACCGACGGACTCCCATCTCAGAACTCCCTATGTGATGGGCTATGATCTGTTTCCCCTGCAAACAATGCAAGTGAAACCGGTGATATTGCAGCAGGCCTTCGAGGAACAGTGGTTGTTGATTTTCGAGCACGGCGCGCACCTCAAAGCGGGGTTCCTGCAGCAGAAGGAGGGGAATTGGAAGATCGAGCCGGTGGTGTTTGAATCTTGATTTGAAAAGGAGAATTCGCCATGCCAACGCCATTTCGAGAAGTCGTAGTTGCCGGTGCATGCCGCACGCCGATCGGTGCGTTTCAGGGCGCGTTGGCGCCGTTTTCCGCCACCGAGTTGGGCGCGCTGGCGGTGAAGGAAGCCGTGCGGCGCGCGGGCATCGATCCGCGGCGGGTCGATGAAGTCATCATGGGTTGCGTGCTGCCTGCCGGCGTGGGTCAGGCGCCGGCGCGGCAAGCAGCGATCAAAGCCGGCTTGCCGGTCGAGGTAACGTGCATGACCATCAACAAGGTTTGCGGCTCCGGATTGAAGGCCGTGATGCTGGCCGCGCAGGCCATCATGGTCGGCGACGCCGAAGTGGTCGTCGCCGGCGGCATGGAAAGCATGTCCAACGCGCCCTATCTGTTAAACAAGGCGCGCGAGGGCTACCGCCTGGGGCATGGCGAGTTGATCGACAGCATGATCAAAGACGGTTTGTGGGACGTCTACAACAATTTTCACATGGGCAACGCCGCCGAATTGTGCGCACGCGAATGCAGTATTCCGCGCGGCCAGCAAGATGAATTCGCGATGATGAGCTACCGGCGCGCGCAAGCCGCGCAGGCAAATGGTCTGTTTCGGAAGGAAATCGTGGGCGTGCCCCTGCCGCAGAAGAAGGGCGATCCGATTTTGATCAGCGAGGATGAGGAACCGCAGAAGGCCAACTTCGAGAAAATGGCGGCCTTGCGCCCGGCCTTTGACAAGGAGGGCACCATTACTGCGGCGAATGCCTCGAAAATAAACGATGGCGCGGCCGCGGTCGTGGTCATGGCCAGGGAAGTGGCGGACAAGCTGGGCGTGAAGGCACAGGCCAAGCTGCTCAGTCAAACCGCCGCGGCCAAGCAGCCAGAGTGGTTCACGACCGCCCCGATCGATGCGATTGCCAAACTGCTCCAAAAATCGGGGTTCACGCTGGATCAGATCGATCTCTTCGAGATTAACGAGGCCTTTGCCGTGGTTGCGCTGGCGGCACAACAGCAACTCGGCCTCCCCATGGAAAAACTGAATGTGCACGGCGGCGCCGTGGCCCTGGGCCATCCGATTGGCGCGAGCGGCTGCCGCATTCTCGTCACCTTGATTCACGCGCTGCAAGAGTACAAAAAGAAGCACGGCATGGCTGCGATTTGCATCGGCGGCGGCGAAGCGGCGGCGGTGCTGGTGGAAAACGCCGGTTGATCAAGAAGGTGCACATTCGAATTGTTCAGCCAGCGAGAATACCGTGAATTCAGAAATGACCCAACAGCAACCTGAAACGTTGCCGCCGGAAAAGAACCCGGTTCCTCTGCTGCGGATTCAGCACCTGCCACGAATCGCGTCACCGAGCCGGCGGCCGCCGATCAGGTTCAGCAACAACCTCTGAACGCAAGGCTATCAGCGCCTCCTACTCATGTGGTCAGCGGTCACCACGTTCCGAGTGAGGTTTGGCAGTTTGCCGTTGCCAATGAATTGCTCCCACACTTGGAGACGGCGGTGCGATTGGTGTATGAGAGTTTTCCCATCGTCAGCAAGATCCGGTTTGAGCACGCTATTGATCCGGGGATTGAAAACAACAGTTGGATTACGATTGAAGTCGTGGGTTCTGAAACCGTTGCCGAGGTACTGACTCAGATGAACAAATTCGACCGGGAGATGATCAGTCAGGTTCCGGTTGAAAAGGGCGCCAGGATTTGTCTGGCGGTTGGAGGGCTTTGAGAGTGAACGCCGAAGCCTTCCTGCAGATCGCGCAGCAATTGCTCAAGCTGTCGTCAGAAGCGGCTTATCGCACCGCTGCCAGCCGTGCTTACTATGCGCTCTTTCATCGGTGTGTCGCATTGCTTTCGGGTTTGGGATTTGACACGGCAGTTGGTCCGCAGGCACATGGTCAATTGCAGGGGAGAATCAACAATGCCGGCGTAAGCGAATGCCAGCAGCTCTACCGAATGTTGCATCGCCTCGATGACCGCCGGCGTCTGGCTGATTACGATTTGCATTCTCAGGAATTCCATTCGCAGGCAACCGTCGCGCTCTTGGTTGCGTCCGCGGGCCAGGGGATAGCGGTGATTGAAAGTTGTGAAAAATCCCCGGAACTGCGCCGGCTGATACGCGGCGGTATGCAAGTATACGAGAGCAGATTGAAGAGCTCAGAGTCATAAGGAAAAACGCATGCACAACTTCGGCGTCATTGGCGCCGGCACGATGGGCAACGGTATTGCTCATGTGTTCGCGCAATTCGGCTACCACGTCACCCTGGTGGATGTGAAGCAGGAGCTGCTCGCACGCGCGCTCGCCACCATCAAAAGCAATCTCGAACGGCAGGTCAAGAAAGGCAGCCTGACGCCGGAGGACGCGGCGGCGGCTCTCGCCCGCCTCACGCCGGCGGTGAATTTGCAGAGTCTGAGCGCCTGCGAGCTGATCGTCGAGGCGGCGACGGAGGATGTCACCCTCAAGAAGAAGATCTTTGCGGAGCTGGATGCGCTGAGTCCGGCCCAAACCATTTTGGCCAGCAATACGTCTTCTATTGCAATCACCGAACTGGCGGCCGCGACGCGACGGCCGGAAAAAGTGATCGGCATGCACTTTTTCAATCCCGTGCCGGTGATGAAACTGGTTGAAGTCATTCGCGGCCTGGCGACCAGTACCGAAACTTTCACCTCGGTCATGCAGTTGAGCGAGAAGCTCGGTAAAACGCCGGTGGCGGTGAACGACTTTCCCGGTTTTGTTTCCAATCGCGTGCTCATGCCAATGATCAACGAGGCGATCTACTGCGTGATGGAAGGCGTGGCCGAGCCGGAAGCCGTCGATCGCGTGATGCAGCTCGGCATGAATCATCCCATGGGGCCGCTCACGCTCGCCGATTTCATCGGCCTGGATGTTTGTCTGCACATCATGACGGTTTTGCACACCCAGCTCGGCGACGACAAATATCGCCCGTGTCCGCTGTTGCGCAAAATGGTCGCGGCCGGGCATCTGGGGCGCAAGACGGGCAGAGGATTCTACTCATACACGCCGGCCACGTGATGCGGCCGCGGGCGCCCGGTTTGCGCTGCGACGCAGGTGCCGCGGCCGCGAATTCTGCCGAGCGGCGCGCCGCCGCCGGCGCATGCGATTCACCCTCCAGACATCATTCAACCACTTTGAGAGAGGAGTGCCGGCACAATGGATTTCAATTTGACGGATGAACACCAGCATATTCGCGACGAGATTCGCCGCTTCGCCGAGCAGGAACTCGCCCCGGACGCGGCGGAACGCGATGCCCAGGAGAAATTTCCGCACCGCCAGATCAAGGAACTGGGACGGCTGGGCTACCTGGGCATGACGACGCCGGTGCAATACGGCGGGCAGGGCGCCGACATGGTCTCGTATGCGATCGTCATCGAGGAACTGTCGCGCGTCGATGCCTCGGCGGGCGTGGTGGTGTCGGTCAACAACTCGCTGGTTTGCTATGGCCTCGAAAAATTCGCCAGCGAGGCGCTGAAACAGAAATACCTGATCCCGCTGGCGCGGGGCGAACGCCTCGGCGCCTACTGCCTGTCAGAACCCGGCACCGGCAGCGACGCCGGCAATCTGCAAACCACCGCCGAACGGCAGGGCGACCACTACCTCATCAACGGCACCAAGAATTTCATCACCAACGGTGTCCATGCCGATCGCTTCATCGTCTTTGCCACCATGGACAAGGCCGCCGGCCACAAAGGCGTCAGCGCTTTCGTGGTGGAGAAGGAGAGGCCGGGATTTTCCGTCGGCAAGAAGGAAAAGAAGCTCGGCATTCGCAGCAGCGACACCGCGATGTTGAATTTCGACAATGTGAAGGTGCCGGCGGAAAATCTCATCGGCGCAGAGCGTCAGGGCTTCCGCATCGCCATGACGATTCTGGATTGCGGCCGCATCGGCATTGCCGCACAGGCCGTGGGGATTGCCCAAGCCGCCCTGGAGGCCGCGGTGAAATACGCCAAGGAGCGCGTGCAGTTCGGCCGGCCGCTGGCGGATTTCCAGGCGATTCAATTCATGCTGGCGGACATGGCCACCGCGGTGGAAGCGGCGCGTCTGCTGGTGTATCGCGCCGCCACCATCAAAGACGAAGGCCGGGATTTTTCCACGGCAGCGGCGCAGGCCAAGCTCTATGCCGCGCAGGTGGCGGTGCAATGCGGCGTGCAGGCGGTGCAAATCTACGGCGGTGCCGGCTACCTGAAGGATTATCCCGTCGAGCGCTTCATGCGCGACGCGCGCATCACCGAAATTTATGAAGGAACCTCGGAGATTCAGAAGCTGGTCATAGCGCGCAGCCTGCTGAAATAATGGTTTGCTCTGAATCCGGACTTCCTTATATTGCGGCGGTTGCAAAAACTGTCATGCAAACAGCAGTACCGATAAGTTGATCAGTCATATCATTCTTTGTCATTCGTATGTCACCCTTGAGTGATCGGCGCCGGGCGCGCGAGCTGACGTTGCAGGCCTGTTACGCGCATGAATTGTCGGAAAACGAGCCGGCTGCGATTGTCGCCGACGTCATCTTGAGCAAGACCGAAGCCGCACCGGTGTTGACCTTTGCCGAGGACTTGTTCCGGCTGACGGTCGAGCGCAAGGATGAGTTCGACCAGCTCATCAAGCAAAAAGCGGTGAATTGGGAGTTCAACCGCATTGCGATTTTGGACAAGCTCATTCTGCGCATGGCCATCTGCGAATTTCTCTACTTCGAAGACATCCCTCCCAAAGTGTCCATCGACGAGGCGATCGAGATCGCCAAAAAATTCAGCACGGAAAAGAGCGGGCGGTTTGTCAACGGCATTCTCGATGCGGTCTTGATCGATTTGCGCAAAGCCGGCCGTCTGCGCAAAAAAGGGCGCGGCTTGAGCGAAGGCCCGAAGCGCGACCCCGGCCATTGACCCCCCGGCGCCGGCCCGGTGAAACCGGCAGACCAGCGCGGGCGTGGAAAGGTTGCCGCCGGCTTTGCCGGCGCCGCGGACAACATTCCTCACCGGCATGGACTATCAATTGAATGC
Organism: bacterium; assembly: GCA_023150945.1. NCBI lineage: Bacteria > bacterium. The sequence continues at coordinate 156,475 of JAKLJX010000012.1, read as the reverse complement.
TTTTGCCATGGCAGGCAAAAGCGAGTTTAGGACGCCAGAATCAGCGAGTCAGAGGGCATGAATCTCCTCACCAAATTCTTTGGCAATAAACACGAGCGGGACATCAAACGGATTCAACCGATCGTCGCCGAAATCAATCGCATTTATGTGACCTTGCGTGATCTCAGCGACGAGGAGTTGCGGGCCAAAACCCTGGAATTTCGGCAGCACATCCAGGAGGTCACGAAAGACGTCGCCGCCGAAATCGCGCAATTGAATGCGTTGCTGCGCGGCGAAGAACCACCGGCCGACAACGGCCGGGAGCACGCCAGCGAGCTGGGCCGACGGACAATGGAGGAAATCCGCGACCGGCTGGCCGAGGCGGAGGAGGAGGAGCGCGAGCTGCTGCGCGAAGCACTCGACGAGATCCTGCCCGAAGCCTACGCGGTGGTGAAGGAGACGTGCCGCCGGCTGTGCGGCCGAACCTGGAAAGTGGTCGGGCAGGAAACCGATTGGAACATGGTGCCGTTCGATGTGCAACTCATCGGCGGCATCGTCCTGCATCAAGGCAAGATTGCAGAGATGGCCACCGGCGAAGGCAAAACTCTGGTTGCCACCATGCCGCTCTATCTCAATGCGCTGGCGGGCAAGGGTGCCCATCTCGTGACCGTCAACGACTATCTTGCGCAGCGCGATTGCGAGTGGATGGGAGAGATTTTCAAATTCCTCGGCCTGAACGCGGCCTACATCACCAATCAAATGAATCCGCAGCAGCGCCAGGAAGCCTACCGTGCCGAAATTACCTACGGCACCAACAACGAATTCGGCTTCGATTATCTGCGCGACAACATGGCGATCCGGCCGGAGGATCAGGTGCAGCGCGGCCATTACTTCGCCATCGTCGACGAAGTCGATTCCGTCTTGATCGACGAAGCGCGCACGCCGTTGATCATTTCCGGCCAGGTGGAGCACGCCGGCAACGAGCAATATGCGGCCATGAAGCCGCGTGTCGAGCGGGTGGTGCAGGCGCAAAATCAGCTCGTCACCCAGTTGGTGAACGAGGCGGAAAAGCTGCTGGCCACCGGCGAGAAGAACGATGAATATGAGGCCGGCATCCGGTTGCTGCGCGCGGAACGCGGCGCGCCCAAGAACAAGCGCTTCATGAAGGCACTGCAGGAAACCGGCGTCAAAAAGCTCATCCGCGACGTGGAAAGCGATTTCCTGCGCGACAAGCGCATGCATGAGATCGATGATGAGTTGCATTATGCCATCGACGAAAAGCATCACACCATCGATCTCACCGAAAAGGGCCGGGAATTCCTCTCGCCCAACGAGCCGGAGATGTTCGTGCTGCCCGACCTGGGCGAGAAGTTGCATGAGATCAATCAGCGCGACGATCTCACGGTGGCGCAAAAAGAAGAGGCCAAGGCCCGGCTGCAGGAGGAATATGCCGCGAAAAGCGACCGCGTGCACAGCATCTCCCAACTGCTGCGCGCCTATTCGCTGTATGAGCGCGATGTCGAGTACGTGGTCAACGAAGGCAAGGTCTTGATCGTCGATGAATTCACCGGCCGGTTGATGCCCGGCCGGCGTTATTCCGACGGTCTACACCAGGCCATCGAAGCCAAAGAGGGCGTGCGCGTGGGCGAAGAGACCCAGACGCTCGCGACCATCACGCTGCAGAACTATTTCCGCATGTATCACAAGCTCGCCGGCATGACCGGCACCGCGGAAACCGAGTCGGCGGAATTCTTCGAAATCTACAAGCTCGATGTCGTCGTCATTCCGACCAACGAGCGCGTGCGCCGCATCGATTATGAAGATCAGATCTACAAGACGCGGCGGGAGAAATACAATGCCGTGATCAACGAAATCGCCGAGATGCACGGCAAGCGGCGGCCGGTGCTGGTCGGCACCATCAGCGTGGAAGTCTCCGAAACGCTCTCGCGCATGCTCAAGCGCCGGGGCATCCCGCATCAGGTGCTGAACGCCAAATATCATGAACAGGAGGCCAACATCGTGAAACGCGCCGGCGAGCCGGGCGCGGTCACGATCGCCACCAACATGGCCGGGCGTGGCACCGACATCAAGCTGGGCCGTGGCGTGGTCGCCCATCCCAATTGCGCGCTGGTGCAGCCCAAGCCGAATCAGGAACCCTGCCCGCATCTGGCGGAATACAAGTGCCATGGCAGCGTGCCGTGCGGTTTGCACATCATCGGCACGGAGCGGCATGAATCGCGGCGCATCGACCGCCAGTTGCGCGGGCGCTCCGGCCGTCAGGGCGACCCGGGCTCCTCGCGCTTCTATCTCTCGCTGGAAGACGATCTCATGCGTCTGTTCGGCTCCGATCGCATTGCCGCCGTGATGGATCGCCTGGGCGTGGAAGAGGGCGAGGTGATCACCCATCGCATGGTGACCCGTTCGATCGAGCGCGCACAAAAACGCGTGGAAGCCCACAATTTTTCCATCCGCAAGCATCTGCTCGAGTATGACGACGTCATGAACCAGCAGCGTGAGGTGGTGTATGATCGTCGCGGCAATGCCCTGCGCGGCGAAAACCTGCGCGAAGAGATTCTGGACATCATTTCGTCGTACGTGTCCGAAAAGGTCACCCTCTACGCCACCGGCGATCACCCCGACGACTGGGATTGGGAAAGCCTGCAAAACGCGCTGCAAAAGACCTTTTTGATGGCGATCCCCGCGGACGTGCGCAGCAAGCCGGGTTTAGGACGCGAGGATCTCAGCGCGGCCCTCACCCGCCTCGCCATCGAGGTTTTCGAACGCAAAGAAGCCATGCTGACGCCCAAGCTCATGCGCCAGCTCGAGCGCTTCGCGATGTTGCGCGCCATTGATGAGAAGTGGCGCGAGCACCTTTATGAGATGGATCAATTGAAAGAGGGCATCGGTTTGCGCGCCTATGGACAGAAGGATCCCTTGATCGAGTACAAGGGCGAGGGTTTCCGCATGTTCAAAGAGATGCTGGGCGAGATCGATGAACAGGTGTTGGAGTTCGTCATCAAGGCGCAGGTGGCGGAACCGCCGCCGGTGCGGCGGCGTATGCCTCCGCAGGTGACCACCGTGCACCATGCCACCGAAGGCATGGGCTTCGCTTCGCGCGGTGGCGCTCAGCCGCAGCCGCAACAGGCCGGCAAGCCGCAGCCAATCGTGGTGGAGCAGAAGATCGGGCGAAACGACCCGTGCCCCTGTGGCAGCGGCAAGAAGTACAAGAAGTGTCATGGCGCGCAGGCGTGAAAGGGGGACTCCGGGGCCCGTGGCCGGCAGGCGGGCTCGTGCCGGGAGGGGTTTCGGGATTGAGGCGCCGCGCTGTGCGTCAACTGTTTAATATTCGCTAACAAACCTTAAAACCTCTTGCTTTTCGGGATTTTTTTCTTAGATTGCGGCCAACTTTTGGAAGAGCAGTGAGGGGACCTGGAGGAACATTCGCATGAACGAACGCGTCGTTGAGATTTTGGTCTATATTATGGCCGAAATCCGCGGCAAAAAGTCCAATCCTGAGCGCCTCGAGTTGATTTCCCGCGATCTCCTCCAGCGCGGATATTCGCAGTCCGAAATCAGCTTTGCTTTCTCCTGGTTGTTCGAGCGCTACCCCAGCGAAACCGAAGAGTTGTTGTATACCGCCAGCTCAACCCGCCCGGGCTCAGTTCGCATTCTCCACGAAGCCGAACGCGCGATCATTTCCACGGAAGCCTACGGTTATCTGCTGCAGCTCAAGCAACTGCGGCTGTTGAGCGACCTCGAGATCGAACACGTCATCGAGCGGGCCTTGATGACGGGCGTCGCGACGATTACGCTGGCAGACATCAAAACCCTCGTGGCAGGTCACTGGTTCAACGCGGAGGGTTCCCATGACAAGGCGATGGTTTGGTTCGAAGACAAGTCGGTCATTCATTGATTGTGATCATCGGGCCGGCGGCTGCTGGCCCAACCCGTCTGTTCCGCACTCCTCCCAGCCGACCGGCAGCGCTGTGGTCTCGTCGCCGGCTTGCTGGCGCTCGCCACTGTTAAACACACCCGTGGCCACCCTTCTGTTTTGACCCCAGAGCCCGTCGTCTTCTCACGACTCTCGACCGGCGGAGGGAGTTGCGGTCTTTTGTTTCATTGCAAACGCAAATCAGCCTGCAACAAGGTTCATCATGGCAAAAGCATTAGTCATTGTAGAATCCGTAGCAAAAACCAAAACCATTGGAAAGTTTCTCGGCAAGGACTATACGGTCAAATCGTCGGTCGGGCATATCAAAGATTTGCCCAAACAACGCCTGGCGGTGGCGGTCGAGGATAGTTTCGAACCGGAATACATCACCATTCGGGGCAAGGGCAAGATCCTGACCGAGCTGCGCAAAGCAGCCGGAGACGTGGACAAAGTCTTCATTGCAACCGATCCTGATCGCGAGGGGGAGGCGATTGCGCGCCACCTCGCCGACGAAATCACCGCGCGCAATGAGAACGTGCTGCGCGTACGGTTCAATGAGATCACTGAACGGGCGGTGAAGGAAGCGCTGAGGTCGCCGCTGCCGATCGATGACAACCTGGTGGATGCGCAAAAGGCGCGGCGCGTGGTGGATCGGCTGGTGGGCTATCAAGTCAGCCCGATTCTGTGGCGCACGATTTTTCGCGGCCTGAGCGCGGGCCGGGTGCAGTCCGTGGCACTCCGCCTCATCTGTGAGCGGGAAGATGCCATTGACCATTTCGTTCCGGAGGAATACTGGACGATCGCGGCGGAATTGAAGGGCAAGAAGACTGCGCCATTTCTCGCCAATCTTGTCAAGATCGACGGCCAGAAGCCGGAGCTGCACAGTGAGAGCGAAGCCCAGGCCATCGCAGCCGAGCTGCGCGGGCAGGAATTCAAAGTCGCCGACCTGCGCAAGAAGAAAATCAGCCGGCAGCCAGCCCCGCCCTTCACCACCAGCACCATGCAGCAGGAAGCCGCAAAGCGGCTGGGGTTCACCGCCAAACGCATCATGATGATCGCCCAGCAACTGTATGAAGGCATCGAGCTTGGCGAAGAAGGCAGCGTCGGTTTGATTACCTACATGCGAACCGACTCGATTCGCGTGGCCGACGAAGCGGTGCAGGCCGCGCGCGAACTGATCGCGCGCGATTATGGTTTGGAATATCTACCCAAGACGCCGCCGAAATACAAAGCCAAGGCCGGCGCGCAAGACGCCCATGAAGCCATCCGCCCGACTGCCACGCAATACGCGCCCAAGGCCATCAAAAAATACCTGACCGACGAGCAGTACCGGCTTTACGAATTGATCTGGCAGCGTTTCATTGCCAGCCAGATGGAAGCCGCGGTCTACGAGCAAACCTCGATCGACATTACTGCCGGCCGCTGTCTGCTGCGCGTCGCCGGCTCCATCATCGTGTTTCGCGGCTTCTTGCAGGCCTTCGACGATTTCAAGGATGAAGAGGACGAAAACGGCGAGAACTCAAACGTGCCCACCGAACTCACCGTGGGCGAGCTGCTGACCTTGCTCGATCTGCACCCGGAACAGCATTTCACCAAACCGCCGGCGCGCTACAGCGAAAGCAGCCTGATCAAGGAACTGGATGCTCTGGGCATCGGTCGGCCGAGCACCTATGCCATGATCATCAGCACGCTCACCGCGCGCAAATACGTCGAGAAACAGGGCCGCCAGCTCGCGCCCACGGAGCTGGGCCGCACGGTGAACCGCATCCTGATTCGGCAATTCCCCAAAATCTTCAACGTCGAGTTCACCGCGTTCATGGAAGACGAGCTCGACAAAATCGAAACCGGCAAGAAAGATTTCCTGGAAGTCGTGCAGGAATTCTATCAGCCCTTCAGCCGCGCCGTGATGGCCGCCGAGGAGCGCAAGGACGTCATCAAGGACGAGTTGCAGGAAACCACCGAGGAGAGCTGCCCCAAATGCGAGCGCCCCCTGATCATTCGTTGGGGCCGCAACGGACGCTTCATGGCTTGCAGCGGCTACCCGGACTGCAAATTCACCCGGCCGCTCGACAGCCAGGAGGTGGCCACCGGTGAAACCTGTGAAAACTGCGGCAAGGAAATGGTGGTGAAAGTCGGCCGCTACGGCCGCTTCATTGCCTGCAGTGGCTACCCCGACTGCAAGACGGCAAAGCCCTACCCCATCGGGATGGCGTGCCCGAAAGAGGGCTGCACCGGCCAGGTGGTCGAGCGCCGTTCCAAGCGCGGCCGGACGTTTTATGGCTGCAGCCGTTATCCGGATTGCGACTTTGTGACCTGGAACAAGCCGGTGAAGAATCCCTGTCCGGCATGCGGCAATCCCTACACCGAAGAGCGCTACACCCAGGCCAAAGGCCTGCACATCCGCTGCCCCAAATGCAAACATGAGCTGGAATCCGCTCCCGATGAAGACTACTTCGAGCCTGCCGCCGGCGGCTGAGAGCTTCGCCGGCTGGCTGGAGAGATTCCTGCTGTACCTGGGTGCCGAGCGCCGTGCTGCGCCGCGCACACTGGAAACCCGCGAGCAAGATTTGCGGCAATTCGGCGAGTTTCTGAGCAGCATGAATGCCGGCGTGGAGGTCAGCCGGGCCGGCGTGCGGCAATATCTGAGCGCGCTCTCCGCCGCCGGACTGGCGCCCGCAACCATCAACCGCAAGCTGGTGAGTGTGCGGCTCTTTTTCGGGTTCCTGGTGCGCGAAGGTGCCCTGCCGCACAACCCCACTGCCAATCTCGTTTCCTTGAAAAAACCCCGGCGCCTGCCCCGCTTGTTGCCCGCGGAAACGCTGCTCGAGGCTGTGCGGCTGCCGAATATCGCGACGCCGCAGGGTGTGCGTGACCGCGCGATTTTGGAGATGTTCTATGGCAGCGGGCTGCGGCGCCAGGAACTGGTCGATCTCAATGTGACTGCTCTTGATTTCGCCAATCAACAGATCCGCGTGCTCGGCAAGCGCGCCCGGGAACGGGTAGTGCCGATGGGGCGCGCGTTGCGGCTGGCGCTGCTGGAATGGCTGCGGGTGCGCGAGGCCATGGTTGAGCCCAAAGACAGCGAGGCACTCTTTCTCGATTTTCGCGGCCGGCGCATGTCAGCCGGCCAGGTTTACAACGCCGTGCGGCATTACCTCACCCAGGTGACGGGCCGCGACAAGGCGCATCCCCACGTGTTGCGTCACAGCTTTGCAACCCATCTGCTGGATGCTGGCGCCGACTTGATGGCGGTGAAGGAATTGCTGGGCCATTCCAGCCTGAGCACGACGCAAATCTACACCCACGTGACCGCCGAGCGGCTGCAGCGGGTTTATCAACTGGCGCATCCGCGCGCCGCAATGACGGTACCGGAGAAGCTCGCTGAGGGGCGGGAGCCGAAGCCATAATTGCGATACAACTCTTTGGCTGCAAGATTCGTCTAAAAAGCCAGAACCAGACTGGTCAATCAAAAGGAGGCCATTCCCAAGTCAGAAATCATGAAGTTCCTGCCTGCACTCACCCCAACGGGATGACAGGACAGTGCATTCAATCCACGTTCAGAGGTCGTTTTTTCTCCTCGAACCCCAACCCCAAGGAGGTTGCAATGAAACTCCACATCACGGCCCGCCATTTCACCGCGCCTGAGCCCCTCAAGGCTTTCACCAGACAGGAAGTTGCTCGATTGGAGAAATACTATGACGGCATCATCGAAGGAGAAGTGATTCTCTCGTGGGAGAAGCAAACGCAGGTGGCTGAAATTTTGGTCAAGGTGTATGGGCAAAAGCTGGCGGCGACGGAGAAAAGTGAGAACATCCGGAAGTCGATCACGCTGGCCGTGGATAAGCTGGAACGGCAACTGAAGAAATACAAGGGTCGCTTGCACAAACGCAGCAACAGCAAGGCGGAACGGGAATTCACAGAAAGACGCGTCGCCGCAATGTAGCAGAGAAAGAGTTTCACCGAGCTGCCCGGCCAACCGCCGGGCAGCTTCGTATGGGGCCGGCAATGGCAGCTGGCCGCTCACCAGCAGTCTCAAGAAAAGTGATGGGAGCAGGAGTCATCTGATGGAAAATCTCACCGTCGGAACGTTGTACAACGAAACACATTCGCGCCTGGCGCTCGAGATCGTCAACGGCACCTACAGCTTCCGGCGCGTGATCAAGGACGCCGATTTGCACCGGCCCGGCCTGGCGCTCTCGGGCTTCACCAAAGTTTTCACTTATGACCGCGTGCAGATTCTGGGCAACACCGAGTTGCGCTATCTCGATGAACTTACGCCGCACGAACGGCTGAAGGCGCTCAAGCCGGTGCTGAATTTCGACATTCCCTGTCTCATCGTCACTGACAACAACCCTCCGCATCACGAACTGGTGGAGCTTGCCAACAAGCGCGGCATCTCCGTCTTTCGCACGCACCTGAAGACCACGAAGCTGACCCATCTGCTGAGCGAATACCTCGATGAAAAATTCGCGCCGAAGATCACGGTGCACGGCTCATTGGTGGACGTGTACGGCATCGGCGTGTTGTTCACCGGGCGCAGCGGCATCGGCAAGAGCGAAATCGCGCTCGATTTGGTGGAACGCGGACACCGGCTGGTGGCCGATGACGTCGTGCAGATCAGCCGCAAAGCCGCCGGAATTTTGATCGGCCAGGGTACGGAGCTGTTGCAGCATCATATGGAAATCCGCGGCTTGGGCATCATCGACGTGCGCAGCATCTTCGGCATCCGCTCGATCCGTGCACAAAAACGCGTCGAAGTCGAAGTCCACCTCGAAGAGTGGGACAGCAAGGAAGACTACGACCGCATCGGCATCGATGAGCAAAGGACGACGATTCTCGAAGTCGAGATCCCCTACGTCAAGCTGCCGATCTTCCCCGGCAAGAACATCACGGTCATCGCCGAGGTCATCGCGCTGAATCAGTTGCTGAAAATCGCGGGGCACCACATGGCGCGCGACTTCAATGAAAAGCTGGTGCGCAAGATTCAGGAGCGCACCGAGGATCATCTCGAACTGGAGAAATATCTGCAGCGCGATTTCGAATAAGCCCGCTTCGGCATGCCACTGGCCGGCGCAGCAAAGCCACTCCGGCGCCGGCTGCACCTCTTGCGATTTCAGACATTTAGGAAGTCCTTTCTCCCCTGCCTCCGCAATCAGATCTGGTCTCAAAAAGTGGCGTGCGCGATGGTGTTTTGCGGCCTTGCGTCATGCCACTTGCTTTTTAATTTTCTTTTGTTTAGATTCATCGCCAATTTGAAAAGCCGCCAGGCTGAGTTGTCCGGAGTTGTGAGGAAAAAGCCGTAGCAGAAGAGTTTGCGCATTGCACTTCAACCTCCCCCATTCTTGGTGGTCGCTTCACCAGGCGACGACTCTTCCACAGGATGGCCCTAATCCCGGCATCTTCTTGATCGAGACCAACGGTCTTCAGCTCACCTGACGAAAGCACCGGCCATGTGGGCGGCGGCTGCGCCCGCACGTGATGGTTGGCGCGCAGGCAGGCATCAAGAATGGCGGTTCGTCCGGTTGTAATTGCGGGTCCCAGATTGCACCGGCTTGGCGGGCTCCGGAGGTTTGCGAGTTGGACCCATGAGTTTCTTCCACATTTCATTAACTTTTAGGAGGTATCTTCTATGAAGGCCAAGACTCTGTTGAGTTCTCTCGGCATCGTGGTTCTGATGTTCGTCATGGGATGCAAAGAGGCACCCCAACAATTGCTGGCAGACGCCGACGCGGCCATGCAGGCGGCCCAAACCGCAGAAGCGAATCGCTACGCGATGGACTTGTTCAATGCCGCGAAAGACTCTCTGAGCGCCGCCCAAGCTGAGGTGGAACAACAGAATTCGAAGTTCGCGCTGCTGCGCAATTATGACCGCGCCACCGCCCTGCTGAACTCTGCGATTGCCGCCTTCAAGTCCGCATCCGATGCGGCTGCCACCAACAAAGAAGCAGTACGCGCGGAAGCCGACACCCTGATGGCCCAAGTGGCGCCGAAGATTGAGGCTGCCAAGAAGCTGATGGCCAAAGCCCCCAAGGGCAAAGAAGGCCGCGCGGCGTTGGAGATGATTCAGGCTGACATCAATGCCGTGGAATCCGGCTTGAGCGAAGCCCAAAACGCGATGACGAGCAACGACTATCTGACGGCCCGCGACAAAGTGCAGGCTGCGATGAGCAAGATCGACTCGGTGATCCAGGAATTGGAAAACGCGATCGGTAAGAAGATGGGTTCGCGCAGCTAACCGATCATCTCTGTCAATTCCCCTTTTCCGCCTCGACCGGTGAAGTGCTGCTCGCGCCCTGGGCACGAATACACCTCACTGGCCGAGGTTTTCTATTTGGAATCTCATTTCCTTCCCCATGACTTTTCAGATTCTCCGCAGCCATATCGCTGAAACGCTCAGGACGAGGAGCCGGAATTTATCAGGACATGTGGTCGAGCTGATGAAGAGAATCAGACTCCCGCAGAGCCGTGCGCGTGCCATGACAGCCGCCGCCGCCCTTGTCGTTGTGCTCACCAGTCTCATCGTCGGTATTCCATCATACGAGCCGGCGCCCTCCCAGCCTTTCCAAGAAGCCTGGCTGGCCGTGAGTGAGGCGCGCCGCCATGAAGCCGCCAGCTACGCTCCCGAGGTTTTTCGCCAGGCCGAAACCTACCTGGAACAGGCCCGAACCGCCTGGCACACCGAAAACCGCAAATGGTTTTGGAACCGCGATTTTCGCGCCACCGCGCAACTGGCGGAGAATGCCAAACTCTGCGGCCGCATTGCCGGCCGGTTGGCCGTGGCACGGCGCGATTCCCTGGAGCTGCTCACCACCTTCGGCATCGCGCGCCTGCAACAAACGGTGGAAGAATTTCGCGAGCAATCCCGGCGCATTCCGGTCAACAAGGCGCTTTGGCAAAAATTCGTGGCCAGCGAGCTGATGGTGCTGGAAAGCCAGTTTGCCCACTGGCGCCAAGACTACCTTACCGCCAAAGCCAAACTGCAAGCGGCCGAACCGCTGGTGAATGGCGCCTGGAGCACCACCAAGGCCACACTGGAAAGCTACCTGCGCCAAGTGCCGGAGTGGAAGCGCTGGGTCGCCGAGACCATCGCCTGGTCGGCGGCCAGCGACAGTGTCGCCCTCGTGGTCGACAAAATGGCGCACAAATGCTACCTCTACCAAGGGGGGCAACTGCGCGCCGAGTATCCGGTTGAGCTTGGGCCACGATGGCTCGGCCACAAACGCCAGCGCGGCGATAACGCCACGCCTGAAGGCCGCTATCGCATCCTCAAGAAAAAAGCCAATCGCGACACCATCTACTACAAAGCGCTCCAGATCGATTATCCCAACGGCGAAGACCAACAGAAATTCCTGGAGGCCCGCAAACGCGGCGAACTCTCACGCTATGCCACCATCGGCGGCTTGATTGAAATCCATGGCCATGGCGGCAAGGGCGCGAACTGGACCGCCGGTTGCGTCGCCCTGGAGAATGCCTACATGGACGAGCTTTATGACCGCGCCGACATCGGCACGCCGGTCACCATCGTTGGTTCGCTAAAAGGTCTGCCCACGAATGGCAACACATTGCACTAACCTGGCCGCACACTATTCTTCGGCAACGGTGACACCGCGCGCCGCCAGCGGCATTTGTACGCACCGTTCCAACTCGCTTCACTTCCCTGGGTGCACGCCATGATGACGCCTGAGCAAACTTCACAAACCGCCGCGGGGGCGAACAATCGCCCAGACGACAAAGGACTCACCCCCTCACCGCCACCGGAAGCGCAGCCGGTACTGCCTGCTGCCGGCCCGCAGCCGGAAGCAGGACGCACTCCGCCGCCTTCGAGGTTGGGATTGCGCGCCGCCGCCTACGGCCTGCTGACGGGATTCCTGTTCACACTGGTGACACTCTTCGCTGCGCCGGTGCTGCGCGAGTGGCTGTTCGCGATTCTGCCGGAATCACAATTCTCTCTCGAAACGCGCAACATGGAAATTGCCCAATTGCAACGCGAAGTGCAGCAGGCCGGCAAGCGCGTGGCCAGTTTGCAGCGCCGCATGGAAGCCTTGGTGCCGCGCCAGCCTTATGTGATTGTCAATTCCTCCGGCAATCGCATCTATGTCATGTCCGGCAAAAAACTGCTGCATGAAGGCATCTGCTCCACCGGCAGCTACGTGTTACTGAAGGCGCAGGATGACCGGCAGTGGATCTTTTCCACACCCCGCGGCATGTTTCGCGTTCAGGGCAAAGTCAAAAATCCCGTTTGGCGCATGCCGGACTGGGCTTTCATCGAAGAAGGGCGGCCGGTGCCGCCGCCCAACTCGCCGGAAAGATTCGAGCGGGGCGTGCTGGGCGATTATGCCCTGGCGTTTGGCAACGGTTACCTCATTCACGGCACGTTGTATCAGCGCCTGCTGGGCATGCCGGTCACGCACGGCTGCGTGCGGTTGGGCGATGACGATCTGCGCATTGTCTATCAGAAGTTGCAGCTCGGCTCGAAGGTTTTCGTTTATTGAATCATGTGATGCAGTGAGATGACGGGTCATGCCTAACGTTTTGCACAAGATCAAACTCCTGTTGCGCAAACCCTTCCTGCCATTGCTGCGCCTGCTCGCCGGCAATCGCAAGGCCCAGATGGTATTCCTGTTCTTTCTGCTGCCGCTGCCCCTGGCGCTGTTTGTGCTCGCCGTGGCCCTGCCTGTTCGCCACCTGGCCTTCGAAGCTGCACCGGCAAAACCAGCCGCGGTAGACTCCTCCAATCATCAACATCTCAAAGAACCGGAAGACGAGGCGGAAAAACAGGTGCTGGCCGAGAAACGCCTGGCGCTGGCCATTGAGGAAGCCTTCTGGCAGGTGCGGCATCAAATGAGCAAAAGTGATTCCATCGGGCTGGTGGTCAACCTCAGTGACAGCCTCATCATCCTGGAAGTCAAAGGCGTGCCAATGCGGCAGTCCAGGATCGTCCGCTATGACCGCAGCGACGCCCTGGATCACCTCGCCGCCAAGGGCCGGCTGCGCCAGTGGTTGGCCAGCCCGTTTATTTTGCAGCGCGAGCTTGCCACCCTGCCCAAAGCGCCGATCCGCATCATCGAGGCGCCCAAGGATACCATCGAAGCCGAGCAGCGCAAAACCGAAATCCCGATCGAAGACCGCGATGTGCACTTCACCTGGGAATTCGACCGCAATCTCACCATCGTTGTGGAGCAGGAACAGACACCGTCTTGGGAGGGACGTTTGCAGAAGTTGTGGTATGAAACACAACGCACGTGGAACACCGCGGCCGCCACGGTCGACTCTCTGGCCCAGCGCCGGCTGCCCGAACATCGCTTCTGGATTGCGCTCGAACTCAACCGTGACGACGCCAAAGCGATCTATCGCGCCTTGCCCCAAAATGCCAACCTGGCGCTGCACCTCTAGGCCGTTTCCCTCTCTCAACCTTCCCTGCCGGCAGATAATCTCACCAAGAATCGCTTCACTCATGCGCCTGCCGGCGTACCGGCTGCAAGATTTCGCCCAGCGCTTTGACCATCACCGTGCCGTTGGAAAAAAAACTGATCGTGCGTTGGCGCCAATACTCGCGTCTGGAGTCCAGCGGTGCTTGCACCCGGCGCTGCACGCTGCGCAGCGTATCATGCAAATAAACGCCGCGGCGGGGAATCAACCACAGCGGCGCGGCTTCAGCCTGTGGGCTGCCCCACTGCAGCTCGCGAGGTTGCGGGCCGAGCAACGCCACGCTCGCATAGCCGGCGCGCTGTGCCGTGAGAAAAACGCGATTACTGCCGCGGCCAAACGGCAGCGATAAATGCCGAATCGGAATCTGCAGGTGATCTTCGAGCAGCCGCCGGGAATCAAACAGATCTTCGAACAAAGCGGCCTCCGGCAGCGTCGGCAGATAAGCATGGCGCAGTGAGTGGCTGCCGATCTCCCAACCGCGCGCCTGCAGCTCGCGCAGCTCATTCCAATCGAGGTGCTGGTTGCGGCGCCCGAAGAAATTCACATCCCAACGATTCTCAGCGCCGACATAGCCGGCCACCGGATAGACGGTCGCCGTGAAGCCGAAGCGCTCCAGAATCGCCAGGGCGTGCTTGATCAAACCACGCAAGCCGTCGTCAAACGTGAGCACAATCGTGCGATCCGGCGGCGCGCCACTCTGCCGCAAGCAGGCGGAGAGCGAGGCCGTGCGATAACCTGCTTCCGCCAGCCAGGCCATCTGGCGCTCGAATTGCGCCGCAGTAGTCCATGTGACGCCGAGGGTTTTGCGGCCACCAACCTGATGATAGGCCAACACAACGGGAAGCATCACTCACTTCGATTTCGTTTTGTGTGGTAGATTCTGAGTCAACGGCGCACGCCCTCGCCGAGGCAGCCGGCGCCAGCGGGCGGAACTTGCCACGGGATTGTGCACAGCCCTCACACTCGCAATTGGGACGATGAAGGTATTGGATTCCAGTTCCAGTTTCAATATCTTTTTGCCACTTTGAATTGTCTTCGTCGCGCGCACCAAAAGGATTCGTACATGAAGCTCCTGCTGCCTTGCCTGTGCCTTGCTGCCGCTGTTGGACTGGCCTTCACGTTTGGCTGCCGGCATGAAATTGCCGGACCTCTGCCCGACGTCGAGGAGATTGACTACTCGAAAATCGACCGGATTGTTTATTCCCAACACGTGCAGCCGATCTTCAACCAAAAGTGCATGTCAGCCAGTTGCCACAACTCGGTCGATCGCGCCGCCGGCTTGCAGCTCGATTCCTGGGAGAAGGTGATGGCCGGCTCGCGTTTCGGCGAGGTGGTGATCTCGGGCAACTCACAGCACAGCCACATGATCGAACATCTGCGCGGCCTCGCCAGCCCGCGCATGCCGCTCGGACGTGATACTTTGTCGAGCAGGACCGCCGATTTTGTGGCGCGCTGGATCGATGCGGGCGCGCGCAACGACGCTGGCGTACGGCCCTTCGAGGGCATTACGGAAAAGGCCTATGTCACCAACCAGGGCAACGACTTGGTCGCGGTGATTGCCACGCAACACAACCTCGTCGCGCGGTTGCTTCCTGTCGGCGATTCACCCCGCCTGGACGTGCCGCACAACTTGTTTGTCGATGCGCAAAGCAAGTACTGGTACGTCACGCTCATTGACAAAGGCGAAGTGTGGAAGTTCGAGGTTGCCACGGACACGCTCGCCGGTAAAGTCCGTGCCGGCCGCTCGCCGGCAAATGTCGTGGTCAGCCCGGACGGCAGCCGCGCCTATGTCAGCAATTGGGAAATTCTCAGCAGTGGCCGCCGCGTGCAGGTGATCGACACCAACACCATGACGGTGCGGCGTGAGCTGCGCGTCGGGCTTGCCCCTCATGGCCTGGCCTTAAGCCGCGACGGCCGGCTGCTGTACGTCACCAACTATCTCTCCGACAGCATTTCGATCATTCGCACGGACACTTACGAAGAACTTGGCCCGGTGCTGCTCGCACCGGACGTGAACCCGGTGCAATCATCCCTTTATCAGCCGTTGCAGATCGCGCTCACGCCGGACGATCGCCTGGCCTATGTGACCTGCTTCGCCGCGGATCAAGTGCGGGTGATCGACACTGCCGGCCGCAACGTGATTGCAACGATCGCGGTGGGCAAGAGGCCTTTTCTGCTCGAGGTGACGCCCGACGGCAAACAAGTTTATGTCTGCAATCAAGGCTCCAACGACGTCACGGTCATTCGGGTGGCGGATAATCAAGTCGCAACCACCATCACGGCGCCCGGTTTTGCCAATCCGCACGGCGTTGCCTTCACGCGTGATGGGCGTTTTGCCTATGTGACCAACGAGAATCTCGAGGGTGACTACCCGGCGCATCATCCCAGCAGCGAGGGTAGCACGCCCGGCAACGTGCAGGTGATAGACACCCACACCTTTCAAGTCATCAAGACCATCGAGGTCGAAGCCGACCCCACGGGAATTGCCGTTTTGCCGCGCTGAGAGCCGGCAGTGGCAGGGCGAAGCGCCGCTGCCAAGATGAAATGGACGGCAGCCTCCCGGCCGATATGCAAAAAAGAATGCCCTCGGCTGTTGCCGAAGGCATTCCACAAAACGGAGGCACAGCAGCGCAACCCGCCGCACTCAATACAGCGCTGAAGTGAAGCGGCGATGATAAGTCTGCGTGATTTCATGCTCGGAGCCGAGCAGCGTGAACAAGGCCACGCAGGCCTTGCGCGCGCCGTCCTCATCGAGGTGGCGGTTGCGGCCGACGATCTCGACCCAAGCTTCCAAAGCGCCGGCGTAGTTCCCTGCGCGAAAGGCCGCAATGCCTTGGCGGTAAAGCTGCCAGTCTGCCGCCGGTTCGCCACCGCTTTCCGGAAGATGCGACAGCCGGTGCAGCGTTTGGATGGCTTCGATTTTGTTTGAAAAGGGCGTGCCTTCGGGAATGTCCCGCACCAACTCGTGCGCCTTGTCGAGGTCACCGGCCGCCCACAGGCCGGCCAGCAAAACGCGCGCTTCCACATTCTGCGGATCGGATTTCAGCACGCTTTCCAGCCGCTTGCGCGCGGTAGCGTGATCACCGCTTTGCAGCGCCGCCCGCGCGCTTTCGAGTTCACGCCTGGCCGCGCTCGGAATATTCTGTTCGAGCCAGCGCCGCACTTCGCGTTCCGGCAGCGCGCCGAGAAACTCCGCGATCATCTTGCCATCGAAAAACAACTTCACCGCCGGGATGCTCTGTATTCTGAATTGTTGCGCCAGCTCTGGCTCCATGTCGGTGTTGACTTTCACCAATCGCCATTTGCCCTGCGCTTCCTGCGCCAGTTTCTCCAGCACTGGGCCGAGGATGCGGCAAGGCCCGCACCACTCTGCCCAAAAGTCGACCAGCACCGGAGTCTGGTGGCTGGCGGCCAGCACTTCTTTCTGAAAAGTCTTATAGGTGACGTCCATAGTATTGAAAGTTGGGTTATTGGGTTTTGGGGGAATAAATCACCAAAGTTCCCGCCTTTTTTTGACCTTCGTTTGCGATGATCAATGTGCCGTCCCGGGCAATCGCCAGACCTTCAGGTTGCGAGTGCACGGACTTGGGCAGTTTCGTCACGCCCAGCAGCTTGCCGGTGCGATCCAATTCGACGATCGCCATGCCGTTGAAAGCCAGCACGAAGAAATTGCCGGTGATGGGATGGCGTTCGATTGCCGAGGGATTGAATTCCTTGCCGCCGGTGTGCGGCAGGATTTCCGGCAGCGCGAGCACAAATCGCGGCGTGGCCTCCAGCCGTCGCGTCTTGAGCGAGAACGCATAGACTGCTTTGCTGGTGTTGCTCAAGCCCCTGCCCGGCTCGCCCTTGCAGGCCAGCAACAGGCAATCGGTTTCAGGATCGTAGGTCAATCCTTCAACATCATTGCGCACATGCAACGGCGTTGCGAGGCGTTGATACTCGGCATGCTGCCCGTCTTTGACGTTACGGAAGCGATAGACGGTGCCGCCGGAATCGACCAGAAACACGGTGTCCCGGCGTGCCGCAATACCTTCGAAATCGCCGCGCACCAGCAACCGGCCGAGATAGAACCGCTTCACGATTTTGCCGGTGCGATAGTCCACCTCGAACACGATGCCGGCCTCGTCATTGTGGCACAACAGCCGGTCGTCCTCGGTGAAGGCCAGACCGGAGATCTCGCGCAAATCCTTGGGTAGCTTGACGACCCTCGGCGACTTTGCCGCCAGGTCGTAGGCAGTGATTTCAGGAACCGTCAGCGTCGCTGCCGGCGGGGGCGGGACCGCGGGCTTGGAATCCTCCGCGCACGCCCAGCCGGTCAACAGCAAAAGCAGAGGTGCAAGGTTAATCATCATGCTCCGTTCTCAAAGTCATGAAGGTTGAGGCGGCACTCAGGCGCGGGATTCACCAGTCGATTACGTCTCCCGGAATGTCGCGCTGCACCGGGGTGTCGATATCGAAGCTCAGCAGATTCTGCGGCGCGGTGAGGCGAACAACTTTCACGTCTTTGATGCGCTCCAGCGGCACGACTTCATCGCCGAACCCGTTGGTGCGCGTCTGGCTCGACCAATAGACGACATTCTTGGTGCCGTTCTCATCGCGATAGTAGCCCAGGAAAATCACCGAGTGGCCGAGGCCCTTCTTCCAGGAAATGTTCATGAAGTCACCGGGCCGGGCATTGCGCGGTTTGATTTCGGTGCCCATCTGCGAGTACTGCACCAGGGCGTAATGGTTGCCAAAACCGTCATCGTTCCATTTGCCCCAGAACTTGATCGTATCTTCCCGGCGGCCGCCGTCGGGTTCCTGCATGCGCAGGGCCTCCAGCCGTTCCGGCGTGAGCTGCTGCCCGGCTTGCGGCAGCATCAGATTCAACTGCTCGATGAAGGCGGCATAGGTTGCGCCGCTGCAATAACTCGTGGTCCGCGGTGGTGCCAGCAGCGGCTTGCCAAACAGCGTGAGCGCATAACCGACGGGCGACTCGGTGGGCACGGCTTTGATGCCGGTGAAATAGCCGCCGCCCTCGACCGCAGTGGCCTGCACTTTGTCGATGGCCTGCAACACCCAGGCATTGTAGCCGGTGACGTACTTTCCGAAAATCTCGGCATGCCGGGTGTGATGCGTGCCGCCAGCGAGATCCTCCTTTTTCAAAATGAACCATTCCCCGTTGTCCGTGGTCGGCTGCAGTGCCGTGGAATCGCTTTGCGCCACCGCCACGGTGGCGAGTGTGCAGCACAGGCTCACCAACACGCCCACTCTTCTGCCGAGTCTTGTCATTTTGGCTCCCGCTGGGTTGAAGTGAGGAATTCACGCTTGCGCCCCAAACGGCTTCGCGCTATATTCGCAAGCGTATATGCCGCACGTCGAAAGAATCTTGCCGCGCGGCCATTCTCGTGAATCAAATCGTCGCCGGGCAACTCCGTGCTCCAGCGGCTGCTTACAGCAAAAAGATAGCAGAAAACCGGAATTATGCAATCGCCGTTTCATGCCCGCCAATGCTGCACCGCGCAACCAGAGGAGTGGGCTGTTGCCTTGCTTCCTCGGCCTGGCCTCTCGCCCTACCCATTTCCCACCGTGGAGAAAAAGCATGCCCGAGTTGCCTGATCTCGTCTATTTGGAAGAACGCCTGCAGCCGTTGCTTGTCGGCCAACATTTCACCGCCGTCGACATTCACGAGCCGGTGGTGGTACGCATGCTGCTCCCCGCGGATTTTGCCGAGACGCTCACCGGCTGCACTTGCACGGCGGTGCGGCGCCACGGGCCGTTCCTGGTCTTCCGCCTGTCAGGAGAAAAGGAATTAATCCTGCATCCCATGCTCGCCGGCCGGCTGCAATGGTGCTGCGACGATACCAAACCGGCGGCAAGCTGCGCTCTCACCCTGGCTTGTGAACCGAGCCACTGCCGCCTGCATTACCTCGATGACAAGAAGATGGGCAAGATCTACTTGACGGCGGCCGGGGCTTATCAGCAAATTCCGCGCTTTCCAGACCAGGGGCCGGATCTCCTGTCGGAGGCGTTTTCGCCGGCGTACTTTCATCAGCAAGTGAAGCGCAACCGCAAGCAGGTGCGCGTGCTGCTCATGGATCAAAAGATCGTGAGCTGCATCGGCAACGCCTACGCGGATGAGATTCTGTTTCACGCCGGCATCCATCCCAAGACCTTGTGCCCGCAATTGCGTGACGAGGAGATCACGCGGCTGTATCACAGCATTCGCGCGGTCATGCAATGGGGCATTCATGCGGTGGCGGCCGCCCAGCCCGCGCTGGAAGTGAAAGTACGCGAGCATATGCAGGTGCGCAATCGCAAAGATCAGCCCTGCCCCAAGTGCGGCAGCAAAATCCGGCGTGCCGGCGTGCTGGGACATGATGCTTTTTTTTGCCCGACTTGCCAGCCGCTGGCGCGCGGGCAATTTCTCGACTGGCGGGATCTGAACAAATCACGCACCTGAGCCACCCGCAGCCGCAATCAAGCCTTGCTTTCGCAAGCCTGGAGTTCTATATTGCCGCCATTATTGTATTTCATCTGAAGGTGCATTTCAATTTGAACAATGGAGCAAACATGGCGACGGAACGCAAGGGCGCAGTGACTCTCGCAGGCAAGTCTCTCACTTTGGTGGGTGCGGAAATCAAAGTCGGTGACCGGGCGCCGGCTTTTACTGTGATGGGCAATGATTGGAAGACGGTTCGTTTTGAAACTCTGGGCGGCAAGCCCACCTTGATATCCTCCATTTTGTCGGTCAACACCGGCGTGTGCGATGCAGAAATTCGGCGGTTCAGCCAGGAGGCAGGCAAGTTGGGCGAGGCCGCACAGTTTTTCACCATTAGCACGGATTTGCCGTGCTCGCAGGCGATCTGGTGCGGCAACGCCGGCGTGCAGAATGTCAAAACCTACGCGGATCATCTCGACACCAGTTTTGGCCTGGCCTACGGCACGCTGGTCAAGGAAGTTCGCGTGCTGTCCCGCGCGATCTTCGTGATTGACCGGAACGGCATCGTGCAGCATGTCGAGTACGTTCCCGAGATCGGGCAGCATCCCGACTATGACAAGGCCATGGCGGCGATCAAGAAGCTGATCTGAACCATTCGCCGCTCAGCTCGATTTTCGCCGGCGGCTTTGCCAACTCTGCCAAACCGAGGGGCGCCATGAACGCGCTTTTTTCACCATTCGAGCATTTGCACCTGCCGGGCTTGCGCGAGGCCGTGGTGCTGGTTACGGGCGGAACGCGCGGCACCGGCCGCCTCACAGCCAGCATGTTTGCGCAGTGTGGCGCCCGCGTTGCCATCAACAGCCGCTCGGCGGTGGAAGCGCAGGCGGTCGCCGGTGAATTGGCGGCGCGCCATGGCGTCGCGACTCTGGCGCTGCCCGCCGATGTCGCGGAGGCGCAGGCGGTCGGCGAAATGTTCGCGCGTTTGCGGGAATGGAGCAACGGCCGGCTGGAGGTGCTGGTTTGCAATGCCGGTTATCCCCTGGTGGAGGAATTGTGGCACACGCCGTTGCACAAAATGGGCGAGCGTGAGAGCGAACAATGGTTTCAACGCGTGCGCGCGGTGGACCTGGACGGCGCGCGCTATTGCAGCCGGGAGGCCCTCAAGCTGATGGTGGCGCAGCAGCGCGGCGTGTTGATCTTTGTCAGCTCCACGCCGGCGCTGGTGGGCTATCGCGGCACGCCCTACACCGAAGCCAAAGCGGCGGTGCTGGGATTGATGCACGATCTGGCGCTGGAATACGGCAAATACGGCATTCGCGCCAATGCCGTTGCACCCGGCAACATTGCCAGCGGCTGGTATGAAAAACTCAGCCCGGCGCAGCGCGAGACTCTGGCGCAGGAGGCGCCCATGGGCCGCTGGGGCAAGCCGGAAGAAGTGGCCGGCACGATTCTCTTTCTGGCCTCCGAATTGGCGGGCTTCATCACCGGCCAGACCATCGTTATCGATGGCGGCAAAGTGATGCGGTGAATCGGCAACTTCAAAGACTACCCTTCTGTCAGCCAGCAGTCCCGGTGAAGATCTGAGCACCTCGCCAAGTTCCTCACAAGATTTCCCTCACAAACACTTCATCCTGCCGTTCCGCAACGAAATCCTCGTCAGAATTCAAACGATTCCCTTTCATCGCAACGCGGAAGTCGCCAACAGGTAGAAACAACCCAACAGACAAACAAAGACTGCATCAGTTGGGTTGCCTCCCTCCGAGGGAAGGGTTCTTTCGCTTCTGAGGCAACAATTCCGTCTAAATAAACTAAGGACCACAGAATCGCCAGCGAAAACACCTGCGGCAAGGTGCTGTCTGTTCTGCCGGCGAAACCGAAACGGCGGGCAAAGGCATCAATAGCCCGGGCCGAAATTGAGAGTGACTTCGACAGTAGCGGTGACCGGCACGCCATTGCGGCGGCCGGGCCTCCAGGAGGCGCGCGCCACCGCCAGCATAGCCTCAGCATCCATCGCCGCGGACCCTGAGCTTTTGACGATGCGCGTTTCCACAACGCGGCCATTACTGCTGATGGTCGCCGCCACCACTGCCGTTCCCGCGCGATTCTCCTTGCGCACTTCCTCCGGTTGATTTACCGCTGATTGCAACAGCGCCAGGCCGCCAATTGGTTCGGGCGCAATGTTCTCCTCGGACGAGCTGCTGCCCGCGCCGGCTGGCGGCGAATTGCTGACTTCCTTTTGCAGCGGCTTCAGACAGGCAGAGGCGATCACTGCCGAAACCAACAGCAGAACCTTCCATGTTCTCATTGTTATGCTCCTTTGTCTCATCACCAAGCGGGCGTAATGAATCTCCCTGTGAATGTTCTTCTGCGTGACACTTTTCCACGCCTTCGGTTTGGACCTGCGCCGGGGAAATGCCGGCACCATGACATGCCGTTATGAAGTCATGCGGCAGCGGGGGAACCAGCGCACGCAACCAGAATGCGCTTGACTTTCGCGGCAGGCAATGACATATTGCCGGCACCAAACAAAGCCCTTTGGAGGCAATCCTCACTCCTCTGCCCCATTTCCCGCTTAACGCAAAGCGCTGGGATGCCCCATGAACACTCATTCTTTTCAGAGGTGCGGTTTTGCCGCACGCCTCAGGCCGCGAATGCTCGCCTGCCGCTTGCTGCTGTTGAGCGCGCTGGCCGGCAGCGCAACCGGCCGGGCGCAATTACTCGAAACCACCATCGCCAAAATTCCGGAAAGCATTTATCGCCGCGCGCAACCGTCAGTGGTGAAAGTCATCGCCGGCAACGGCCAGCGCTACGGCAGCGGATTGGTAGTCGGCAAAACGCAGAAAGGGCTGGCCATTATCCTAACCGCCAACGAAGTCATTGCCGGCCTCGAAAATGAGCTTGCGATTCAACTCGACAATCGCCCGGAGGCGGTTTCGGCGAAGCTGATTCTCGAAAAGTGGCGCACGCCGGAGCTGGCCTTGCTGGCGGTGCGTGCAAAGACTCTTGCCCTCTCGCCGACGCTGTTGTTTCATCCCGGCGCAGCGCTGGCGCCGGGCGACAACATCAGCGTGCTGGGATTCCCGCAAACGCCGTTCATCTCACAGAATCGCGGCCGCATCGTGCGCAGCGATGATGATCTGCTCGTGCTGAGCTTTGCCGTGCCCGAAGGCCAGTCAGGCGGACCGGTAGTTGACGCTGCCGGCCGCGTAGTCGGCATTGCATTGGCGCGCGGCAGCGCTCCCGGGGAAGGCATCCCACTCCCGGTCGTGCAAGCGCGGCTGAATGCCTGGCTGGGCAACGTGCCGCTGGCGGAACGCTGGCACGCCGGCGTCGAGCAAAAGCGCTGGACCGGCTGGCTGATCGGTGGGACGTTGTTGCTGGCCACCGGTGCGGCGGTGGCATGGTCCGGCATCTTTTGAATCAAGCCACAGCACGGCCCCGAATCCGCGCCAAACTCAGGGCTGCAGGAGCAGCTTGCCAGTGGTTTGGCGGCTTTCCAACAACTCATGCGCCCGCCGCGCTTCTGCCAGCGGCAAGATGCGATGAATGCGCACAGTCAACTTGCCCTGCATGACGGCATTGAGGACATCATTCGCCCGCCACAACAATTCCTCGCGCGTGGCGGTGTAGTGCGTGAGCGTGGCGCGCGTCATGAACAGCGAGCCTCTGGCGCTCAACGCTAGCGGATCAATCGGCGGCACGGCGCCGCTGGCTTGTCCGAAGAAAACGAGATAACCGCGCGGCCGCAAGCAGTTCATGCTTTTTTCCCAGGTTGTCCTGCCCACGGCATCATACACCACCTCGACGCCCCTGCCCGCCGTCAAGTGCTTCACTTCCTGCTCAAAATCCTGCTGCGTGTAGAGAATGACTTCAGCGGCGCCGGCGGCGCGCGCGAGCGCGGCCTTTGCCTCCGTCGAAACCGTGCCAATGACCCGTGCGCCGCGCTGCGCCGCCATTTGCACCAACAGCAAGCCAATGCCGCCCGCAGCCGCATGCACGAGGCAAGTGTCGCCCGCTTTGAGCGGATAGACCGTGTGCGTCAAGTAATGCGCGGTCATACCCTGCAACATGACTGCGGCGCCCACCTCGAATGCCAGGGCCTCCGGCAACGCCACCACGCGCCACGCCGGCACGACAACGTATTCCGCGTAGCCGCCCAGGGTCATGGCGAAAGCCACGCGCTGACCGGGTTGCAGGTCTGTGACTTTTTCGCCGGCAGCCACCACCACACCCGCCGCTTCATTGCCGGGCGTGAAGGGCAACGTCACATTGTAAAGGCCGGTGCGGTAATACACATCGATAAAATTGACGCCACTGGCGGCAACTTGAATCAGCACTTCGGTGGCGGCCGGTTCGGGGACGGGAATCTCTTCGAGTTGCAGCACGTCCGCGCCGCCCAGTTGGTGAATGCGTATGGCTTTCATGAACGATCCTTTCGAACAGCGTGTGTGAGCGCCGCAGAAACTCCTGCAGTAGATACGGCTTTCACCGCGGCTTCAAACGCGGCGATGATAGACTTGCACCGCCCAAATCAGCGTTCGCTCGTCAAACTCCTTTTCAAAACCTTGCGCGCGGATCAACTCTTCGATTTGTCCGGGCGGGTGATAGTAGGGATGGAATTTGATGCGCAACAGTTTCAATCCGACGAGGAGCAAGCGAAAGGCCAGCTTGGCGAAACGGCTTGGGCGCGGATAGCTCACCGCAAACAACTGGCGTGTCTTGGCCGCCGCAGCGGCAATGAGCGGCTGCGCTTCAGGGTAGCAACAAATCACCTTGTCGAGAATCGTGATATCCGCCGCAGCCAGGCTTTCCTGCAGGTCGAGGAAATCCCCTTGTTGATAGCGGGTGCGCTGATGCAGCCTCAACTCCGCCGCGAGCTGGCGCGCCGCGGCAATCATTTTCTCCGAAATGTCAATGCCGGTGGCGGCGGCGGCGCCGTCTTGCAGCAAGGTCAGATGCAGCGCGCCCACACCGCAACCGATCTCGAGAATGTCGGAAGGCGTCAGACCGCTGCGTCGAATGCCTTGGACCAGCAGCCTTTGTTCCACCCGCAGCCCGCGCCGCTTGAAGCGCCGCAACATGCTGCCGGCCTGGGTGTTGAAGAATTTGTTGGTACTTTCAAGTGTGCAGCAGTTCATTGCGGATTTTCTCGGGTTGAGGAAGCGGCGCCAGTTGGAAACACGCGTATTTGATGGTTCTGCCGGCAGCGAGATGGCGGCGCTCATAGGTCGTTTGAATGCGCAGGAGCTCGTCATCGCTGGTATGTTGATAGACGTCGGGAATCGCCGTGAGGATGAGGCCGCTTTCCGCCGGCACGGTTTTCAGCGTGAAGGCAAACAGGCCGGGATCATCGGTTTTGAGATGAATCCGGCCGAAGGGCGGCAGCAGCGCGCGGTACTTCTGCAGAAAACGCGGCGCGGTCAGGCGCTTTTTGGCTTTGGTGTTTTCAGTATGGGGATCGGGAAAGGTGATCCAAATCTCGTTCACTTCCTGCGGGGCGAAGAACTCCGTGAGATTCTCGATATGCCCGCGCAGAAAGGCCGCATTCGCCAGATTTTCCTGCAGCGCGATCTTCGCGCCGGTCCACAAGCGCGCGCCCTTGGCATCCACGCCGATGAAATTCCTCTCCGGGAAACGGCGGGCGAGCGCAATGGTGTACTCGCCCTTGCCGCAAGCGAGCTCGAGGGTGATGGCATGCTCGTTCTTGAAACAGCGCTCGTGCCATCGCCCTTTCAGGTCAAGCGGATGATAAAAGACATTGGGAAAAGTGGCCAGCTCGGCAAACCGGCGCAGTTTTTTTCTCGACATGGCTGTTCACCAAAGCAGCGCCAGCAATCGCGGCGGACGCAAAAAGGGAGCACAAACCGGAACGAATCCGGCGTGACATAGATCAAATGATCTATTTTGCATTTGACCAGGCGATATTTGACCTTCCAACTCAACTTTTTTCCAAAGGCCTGCGTATGATACCGGCAGTTGCAGCGCCGGTGTGCGGCGCCACTTGCAGTCTCATCACATTCTCGGAGAACAGGATGAAAACAGGATTACGACACACTTTGCTTACGCTGTCCGCAGTTCTGCTGACGACCTCGCTGGCCTCGGCACAGATCACCATCACGTCGAGCGATCTGCTGGGGCTGATCGGCAAGTCGCAGGCATTCGATTATGACACCACGGGCAGCGTGATCGTCAACGTCGGCGCGGCCGGCGCGAATCAAACGTGGGATTTTCGCAATATCGTGTTGCAGGCGGACAGAGTCATCAATCAATTCGTGTCGCCGCAGGCAACGCCGTTTGCCGGTCAATATCCTCAAGCCAATCTGGCGCAAAAAACCACCATGCCCTCAGAGCCGGGCGTCGAGTACTATCTGTATCTGCAAGTGGCCGCGGCGAACCTGCAGACACTGGGCTCGGGATTCGTGACGCCGGACACTGCCATCGCCGACGTCATGGGCAGCAGCGACATTGCTCCCCTGCCGTTGCAGTTGGGCACCAGTTGGAACGCAGTGGAATCCGACACCATCGGCGATCCAGCCTCCTTCGGGACCATCATCCGCTCGACGACCAACAACAGTGTCGATGCCTGGGGCCGGGTGCGGCTGCCGGTCGGTGACTTTGATTGCCTGCGCATTCGCGCCAACTCGCAAACCATCAGTCTCACTTACTTCGGTGGAACGCTGTTCCTGGCCGATACCACGGTCAGCATCGATTACTCCTGGGTTTCGCGCGGCAATTTCTTTGTCGCGCAGGCCACCAGCCAGGATGGTGAAACCAATCCCAATTTCACCAATGCTTCCTATTTCGGCCGCCTGGCCTCCTTGACCACCGCGGTGGCGGAAAACTCCGGCAACAGCAGCCAGCCGGCGAGTTTCGAGCTGGCGCAAAACTTTCCCAATCCCTTCAACCCGGAAACCACGATTTCATTCCGGATGGAACGGCCGGCTTTTGCAGAGCTGGAGATTTACAACTTGAAGGGTGAAAGAATCCGGACGCTGGTTTCAACTTCCCTGCCCGCGGGCACTCATGCCGTGCGCTGGAATGGCACGGATGATCGCGGCACGCGGCTGGCCAGCGGCGTTTACACATATCGTTTGAAAGCCGGTGAGGTTGTCAAAGCCAGAACCATGTTGCTCCTGAAGTAACGGATCGCCGGCTCATTCCGCGCGCCAACTGCGCATGACAAGGTTGCCCCGTTTCTCGCGATTCTGCTCGTGTCAACAGCACGCGCCGCGGGAAATGGGGCTTTTTTGTCGGCATTCGGCGGTGTTGCGCATTCATCTTCAATCTTCCCCTGCAACATAAGGCCGCCACCATGCCTCCCGCACGGCAGTCGCAGCCGGGTCTTCTTCCTCCACAACGTTTAGTTCATAAGACACCGGCGGCTGGCTCTGCAACACTGCCTCCAGCCGGCGAATGTTGCCACGCCGGGAAACCAGCAATACCACTTTCGCGCCAATGGCCTTGCGCGCGAGCAGGCTTTGCCAGTTTTCGGCCGTAACGGTTTGGTCATCGAGCGCCAGCCAGCGATCGCCCACTTCCAGGCCGGCTTGGGCGGCGCTGGAGCGATATCCCACTGCCGCCACCACGGCTTGCTTGTCCTGCTCCCGCACGCTTACGCCCAGGTAGGGCGCGTCGAGATTTGAAACCGTGTCGATCTTGATTCCCGCCAGCTTCAAATAGTCACCCACAGGCAGCTCGTGCGTGCCTTCAACGTAATCGCGCCGGAAAGCGCGCCAATCCAGCGCCGTCACCTCCGCGAGGCATTGCCAGAACTGTGCGCGGGTGAATCCCGGCTGGGGATGGCCGAAGCGCGCGAGCATGACGCGCATGACGTCATCGAGGCTGCGTTCGCCACGGCTTGCGCTGCGAATGCGCAGGTCCATGCACAAGGCCAGCAAATTGCCGTGAGAATAATATGAAAAATAAGTCTGGCCAAGATTGCCCTGCTCACCGTTGCCATAAGCCCACAGCCAGGTGTCGAGGCTGGCTTGATCAGCGCTGCGAAACCGCCAGCCGCTGCTCAGACGATATTCGCTCAGCAAATTCGCATACAGCCGCAACCATTTCCAGCGTGACCAGAGACCGGTGCGCAAGAGGGTGAGATAGCCGTAGTAATCGGTCCAGCCTTCGGCAATCCACAAACCGGTGGTGTGGACTTCGCGCGCGTAATCAAACGGTCCCAGCTCACGCGGGCGGATGCGCTTGACGTTCCACAAGTGAAAGAACTCATGCGCGGCGAATTCGAGATCGATGTCCTGCCGATGCAAACCGGAGTAACTGAACGACACCTCGTCGGCGCTGCGCAAATCGCCCAGGCGATGCGGCATGCCGATGCTGGTCGAGTTGAGATGTTCGAGACCGTAATATTGCGCGCGGGCATCAACGTGCCAGATGAAGACATACTCCTGAAACGGCGGCCCGCCCATCATCCGCATTTGCTCCGCGACGATCTTCGCCAGTTGCCGCGCGAAAGCGTGAACCCGCGCACTGTCCTCTTCGCCGTGCACCGCCAGCCGGAATTGCGCTCCCGCTAAGGTGAAACGCGCTTCCAGAAAATTCCCGATTTCCAGGGGCGCGTCGATGAATTCATCATAATCGCGCGCCTGAAAGGTGGAGTCATTCACCGCGCTCAAGCCGGTGGCGATGCGCCAGCCGCGCAATTGCTCGACGCGCAGGCGCACCGGCCGCGCCGGCTGATTGACGGCATACATGAAAACTTGCGGACCAAACACCTGCGCGTGTTCCTCGTTGAACTCGCTTTCGGTGTCGCCGAGAATATTGGCAAAGACACGATAGCGAATCGTGGTTTTTCCGCTGCCACTTGCGGTCGTGACGCGCCAGGTCTGCTTGTCGATTTTGGTGAAAGGCAGCGGCCGGCCGGCGGCATCGACGGCGGCAAAGTCCTGCACAAATTTGGCGTAGTTCGCGATCTGATAAGATCCCGGCGCCCAAGCCGGCAGGCTGAAATCCTGAGGCGGCGCTGCGGCCGGCGCGGTCAGCTCGATCTGCAGCAAATGCGCCTGTGGATCTTCCAGCCGCAGCCGGTACTCCCAAACTGGTTGGGCAAGAAGCGGCGCCAGTGCGCAGCAGGTGAAAAACGCGGCACAGACAAGAATGCGTTTCGTCATGGCAGTATCGTGTGGGAGAGTGCGGCGGTCAAGTGTTGCTCACGGGTTGGCGGCCGGCGCGGTGGCGCGTTTGTCCAGCGAGAATTTCCGTTCGGCCCAGCCTGCCAGACGCACGAACGGCAGGCCGATGAGAAAGTACATCACCGCCACCACCACGCCCAGGCCGAGGTAGTCGAAGTCGATGCCTGCCAGGCGCTGGTATTCGCGGGTCAACTCGACCATGGCGATGACGGAAACCACCGAAGAGTCTTTGATGAGAGAAATGAAATCATTGGTCACCGGCGGAATCACCAAGCGCAATGCCTGGGGAATGATGACGTGGCGCAGCGCCTGCCAGCGCGTCATGCCCAGGGCGAGCGCGGCCTCCATCTGGCTGCGGGGAATCGAGAGGATGCCGGCGCGATAGTTTTCGGCTTCATAGGCGGCGTAGTTCAGCGCCAGGCCGGCGACCGCCGCCACCACCGGCGAAAGCTTGACGCCGATGAGCTGGGGCAGCGCGTAGTAGATGAACAGCAACTGCACCAGCAGCGGCGTGCCGCGCACTGCTTCGATGTAGAACGTTGCGAGGAATGAAAACGGCTGCATCGCATAAAGCCGCAGCAACGAGAGCAGCAGGCCGAACAGGATCGCCAGAATCATGGAGGAGAGCGAAAGCCCGATGGTGACCATCGCCGCTTTGAGCAGCAGGGGCAGGTATTTGACGCGATACTGCTCCAGCTTGTCCTGCCAGGTGCGTTCCAGGCGGTTGGTGCGCAGGAAGGCCTGCCAGGCCTCGGGCTGCACGTTGGAAGCTTGGCGATCGTTGAAGAACGCTGCCAGCCGCGGCGTCCACAAGTTCCAGCGCTGATAAATTGCGCGCAAGGTGCCGTTGGCGGTCAATTCTTCCAGGGCGCGATTGATTTCATGCAGCAGCGCGGTGTCTTCTTTGCGCAGGCCAATGCCGTATTTCATCTCGCCGATGGGATCGCCGACGAGTTTCAGTTTGGGATTGGTGGCGCCGTAGTACAGCGCAATGGGATGGTCCATCAGCACGGCATCGAGGCGGCCCAGGGCGAGATCTTCATACGCGGTGATCTGGCCGTCGTAGGAACGAATCTCGATGCCGGGATGGGACTGCAGGATGCGCTCGGCCAGCGAGGCCTTCAAGGTGCCGACGATCCTGCCGCTGCAATCTTGCAGGCTGTTGAGATCATAGGTGTCCTTGCGCACCGTCAATTGCTCGAAGGTGACGTAGTAGGGCATGGAGAAATTGATCTCCTGCTCGCGGTCCGGTGTGATCTCCAGGCCGTTGACAACAATGTCATAGTTGTCGATGCGCAAGCCGGGCACCAGGCCGTCCCACTGGTTTTGCACGAACACCGGTTCGCGCTGCAATTGCGCGGCCAGCGCGGCGACCAGATCCACTTCGAATCCCAGCATGCGGCTGGGATCCTCGCGGTCGGGAAAGATGAAGGGCGCGCCGCCTTCCGCATCCGCGCCCCAGCGCAACGGCGGATTGGCCGGGGTTTGGGCCGGCAGCAGCCGCGGCGCAACCAGGTTGAGCAGACAGAGCAGAATATTGAGCAGGAAAACCGGGGTCTTGTTCATGAGTCGGTGTTGTTGGCGTCGGCTGAGAGAGGGATTTCGTTGGATGATTGCCGGCGAAACGCAGACAGCATTATCACGGCAGCCGGCGTCGGTGCTCACAAGTACTTTCGCAAAAACTTGCGTGTGCGTTCGTCGCCGGGCGCAGAAAAGATCCGGCTGGGCGGCCCGCTTTCGACGATGTTGCCGCCTTCGAAGTAAACCACCTTGTCGGCGACATCGCGGGCGAAGCGCATTTCGTGCGTGACCACGATTTGCGTCATGCCCTCCTCGTCGAGCTGCTTCATCACGTTCAGCACTTCATCGACCAGACCGGGATCGAGCGCGGAGGTCGGCTCATCGTACAGCATCACCTGCGGCTCCATGGCGAGCGCGCGGGCGATGGCAGCGCGCTGCTGTTGCCCGCCGGAGAGTTGGGAGGGATAGTGGTTCGCATGCGAGGCCAGCCCGACTTTGCCGAGCAAGTCCAGGGCGCGGGCTTTGGCGGTGGCCTCCGTAAGGCCCTTCACCACCATCGGCGGCCGCATGACGTTTTCCAGCGTGGTGAGATGGGGAAAGAGATTGAAGCTCTGAAACACCATGCCGACGTTGGTGCGCAGCGTGCGCGTCTTGGCGTGAAAGTCATTGCTCAGCGCTTGCGACTTGTGCCGGCGCTCGAGCGTTATGCCGCCAATGGTGATGCGGCCTTGATCCATCACTTCCAGGCAATTCAAGCAGCGCAGAAAGGTCGATTTGCCGCAACCGGAAGGCCCGATGAGCACGGTCAGCTCGCGGGCTTCCACCTGCAAATCGACGCCCCGCAACACCTGATTGTGATGGAAGGATTTGTGCAGATCAGTGACGGAAATGACCACGGGATTGGTGGACGACATGCACACACTCCTGCAAGTCTGGTAATCGAATCATGAATGAAACAGCGAGAAAAGGCGCGCGCAACCAGGCGCAGCAGACTATGCCAGATTTCAGACAAGCTGAAATTCAAAGCCCTGCGAGCAGCATTGAACCCGACGAGTGGCCTGTTGCCTTGATCTGTATAGCCACCATGAATGTCATCCGGCAGGGATCCTGTGAAGATTTGAGCACGGCGCCAAGTACGTCACAAGATTCTTTTTGAATGACACTCGGAATCGCTTATGCAAATCAAAGTAACAAAGCACTAGTTTGAGACACCACCAAGCCACCCCAAAAAGCTTGATGTCATGACTTCTGCTTTTTCGTGCCTTCGTATCTCACAGCCGTTTTCAATTGCATAAAAAGGTTTGTAGTCGCCGACCCTTGTGGGCGGCTGTTGCAGCCAATGGATTCGCGGTTGCAACAGCGGCCCCACGAGGGGGCAGGACTACGAACCTACACACGCATTTGAAAAATGCTGTAGTGGCCAAGAATCTTTCAGAATCTTGTTCTGATTTGAAGCGCCAGACATCTAGCGGGATTCCGTCTCCGCGTAAAGCTGCTCGAGCATCTCAAAGGCATAGCGCAGATGGGGAATGACGATCGAGCCGCCCACAATCAAGGCAATGTTCATGGCTTCATGCATCTCTGCGCGCGTGGCGCCTTCGCTCACGCAGCGGTCGAGATGGTAGAAGATGCAATCGTTGCAGCGCAACACCATGCTGGCCACCAGCCCCATCATCTCCTTGTGCTTGGCGGACAGCGCGCCGGCCAGATAAGCCTTGTTGTCGAGCGCGAAAAACTTCTTGTAATCATTGAAGCCGCTGTTCAGAATCTTTTCGTTCATCGCCGCACGGTATTGGCGCGTTTTGGTGACTTTGGCCTCCATCGCCGGTCCTTTCTGGAAAGTTCTTTCGCCGCTGCGCGCGGCCGATTCATGCCCAACTGAGTGAATTGCAGACTGATGGGTGATGCCCGGGGCTGGTGTGGTGTTACTCTCATCTGCCTGGCTGGCCC
Source organism: bacterium (assembly GCA_023150945.1). Classification (NCBI taxonomy): domain Bacteria; species bacterium. The sequence continues at coordinate 124,095 of JAKLJX010000012.1, read as the reverse complement.
CTTTGACCTGTCATTCAGTAGGAATCTTGCAGAGAAAGCGGCACGGCGCCCAGGTCTTCACGGAATTCTTGCAGAATGACAGCGCTAGCGGAAGTACTTTTCACGGCAACCAAGAACTAATGCACTGTCACCCTCGCCCGATTTCCGCCCAGCGCAGACAAACAAGCTCGTAGGCTGCCGGCGTATCAACATCACACAAGATATGATCCACCGGCATTTCGACCTCGAGCACGGCTTGCGAATGGGCGGCCAAGATCGTCCTGCCGCCGGCATCGCCGGTGAGCGCCAGCAATTCGCGTTCATGCACGCGATCGAATACCACGGGATGGCCGCGGCGGCCGGCATGAACCGGCACTGCGATGGAACAATCCCGGCGGCGAGTAAATGACTGCAGCAAGAGATTCACTTCCGCGGCCGTGACCAGCGGAACATCGGCCAGCGAAATCAAAAAGGCCTGCGCGGCTGTGGAAGCCGCCCGCACACCGGCAACGATCGCGGTCGACAGTCCGCCGGCATAGTCCGGATTGAAAACGAAATTCACCGCGCGGCCGGACAACGCGCCCTGCACCAGCTCCGCCTGATGTCCGACCACCACCAGCACTTCGGCAATTTCGGCGGCCAGCAAGTGATCGACCGTGTGTGCGACAATGGTTTTGCCGCGGAGCGGCAGGAGCAGTTTGTTACTGCCCGGCATGCGCTGGGATATACCGGCAGCAAGCACCAGGGCGGAAACGTTCATGGCGCCGTTGCTTCTGCCGCCGGGGCAAGCCGGCGCCGCGCAATGATCTCCGCCATGATGCTGACCGCAATCTCAGCGGGCGTGGCCGCGCCGAGGTTCAAACCAATGGGCGCATGCACGCGGCTGAGCTGTTCTTCCGGCACGCCCGCTTCCCGCAACCGGCGAAAGCGCTTTTCGCGGGTCTTGCGGCTGCCCAGCACGCCGAGATAGGCGGGTTGATAACGCAGGGCGGTGATGACGGCAGGATCATCGAGTTTGGGATCATGGGTCAAAACCACGACGCAGGTGTTGGCGTCAATGCCGATTTCGGTCAGCGCCGGTTCCGGCCAGCCGCGCACGATTTGATCGACATGGGGAAACCGTTCCGCCGTGGCAAATTGGCCGCGCGGATCGACCAGAATCACGCGAAAGTCCAGGGTGTGCGCGAGGTGCACCAGCGGCACGGCGATATGAACCGCGCCGACGATGATCAGCTTGGGCGGCGGCATGCACGTTTCCAGAAAAAGCTCGAGATCACGGAATCGCACCAACTCGCAGTTTTCCCGCTCGAAGAACGGCAGCGCCACCTGCCGCACAAAGGCAATCACCTCCGGATCCGTGAGCGAACCCTGGCATTCGCCGCTGCGGGTGAGGAGCGCATGCCGTCCGAGCAGCGCAGCCTCGCCGCGCGTGACCGTGACGAGCACCAACACTTCACCGGCAGCGAGACGATTTTGGCAGGTTTCGAGCAAGGCTTTATCCATGCAACGGCTCGACAAAGATTTCGAGTTTTCCGCCACAGGTGAGGCCGACGCTCCAGGCCGTTTCGTCGGCAACGCCGAACTCCAGCCGTCGCGGAATTCCGGTTTTGATGACCTGCTGCGCTTCGGCGATCACGGCCGCTTCGACGCAGCCGCCGCTCACCGAGCCGGTGAATTCACCGTTGGCGGCAATGGCCATGCGGCTGCCCGCCGGCCGCGGGGCCGAGCCCCAGGTTTTGATGACGGTCGCGATGGCAGCCGGAATGCCCTGGCTGTGCCAGCGCAGCAATTCAGGAATGATATCTCGCATCAGGATGGCTCGTTGATACCGGTATGTTCCAGATAATGCGCGAGGCGAAACAGCGTGGCTTCTGCAAAGGCCGGGGCGGCCAGTTGCAGGCCGATGGGCAAGCCGGCGTTGTCTTTACCGGCCGGCAGCGAAATGCTCGGCACACCGGCGAGGTTCATGGAAACCGTGAAAATGTCGGAAAGATACATGGTGAGGGGATCATCCACCTTTTCACCGAGCCGAAAAGCAGTGGTGGGGGTGGTGGGCATGAGCAAAGCGTCGCACTGTTGAAAGGCTTGCTCGAAATCCTGGCGGATGAGGGTGCGCACTTTCATGGCGCGGCGATAGTAGGCCTCGTAGTAACCCGAGGACAGCACGTACGTGCCGAGCATGATGCGGCGCTTCACTTCCGCGCCGAAGCCCTGGCTGCGGCTGTTGACGTAAAGTTCTTCCAGTGAGGCAGACTCGCGCGCGCGCTGGCCGTAACGGGCGCCGTCATAGCGGCCGAGGTTGGAAGAAGCCTCCGCCGTGCAGATGACATAGTAGGTGGCGATCGCATATTTCGTATGCGGCAGGGAAACCTCTTTGAGCACCGCGCCGCCTGCCGCCAGCCGTTGTTTGGCGCGGCTGACAGCGGCAGCGATTTCCGGTTGCACGTCGTGGCTGAGATATTCGACCGGCAAGCCGATGGTTTTTCCGCGAACCGAGCCGTCGAGCAGAGTGCTGTATTCCGGCACCGGCACCGGCGCGGAAGTGGAATCGCGCGCATCGACGCCGGCAATGACTTCGAGCAACCGGGCCGCGTCCTCCACGCAGGTGGCAAGCGGGCCGGCTTGATCGAGTGAAGAGGCGAAGGCTGCCAATCCCCAACGTGAAACGCGGCCGTAGGTCGGCTTCAAACCCACCACGCCGGAGAATGCCGCGGGCTGGCGAATGGAACCGCCGGTGTCGGAACCGAGCGCCGCATGCACCAGACCCGCCGCCACCGCGGCCGCCGAGCCGCCGGAAGAACCGCCGGGCACGTGCGCCGGATTGACGGGATTCTTGACCGGCCCGAACGCCGAGTTTTCATTCGAGCTTCCCATGGCGAACTCGTCCATGTTGGTCTTGCCGATGATGATGGCATCGGCCTGTTCCAGGCGCTCGATTACCGTGGCATCGTAGGGAGAAACGAAATTCGCCAGCACGCGCGAGCCGCAGGTGAGGCGCTCGCCCTTGATCGCGAGAATGTCCTTGACCGCGACCAGACAGCCGGCGAGTTTGCCGGCTTTACCCTGCTGCAGACGGGCATCGATCTGCTGCGCCCGGCGGCGCGCCCGCTCCTCCAACACCGTGAGGAAAGCGTTCAGCGAAGTCGCCGCCGCGAGACGGGCAAGATGTTCTTCCACCAGGGCCGCGCAGGTTTGTTCTCTGCGGCGCAGTTTTTCTTGCAGCAGGCGAATGCTGGAGGTTTGGGTCATGGTAAACGATTACTGCAACGAAAAAAGGGGGAAAAGGCCGTGGGCCCGACTGGAACGGCCCGGCCGCGTGTTACAGCGCACAGGATGATCGGCCCCGCCGGGGGATGCGATCAATTGGGTTGGTTCGCTTGCGATTGCTGCTTGGGCGGCTCGATCTTGTCCTGCTCATCGGAACTGCTTGCCGCCTTCTTGAATTCCCGAATGCCCTGGCCGAGGCCGCGTGCTAGCTCCGGCAGCTTTTTCGCGCCAAACAGCACCAGAACGATGATCAGGATGACGATTAACTCTTGGGGGCCAGGCATGGCACACCTCCTAACAGGTCAACAACATCGATGGCTTGCGTGTCAAGACTCTTTGGGGGGAGATTTGCGCTCGCTCTCGCGCGGATAGCGCGTCTCCCGTTCGAGGTTGAGATTCAATTCCTGCTTGACCTCGTCGGCGGCGCGGCGGAACTCATTGATCCCCCGGCTGAGGCCGCGGGCCAATTCCGGCAGTTTCTTCGGGCCGAAGACCAGCAGCACGACGACGAGGATGACGAGCAACTCGCTCATTCCGATTTGGCCGAACATAAACTTTCTCCCTGCGGATTGGCAGGCCAATACAGCTCAGTTGAACACCCAGCGCAGCAGATAAACCGCCACGCCGATCCCGATCAACCCGATGACGTTGATATCGAAACTGACGCCGAGTGTCAATTTCACCACGGCGGCATCAAGCGTGAGCGGACCCACCGCCCAGGTGCCGTCCGCCAGGAAAAATTCCCGGGCCACGCCTGCCGGCATCAACAGGCCGATCAATTTCCCCAACAATGTGCCGATCGCGCCCCCCAGCAACACCATGAAAACGATGAAGCCAGCTTTTCGACGTGTGGGCACAGGCACTCCTTTTTCGTGGATGACTCGCGCGCGGTCGCCGCGGCGCTCAGGCGGCGTGCGCGGCGATGAGCGCTGCGAAGATGGCGGCGCCGGCAGTCGAGCCGAATACCGCTTCCGCGGCACGCTCGGGATGCGGCATCATGCCCATGACATTGCCGGCTGCATTCATGAGGCCGGCAATTCCCGCGGCTGAGCCGTTGGGATTGGCTGCCGGCGTGACTTGGCCGGCAGCGGTGCAGTAGCGAAACAGAATCTGACGGCGTTGTTCCAGGCGCGCCAGCGTTTCCGCATCCGCGAAGTAGTTGCCGTCGCCGTGCGCCACCGGCATTCTCAGCACGGCCGGTACGGGCGGGCGGGTGAAGCGGCTGGCAGCATTCTCCGAGCGCACATAAACGTTTCTCGAAACGAAACGCAGGTGGGCATTGCGCAGCAAGGCGCCGGGCAGCAGTCCGGCTTCGCAGAGAATTTGAAAACCGTTGCAAATGCCGACCACAATCCCGCCGGCGCGGGCAAAGGCAATCACTTCCTCCATCACCGGCGAGAAACGCGCGATGGCGCCGGTGCGGAGGTAATCGCCGTAGGAAAAGCCGCCCGGCAGAATCACCGCCTCCAGGCCGGTGAGATCGCGTTCCTTGTGCCAGATGAAGCGTGTTTCCTGGCGCAGCACATGCTTCAGGACATGATAACAGTCATGATCGCAATTCGAGCCGGGGAAGACGACAACGCCAAAGCGCATGGGCAATCACTCAACGATCGAGTAGCTGTAATTTTCCATGACGGGATTGGCCAGCAGTTTCCGGCAGGCTTCTTCCACCACCGCCGCCGCGCCGCCGTGATCGAGGCCGGCGAGCGAAATTTCGATCAATTTGCCGGTGCGGACTTCGGCCATGGCGGTGAATCCCAGCGTCTGCAGCGCATGGTGGATGGTTTTGCCCTGTGGGTCGAGAATGCCCTCTTTGAGGGTGATATGAATCAGAGCTTTCACGGCGAAGGGGCCTGCGAATTGGTTCAGCGTTTACTGATGGAAACGTCCGGCAAGGCTTCTTCTTCTTCTTCATCGCGGAAGCTGTTGCGCAAGGCGCGCGCGACCTGCATCAGAATGTAGGCGAGGGCCAGGGGAAACAAAGCTTGCGCGGGGAAGAGCAGAAAGGCGGACACGGCTACCACCAGCAGCACGAGTTTCAAGGTGTTTTGCCGGCCGCGGCGCAAAGAGAACTTGGGCAGCGCATCGAATTCGATGGTGGAGACCATCAGCGTCGATCCGATCAGGATCAGGGTGATGGTGAGGCCGGAGAATTGCACGGTGCCCCAGAGCTGGTGGCTGAAGATGACATAGGAGCTGATCAAACTGGCGCCGGCGGGAATCGGCATGCCCACGAAATTGTGCTTGTCCAGCAGGGACGCGGTGGTGTTGAAACGGGCCAGGCGAATGGCGCCGGCGGCCAAAGGCAGAAAGCAAACCATGACCCCCAGCAAGCCCAGCTCACTGAGCTGGGCGCGGTAAATCAAGAAGGCCGGTGCCACGCCGAAGGAGACCACATCGGCAAGCGAGTCAAACTCGATGCCGAAATCGGAGGAGGTGTGCAGCGCGCGAGCGATCTTGCCGTCCAAGACATCGCAGACCGCCGCGATGATGGTGAGCCACCCGCTGGTCACGTATTTGCCGTTGGCGGCAAATACGATGGCCAGAAAGCCGAGCAGCAGGTTGATCAGGGTCATGAGGTTCGGCGCCAATGCTTGTTTACGCAGCATTTTTGAATTCTCCGATGATGCTCTCCCCGGCCCGCACCTTTTCATTGAGGCGGACTTTGATTTCTGTGTCGAGAGGGAGATAAACTTCCATCCGTGAACCGAATTTGATTATGCCGAAGCGCTCGCCGCGCCGCACCTCCAAACCTTCGCGCACGTCGTACACGATGCGCCGCGCGATCAGCCCGGCAATCTGCTTGAACAACACCCTGCCCCACGGGGACTCAACGCCGATCACTGACTGCTCATTCTCGCTGGAAGCCTGGGGCAGCGAAGCGACGTGAAAACGGCCGCGGTGATACTGCACCAGCTTCACCGTGCCTTCCACCGGCACCCGATTGACATGCACGTTGAATACCGACAGGAAGATGCTGACCCGCCGCGCCCGCCCCTGCAGGAACAGCGGCTCCTCCACCTCGTCGATGCCAATGACTGTGCCATCGGCGGGTGAAACCACCTCGCCCTTGCCGTTCGGAATCACGCGCTCGGGGTCGCGGAAGAAAAAGACCGCCATCGCCGTTGTCGCCCAGCACAGCACGCTCAGGCCGCGGACGATGAAACCACCGCCGAGTGTACGATAAATGAGAGTCAGAAGCAAGGCTGTTATTGCCAAAGCCAGAACAATCGTCAAACCTTCTCGATGCACGTTACACCGCCGTTCTTTCGCGTCTGGTCAAAATGCGTTGACTGAGTATGCCGTATATTCTGCGCAGCGCCGCCATCTCCTGGCGCGCCTCCAAGAGATCATAATTCTCGCCGGTCGTGCGGTCGCGCAGATGGAAGGAAGCCAGCGACAGCTCGTCACCCAGCACGAGGCGGTTCTTGTAGCGGCCGAATTCCAGCCGGCACGCGGCCAGCACCAGGCCGCGGCGCTCAAAGTAACTGCTGAGCAGCGCCACAGCTTTGGCGGTCAGACGAACAAGCTGCTGCAACTCCTCCGATGAAAGCAGACCGAGCGACAGCAAATCCTTGCGATCAAGTGGAGTCTTCTTGGCGCTTTCGTCCTTCAGGAAATATTCCACCACCGGCGGCTGCAGCACCGTGCCTTCCTTAACCCCCAACCGCCGGGCCGTCGCCCCGCTCGCCACGCAGTGAGTCACGACCGCCAGGGCGATCATGTTGAGCTGGCGCACCAAAATCGCATCTCTGCCAGCCTCGGCCAGGAAGTGCGTAGCAACGTGGTAACCTTCCAGATAGCGAAAGAGCAGCGCCGAGATTTGGCTGTTGATTTCGCCCTTGTGCTCAACGACGCCGGCGGCCTCACCGGCCTCGTCCTTGAAAGCCAGGATGAGTTGCTCGGGATTGTCGGTTTCGAACAATGCCTTGGTCTTGCCCTCAAACAGTTTCCTCTTCTTCTTCGCGTTACTCATCCACACTCCTCACGTAGTGACTTTATGATTACGGCAGCCCGAGGCGAGCAAAGATCGCATCGAGATGCCGAAAATTGTGTTCCAATTCAAAACACTGCGCGATTTCCTTTTCCGAAAGATAACGCCGCACCAGTGCATCGGCCAGCAGCCGTTCCTGAAATCCCGCCGCCGGCGTGGCGGCACCCAACGCGACATTCCAAATCGCCATGGCATGCTCCTGCACCACGCGATAGGCCTCCTCGCGGGCCATGCCTTTGCGCGTGAGCGCGAGCAGCACCTGTTGGGAATGAATCAGGCCCTGGGTGCGCTCGAGGTTGCGTCGCATGTTTTCCGGATAGATTTGCAGGTCTGCGACCACTTTGGTGAATTGCACCAGCATGTAATCCAGCACGATCGTGCTGTCCGGCAGGACGACGCGCTCCACCGAGCTGTGCGAAATGTCACGCTCATGCCACAGCGCAATGTTCTCCATGCCGGCGAGCGCATGGCCGCGCAACAGCCGCGCCAGGCCCACGATGCGCTCGCAGGTTATCGGGTTGCGCTTGTGCGGCATCGCCGAGGAGCCTTTCTGGCCAGCGGTAAACGGCTCTTCGGCTTCCAGAATTTCCGTGCGCTGCAGGCTGCGGATCTCAGTGGCGAATTTCTCCAGCGAGGCGCCGAGCAACGCCAGGGTGTTGAGAAATTCCGCATGCCCATCGCGCTGCACGATTTGCGTGGAAATCGCCGCCGGCCGCAACCCGAGCTGCTCACACACATACGCTTCGACGCGCGGATCGAGATGCGCATAGGTGCCGACCGCGCCGGAGATTTTGCCGACTGCCACGTTCTGCACGGCCTGCTGCAAACGCTGGCGCTGGCGGCCGATTTCATCATACCACACTGCCAGTTTCAAGCCGAAGGTGGTCGGCTCGGCGTGCACGCCGTGTGAACGGCCGATGCAGATGGTGTGCTTGTGCGCCACCGCCTGGTCGCGAATGGCCGCCTGCAAAGCCTCCAGCCGGCGCAGCAGCAGCTCGCCCGCCTGCTTCAGTTGCACGGCCAGGGCGGTATCCAACAGATCAGAGGAGGTCATGCCGAGATGGAGGTAGCGGCTGTCCGGCCCCACGGTTTCCGCGACGTTGGTGAGAAAGGCAATCACGTCGTGCTTGACGGTGTTTTCGATCTCCAACACGCGGCTGGGAGAAAACCCGGCTTTGGCTTTGAGGTTGGCCACGGCCGCGGCCGGCACCGCGCCCAGTTCGGCTTGCGCTTCACAGGCGAGGATTTCGACCTGCAGCCAAACCGCGAGCTTGTTGTCCTCGCTCCAAATCCGGCCCATTTCGGGCAAAGTATAGCGTGCGATCATCAGCGTGCCTGTAGGCGGCAGACCTGATTTCAAACCTGCCGCGAAGAATCAAACCTGACCTTGCTTGACCTTTTCCCAGTCTTCCAGGAACCGCTTCAGGCCGATGTCGGTGAGCGGGTGATCGAAGAGCTGGTCAAAGACTTTCGCCGGCAACGTGGCGATATCCGCGCCCGCGAGCGCGGCCTCGACCACATGAACCGGATTGCGCAGACTCGCGGCCAGCACTTCGGTCTCGAATTCATAGTTTTCATAAACCTCGACGATGGTGCGCACGAGATCCATGCCCACGTGCGAGATGTCGTCGAGCCGGCCCAGGAACGGGCTGACATAGGAAGCGCCGGCTTTGGCGGCGAGCAGAGCCTGGTTCGGGCTGAAAATCAACGTGACGTTGGTGGGAATCTTCTCACTCGACAGCCGCCGCACTGCCACCAGCCCTTCGCGCGTCATCGGAATTTTGACCACGATGTTCTTGTGGATTTTGGCAAGCTCGCGGCCTTCTTTGACCATGCCGTCAGCCTCCAGCGAAACGACTTCCGCGTTCACCGGGCCCGGCACGACTTCGCAGATGTTGCGCAGAATCTGCTTGAATTCTCCCTTTTCTTTTGAAATCAGCGTGGGATTGGTGGTAACGCCGTCGAGCAGGCCCATCGCCGCGATCTTTTTGATTTCGCCAAGATTGGCGGTGTCGAGAAAAAGCTTCATGTCGAACTCCAAGGTGAGGGTGAGAATATGCTGGTGGTGTTGCAACGTGACGTCGCGCTCCGCGATCGGCCGCGCGCCAGGGTTTGGTGTGACGCGTGCGCACCGGTCAAAACGAACCGCATTCCCGCGAACGCAACCGCGCGTGCGTCCTCAGTTCAAATCTTCAGCCAGCGCCGCTGGCTGCGCTTCCTCGCGCAGGCGTTCAAGCGCTGCCGCCTCCTCCGGCGGCAACACCGTGGCCGTGGCCGGATAGTAGACCCGTTCCAGAAACAAGCCGTGCGGCGGCGCGGTGGCGCCGGCATGCACGCGCTTTTGATTTGCCAGGATCGCTGCCACCTCCTCCGCAGGCAGGGCGCCGCGGCCAACCTCGATCAGCGTACCGATGATGATGCGCACCATGCTGCGCAAAAACCGGTTGGCGCGCAGCCGCACGAGAATTTTCTCGCCGCTGTCTTCCCATTGCACCATCTCGACGCGGCTGAGATAGTGCGGATCTTCGGTGTTGCTGGCGCAAAAGGCGCGAAAATTGTGTTCGCCCAACAGGTGTTGCGCCGCGGCCTGCATCGCTTCCACTGCAAGCGGAAACTTGCAGAAATACGCATACCCCCGGCCGACGGCCACCGGATGGCGGCTGAGCACATAGAGATACTGCCGGCTCACGGCATCATAGCGGGCGTGAAACGCCTCCGGCACGAACTCCGCCTGCTTGACCACGACATCACGCGGCAGGATGCCGTTGAGCTTGCGCGGCAGGCGCTGCGGCTCCACTGCAACCGACGTGCGGAAATTCGCGACTTGGTTGAGGGCATGCACCCCGGCGTCGGTGCGGCCGGCGACGTGCAGCCCGACCTCCTCTTTCAGCAGAATTTTGAGGGCGCGCTGCACCTCGCTTTGCACCGTGCGCCGCTTGGGTTGATATTGCCAGCCGCAAAAATTACTGCCGTCGTATTCCAGAATCAGCTTGATATTCGGCATGCCATCATCGAGAAAGGTGGAACGCCAGCAGGCTCATGCCCGCCACCACGCCGAGCGTCGCCCAGTCACGCCGGCGCCACGCCAGCTCGCGATAACTCACGCGGCCCTCGCCGCCTTGATAGCAGCGCGCTTCCATCGCCACCGCCAGCTCATCCGCGCGGTTGAAGGTGGAGACAAACAGCGGCACCAGCATGGGAACGAGCGCTTGCACGCGTTGCAGCAAGCTGCCCTCGAAACGAGCGCCGCGCGAAATCTGCGCCCGCTGGATGCGCTGCGCTTCTTCCACGATCGTCGGCGCGAAGCGCAACGCCATGGTGGTCATCAACGCCAGTTCGTGCACTGGAAACTTGAGCCGCTGCAACGGCCGCAGCAGCCGCTCCAGGCCGTCGGTCAGGTCAGTCGGAATGGTCGTGTTCGACAAGATCGCCGCGGCGATCACCAGCAGGCCGAGCCGCAGGGCATATTTCACTCCCATCAACACGCCGCTCCAGGAAAAAGCAAAACCCCACCTCGCAACCTCAGGGGCTGTGGAACTGGTCAGTGCGTGCAGGAGAATGGTAATTCCGAACAGCCAGAGGAAAGCACGGAGATTCCTCACAAAGATGCGAAACGGAATGCGCGTGCTGAGCATGGCCGCGCCGAGGAGAGCCGTCCACAGCAGCAGTGCCGGCCAGGATTCCGTCAGCATGATCGTGAACATGATGCCAATAGTTGCGAGCAGCTTGGCGCGTGGATCAAGCCGGTGAACGATCGAGTCTGCCGGGAAGTATCTTCCGAGGGTGATATTCTGCCATAAATTCATAAACCGCTTGGTTTTGGCGCGAATATAGCAACATTTTGATGAAATGCCAACAGAAAACTCCAAGCAACGATGATCATCCGGATTTTTCGCTTGACTTTGTAGACCCTCGAAGATATTTTCATGGCCGTTCTGTACGGCACATGCTGCCCCGGAGTCCGGAGGAGACACCCCGATGCGGCGAAGCCAGTTGGCCGGGCGAGGTCATGCACCGGCTCGCGGCTTCTCACGGCGCCCACCCACTTGACAGAATCAGCCAGCAATCAACTCCGCCGCGTGCGGTCCTTTAGAATTCAACCATACTCTCCCCACACCTCCCATGAACCCCAAGTTCAATGCTCCCTTGACGCACCTGCTCGACCGCCTCGACCAGTATCACGAGGAAGCGATCGAGTTGCAGCGGCAGCTTACCCGCATTCCCGCGCTCTCCCCCGAGAATGGCGGCGAGGGCGAAAAAACCAAGGCCGATTTTCTCCACAACTGGCTGACGCACGCCTTGCGACCCGATGCGATGCAATGGTTGAATGCACCGGACGCGCGCGTGCCCTGCGGTTATCGTCCCAACTTCGTGGCCCGCTGCAAAGGCGCTTCCGCTCGCCGCACAATCTGGATCATGGCGCACCTCGATGTGGTGCCACCCGGTGATCTTTCGAAATGGACGGGCGATCCCTGGACCTTGCGTGTCGAGACCGACGCCAAAGGCCGGCGCAAACTGATCGGCCGCGGCGCGGAAGACAATCAGCAGGGGTTGGTGTCTGCGGTGTTCGCCGTGAAAGCACTGCGCGACTTGTCGCTCCTGCCGGCGTATGACGTAGCGCTGCTGTTCGTCGCCGATGAGGAAACCGGCAGCGTCTACGGTGCGCAGTATCTGTTGCAGCAGCACCGCCGCCTGTTTGAAGCGCATGATCTCATGATCATTCCCGATGCCGGCGACGACAAGGGCGCGATGATCGAAGTCGCCGAGAAGAGCATTCTCTGGTTGCGTTTTCAAACCGTCGGCAAGCAATGCCACGGCTCGGAGCCGGAGAAGGGCCGCAATGCGCACAAGGCCGCGAGCTACCTGGCGTATCGGCTGGACTCGCTCTACCGCCGTTTCCGCAAACGCAACGCGATGTTCGCCCCGCCGTTTTCAACCTTCGAGCCCACCAAGCGCGAGGCGAATGTGCCCAACATCAACACCATTCCCGGTGAAGATGTGATGTATTTCGATTGCCGCCTGTTGCCGGAATACAAAGTGTCCGAGGTGATGACTACCGTGCGCGCCATGGTCAAGGAAGTCGAGAAGAAGTTTCGCGTCAAGATCAGCGTCAGCTCCCAGCAGGGCGAACAGGCGGCGCCGCCCACCTCCAGCGAAGCGCCGGTGGTCAAAGCCATCGCCGCGGCGGTGCGCGACTTGCGCCGGCTGCGGCCCAAACCGATGGGCATCGGCGGCGGCACGGTGGCGGGATTCTTCCGGCGCGCCGGCATCCCGGCAGCGGTGTGGTCAACGATGGATGACACGGCCCACAGCCCGGACGAATACTGCCTGCTCGAAAACCTGCTTGACGATGCCAAAGTGTTTGCGCATATTTTCATGCAACCGTGAGCCGTTCCCACGCTGTTGCGGCGCCCGCTGGCGCTTCTTTTAACCAAGCCTCTTGCCTCGCCCATTCGCAGGCAGGCACGTCATGATTTGATTACCGAAATGTGAGGTTGTCATGCCGACTCGCAAGACTGCAAAAAAGGCTGCTCCCACCGCCCGCAAGAAAGTCGTGAAGAAAGCCGCAGCCAAAGCGGCCGCCAGGAAACCGGCAGCCCGCCGGACACCGGCCAAAGCTGTGGCGCCGGCGCCGCTGGACGAGCAACTGCTCGCGGCCGCGCGCACCGCCGTCAAAGTGTGCATGAATGTGCAACCGGGTGAGACGGTGACGGTCATCACCGATGAAAACAAACGCAACATCGGCCAGGCGCTGTGGCTGGCGGCCAAGGAAGCAGGCGCCGAGGCCATGCTGGCGGAAATCATTCCCCGCTCGCGCAACGGTGAAGAGCCGCCCGCCCCGATCGCCGCGCTCATGGCAGCTAGCGCCGTGGTGCTGTGCCCGACCACCAAATCCGTCACGCACACCGAATCCCGGCGTCAAGCCTGCGAACGCGGGGCGCGCATCGCCACGCTGCCCGGCATTACCGAAGACATGATGATCCGTTGTCTGAGCGCGGATTATCAAACCATCGCGGCACGCAGCCGCAAGCTCTCCGAGGAATTGCAGCGCGGCGATCTCATCCGTGTCACCAGCCCCGCCGGCACCGACATCACCATGCGGCGCGGCGATCGCTATCCCAAGCCTGACACCGGACTGTATCATCAACCCGGCACTTCCGGCAACCTGCCGGCGGGCGAGACTTTCTTTGCGCCGCTGGAAGGCACCGCCGAGGGCAAGATCGTCTTCGAGGCCGCGGTCGCGGGCATCGGCAAGCTGCAACAGCCCATTCACATTCTGGTGCGCAACGGCAACGCGGTGGAAATCACCGGCGGGCAGGAGGCCGACAAGCTCAATCAACTGGTCGATGCGGTCGGGCCGGCCGGCCGCAATCTCGCCGAGCTTGGCATCGGCACCAACGATCGGGCGCAGATCACCGGCCTGATCCTCGAAGATGAAAAAGTCATGGGTACGGTTCATCTTGCGCTCGGCGACAACAAATCGATGGGCGGCACGGTGGGTGTGTCGAGCCATCTCGACGGCCTGGTGCTGCGGCCGACGGTGTATGTCGACGGCCGCATGATCATGGACACGGGCAACCTTCTGGTGTAAATGAATCGACTGGAGAAAACGGCGCAGCTCGCGTTGTTCGATTATCTCGAACTGCTGCCCAAGCATTCGCTGTTGTTGGTCGCCGGCCGCGAGCAGGCGCCGGTCACCGGCATTTTTCGCAAGGTGGCGGAAAAGGCCAAGGTTGAGGTTTTCCTGCTGGAATTGCCCGGCAATTCCGGACGGCACACGCTGCATTCGGCGCTCTCGCGCAGTCTCATCAACACTGCCGATCGTGTGCTGGTGTTGGCGCCGAATTTGGATACGCCCAGCATCAACTGGCTGCGGCAGCAGACGCGCAGCCAGGTTTTGATCTGCCCGCCGATGGAAGAGGAGGCGGTGCAGCGCTGCGCCAAAACCGACTTGCGCCGCTTGCGGGAGCGCTGCCGTAAAATCGCGGACATTCTGACCATCGGCAAAACCATCACGCTCACCAGCAAATCCGGCACAGCGCTCGAAATGTCGATTCATCAGCATCGCGGCGTCATGGAAGCGGCGCCGCTCAACGGTGATTTTCCCTGTACCAGCATGCCGACCGGCCGCGCCTACATCATGCCGGCGGGCAACACCGTGAACGGTGAAATCGTGCTCAACGGCGTGGCGGGAGAACGCGCCGCCAGCGCGGCCGGCATCGCGATGAAAGTCGTGGACGGCAAGATCAAACTGATTCGCGGCGGCCGGGAGGCCGTGGCCCTGCGCCGCCGCTTGCGCCTGAGCGGCGCGGAATTGCTGGAAGCCGGCGGCGCCAAGATCAAAACCGGCACCGCCCGCACCGTGCTCGAAATCGGCTTCGGCATGAACGAGCACGCGCGCTCCGGGCAATCTGAGTTGGAGGATGAGAAAATCCTGGGCACCATTCACCTCGGCTTCGGCCGGCGCCTGGGCCCATTGAAGACGACCGAAATCGTGGCGCGCGGCCTGATCTCCGAACCCACGATCTCGATCGACAGCCGCACGATCATGCAGGACGGCAAATTGCTGTTCGAGTGAGCGAGGCCGGCTGTGCAAACGCTTCGCCGCCCAATCAAGTCAAGCCCCGCAGTATTCCTCTTCCGATACACCTGCCGGAAGCTGCCGGCGCCCGGGCGCCTTCCAGCAAGAAACCTGCTTGACATTCTCCGCCTGCCATGACTATTATGCGAAACAAAAACGCCAATGACTTGCCAGGCAGAAACCATAACCCAGCCATGACGACTTGGACCCCCAGGAGCTGGCGCAACAAACCCATCACCCAGCAACCCACCTATCCCGATGCCGCGCATCTGGAACGCGTGCTGACGCAGCTTCGCTTCTATCCCTCACTGGTTTTTCCCGGTGAAGTCGATCACCTCAAGCGCCTGCTGCGCGAGGCCGCGCAGGGCAAGCGCTTTCTGCTGCAAGGCGGCGACTGCGCCGAGCGCTTTCAGGATTTCAGCAGCCGCGCCATCGCCAACAAACTGAAAATCCTGCTGCAGATGAGTTTGGTGCTGATCTACGGCCTGCGCAAGCCGATCGTGCGCATCGGCCGTATCGCCGGGCAATACGCCAAGCCGCGCTCGGCGGAATACGAAAACGTGCGCGGCCAGAAGCTGCCGGTCTTTCGCGGCGACAGCATCAACTCCTTCGAGCCGGACGCGCGCACGCGCATCCCCGATCCTGAACGCCTGTTGCAATGCTATTATCATTCCGCCACCACCATCAATTATATTCGCGCCCTGATCGAAGGCGGCTTCGCGGACCTGCATTACCCCGATCACTGGGATCTCGAGTTCATTTCCAAAAGCGATCGCCGCCGCGACTACCGTCGCCTGGTGAAACGCATCCTCGACGGCGTGCAATTCATGGAGGCGCTGGGCGGCGTGAAAGCGGAAGTCTTGGGCCGCGTCGATTTCTTCACTTCGCACGAGGGCCTGTTGTTGCCCTATGAAGAAGCTTTGACGCATTACGTGAAAGAGCGCAAGCGCTACTACAATCTGGGCGCGCACACGTTGTGGATTGGCGACCGCACGCGCCAGTTGCACGGCGCGCACGTGGAATACTTCCGCGGCCTGGCCAATCCCCTCGGCTTGAAGGTCGGCCCGACCTGCGCGCCCGACGAGCTGGTCGAGCTGATCCGCGTGCTCAATCCCAAAAACGAATGGGGCCGGCTCACGGTGATCACCCGGCTGGGGAAGGATCGCATTGGTGATCTGCTGCCGCCGCTGCTGCGGGCGGTGCAACGAAGCAACGGCCGGGTGCTGTGGTGTTGCGATCCCATGCACGGCAACACCAGAATCACCGCAGGCGGCATGAAAACACGCGATTTTCGCGATATTCTGCTGGAGCTGGCGCAGTGTTTCGCGATTCATCAGCGTTGCGGCAGCCATCTCGGCGGAGTGCATTTCGAGCTGACCGGCGAGGCGGTGACCGAATGCCTGGGCGGCGCCGAGCAAATCGCCGAGGCTGATCTCGCGACGAATTACCGGACTTATTGCGATCCGCGCTTGAATTACTCGCAGAGCATGGAAATGGCCTTTCAAATCGCCAGTGCGCATGATGAACGCGTGCCCAACCTGGCGTGGCCGAGCTTTTGACGCGGCCGGCGTCGCGGCCGCGGGATACGCTCGATCTCTGCATGCTTCATATGAGCGTATGTGCGAGAGAGGTTCAGCCTGGGCTGAGTCGAGGTCTCTCAATCGTTGAGCAGCGGGGCAACTCCGAAGTTTGTGATGCAACAACCAAGCCGTTGCAGGAACATTTTTGTCGAAAGCCGCAAGGGCTCCAGCTCACAACATCCTCTGATTCGCGGACAAACATTCATCATCTCCGGTGGCCGGTGCCGTGATTTCCACCTCTCAGAAAGAAAAACTCAAAAGGCTGCTCGTGCGTTGGCATTTGGATCGCGCTGCGCGCAAGATCGTGCGCCGCTTCCGCGGCTGGCGCAGCCTGCTGCCGAAGTTCCCGACCTATGGGCGCGCGGCGGCAAACTACCTCACCGGTGCGGACGATCCGGTGCGCTACGCCGCGGTGGCCTATGCTGTCACTGCACTCGAACGCCAGCAAATCGCCGGCAGTCTTGCGGAAGTCGGCGTCTACCGCGGCGAGCTGAGCGCGCTGTTGCACCTGTTGGCGCCGGAGCGTGATTTGTATTTGTTCGACACCTTTGCCGGCTTTCCGGAGCAGGATTTGAGCGGCGCCGATCAGCGCTTTCGTGACACCAGCATCGAAATCGTGAAAGCCGCGCTCGGCGACACCCATCATGTCGTCTTCCGGCCGGGCTATTTTCCCGAGACCGTTCGCGGCCTGGAGCAGGAAAAGTTCGCCTTTGTCATGCTCGATCTCGATCTCTATCAGCCCACCCGCGCCGGGCTAGAGTTCTTTTATCCGCGCATGGTTCCCGGCGGCTACCTGTTCGCGCATGATTACAACTCGCCGGAATCGAATCATGCGGTCGCGCGCGCGGTCAACGAATTTCTGCAGGACAAACCGGAAAAGATCGTCGAGCTGCCGGACATCTGGGGTTCGATCGTCATTCGCAAAATCTGAGGCCCATGCAATTCTCCGATCTCAAACTCGATTGCCGGCATTTTCGCGGCGACATTCCCTGCCTGCCCAACAAGCAGCGCGGCCGGCTCTGCCCCACCTGCGAGGAATACGACCCGGTGCGCATGCGCATCCTGCTCATCAAGCTCGGCGCGATCGGGGACGTCATCCGCACCACGCCGCTGCTGCAGCGTTTTCACGAAGAATATCCCGGCGCGCACATTTCCTGGCTGACGCACACGCCGGAAATCCTGCCGGCCGCTGCCGTCGATAAAATCTACCGCTTCGATTTCAAAGCGCTCTATGCGCTTTCGCATCTCAAATTCGACATCGCGGTGAATCTCGACAAGGATCTCGAGGCCTGCGCGTTGCTCACCGATGTGAATGCCGATCGCAAGTTCGGCTTCGGCCTGGCCAATGGGCAAATCACCGGTTTGAATCAGGCCGCCAAGGCCAAGCTGCTCACCGGCGCGTTCGACAGCATTTCCCAGCAGAACCGCAAGAGTTATCTGGAGGAGATTTTCGAGATCTGCGGCTTCGACTTCCGGGGCGAGCCCTATGTTTTGGAGGCCGACCGGCGCTATGACGGCCAATGGCAGAGCTTGCACGAGCAGGCACAGGGCCGCAAGATTATCGGCCTCAACACCGGCTGCGGCAAGCGCTGGCTCACCCGGCAGTGGCCGGAAGATTATTGGGTGGCGTTGATCGCCGAGCTGCGGCAGGCCGGCTGTTTTCCCATGCTGCTCGGCGGCCCGGAGGAAGACGAACAAAACCGCGGCTTGCAAGCCCGCAGCGGCGCGTACTACCCCGGCACGTTTCCGCTGCCGCAATTCATCGCGCTCACCGCCCAATGCCACGTCATCGTCACCGCGGTGACCATGATGATGCACATCGCGCTCGGCCTGCGCAAGCCGCTGGTGCTGTTCAACAACATCTTCAATCCCCACGAATTCGAGCTGTACGGCCTGGGCGTGCTGCTGGAACCGGAGACGGGTTGCGATTGCTACTTCGGCAACACCTGCCGCCGCACGCGGCATTGCATGCAGGATCTGCCGGTCGCCACTGTTTTCCAGGCGATCGTCGAGCGCAGCCGGCACACACCATGAGAATCGCTTTTCTCTCGACTTTCTATCCGCTGCGCGGCGGCATCGCGCAGTTCAATGCCTCGCTCTATCGCGCGCTCGAAAAAACGCACGAGGTGCATGCCTTCACCTTCACCCGCCAATATCCCGGCCTGCTTTTTCCCGGGGCCACGCAGTATGTCACCGCGGAAGATCAGGTTGATCCCGTGCCGGCGCAGGCCGTGCTGGACAGCATCAATCCGCTTTCTTATTTCAAAACCGCCGCCATCATACGCGCCTGCCGGCCCGACCTTTTGCTCACCAAATTCTGGATGCCGTTTTTCGCACCCAGCCTGGGAAGCGTGGCGCAACGCGTGCGCCGGCACGGCGCGCAAGCCATTGCCATTCTCGACAATCTCATTCCGCATGAGCGCCGGCCGGGAGACGTGCAGCTCATTCGCTACTTCTTGAACCGTTACGACGGCTTCGCGGTGATGAGCAAGGTGGTGGAGCAGGATCTGCTGCGACTGAAGCCCGCGGCCGAATATTTTCTGAAGGCGCATCCCATCTATGATCATTTCGGGCCGCCGATCGCCGCCGCACAAGCGCGCGCGCAACTGGGCTTGCCGCCAGCGCAGCACCTCATTCTCTTTTTCGGCTTCATTCGCGACTACAAAGGCCTGGATCATCTCATCCGCGCCACGGCATTTCTCCCCGACGACTATTGCGTGGTGATCGCCGGCGAGATGTACGGCGATTTCAGCCGCTATCAACGCCTCATCGACGAGAGCGGCAGCGCCGGCAAGATCAAACTGTTCGTGCGCTACCTCGCTGACGCGGAAGTGCCGCTGTTCTTTTCCGCCGCCAACGTCTGCGTGCTGCCCTACAAATCCGCCACCCAGAGCGGCATCGTGCAAATCGCTTTTCACTTCAATCTGCCGGTGATCGTCACCGACGTCGGCGGGCTTGCCGAAATGGTGCAGGACAATGAAACCGGTTTGATCCTGCACGCACACGACCCGCAGGCCCTCGCGGAAAAGATTCGAGCGTATTTTGAGGAAAACATGCAGCCGCGCATGGCGCGCGCGATTGCGCAGCGCCGGCAGCAAAACAGTTGGGAGGGATTTGCGGAAGCGCTGGCGGGATTTTATGAGAAGTTGTCAAGCAAGGCGATTTGACGCCGCACTCTTCGGACAGGCGCAAACGTCGCGTCCGCATGCGGCTGAGCGCTCGTTCCCCTTTTCAAAGCGAGGGCAGGCAATTCGTGTCTGTGCGAAAGTGTTCCAACCGCGGCTGAGCCGAGGTTTCTAAAACTTCAAGCGCGGTGGTGATTGAAGCAGCGGCCAAGCCGTTGCAGAAGCGCCGGTGTCTTGACAATTTCAAATTTACCCCAGAGATGCCAGAAACGAGTAGCATGCTGCCCTCTTGCCTAGCGCATTTCGTGATGCAGAACGCCTGCCCGTGTCTGGTCTGAACCCTCGCCCGCCATTCACCCCAACAAAGCCTTGAGCCGGGCATAACCGGCGCGGCTCACCGGCAGGCGGCTGCCGTCGCGCAGAATCGCGACGCGGCTGTCCTTGGCATAAAGTTCGAGGCGGTCCAGCCGGTCGACATTCAAAATGTAGGAACGATGGATGCGCACGAAACGCCGGTTGTCGAGCGCCGCTTCCAACTCGCCGATCGTCATTTGCTTGAGATGGCTCTTGCCCTCAGACCGCACGCCGACATAATCATCCTGCGCTTCAAAATAGTCGATCCTGGCCACCGGAATCACCAGCACCTTGCTGCCGTCGCGCAACAGGATGCGCTCGAGCGGCGCCACGGCCGTGCGCGCGGCGCGGGTCAACTCCGCGCGCGGCAGCGGCTCATGCTGTGCAATGCGGCGCTTGGCGCGCGCCACGGCTGCATGCAGGCGTTCGGCGCTGAAAGGTTTCAGCAAATAGTCCACGGCATGCACTTCGAAGGCGCGCACGGCATACTCTTCATAGGCGGTCACAAAGATGACGGCCACTTCGCGGTCGAGCAACTCCAGCACTTCGAAGCCGCTGAGCTTGGGCATCTGCACATCGAGCAACAGCAAATCCGGGCTGGTTTCGGCCACCGCCTTCACGGCCTCGAAGCCGTTGGCGCATTCCGCCAGCACCTGCAATTCCGGATCCGCGGCGAGATACTCGCGCACCACGGCGCGGGCGAGTTCTTCGTCGTCAACGATCACCACGCCGATTTTCGCGGCGGCCGAAAGGTCAGTTTCCACGCAAGTATTCATCCACGCGCTGCAAGGCTTCTGCAAAGTTCTTCCGCCCCAAACCCAGGCGGATATGATTGCTGGGAAAATCAAAAATGCTGGCGGGTACGGCCATCACGCTTTTCGCAGCGAGCAGCTTGCGGCAGAACTCATCGCTGCTGCCGTCACCGCGCCACTCGGGGAAGGCGACTGAGCCCGCGGCCGGCGCCAGCCAGCGCAAACGATCACCGTGAACACGGCAGAATGATTCGGCATGCTGCCGGTTCGCGCGAATGATGGCGAGATTGCGGGCCCAAATTCCATCGCGGGCGTGCAGAGCCATCAATCCCAAAATCTCGCCGGGCGCGCTGTTGCAGATGGTGGTGTAATCTTTCAGCGTGAGACAGGCGTGCAGCAGCGCTTCCTCGCGCGTGGCCAGCCAGCCCAGGCGCAATCCCGCCAGCGCAAAACTCTTCGACAATCCCGCCAGGCTGATGCCTTTTTCATAGCGATCACAGACTGCCGGCAGCCGCGCCGCCGGATCATATTCCAAAAATCGATACATCTCATCGCTGAAGAGATGGAGATCATGGCGCCGCGACCAGGCAATGATCGCCTCGAGCTCAGCCGGCGTGGGCAAGTAACCGGTGGGATTGTGGGGAAAATTCACCACCAGGAGGCGCGTCTTGGCCGTGCGGCAGCGCTCGAGTTCATCGAGATCGAGCGCCCAGCCATTGGCGGTGGCTTGGCAGAGCCATGGCGTCACCTCGCAGCCCAGGCTGCGCGCGATTTCGTAAAGCGATTGATAGGCGGGGAAAATGGTGATGACATGATCGCCGGGCCGCAGCAACGTGTTCATCGCGAGAAAGATCAGTTCTTCGGGCGCGGCGATCATCACCTGTTCCGGGGTGACGGATTCATACAGCCGCGCCACCGCCTCGCGCAACTGCGGATGGCCGGCGGATTCGGTGTAGCCGAGTTTCAATTCCCGCCAAAGTGCGAGGCTGCGTTCGTCGGCCAAGCCCAGCAGCTCGGAGAGTGCCAGGCTTTCGCAGTCAGAGGCGCTCAGCAAATACTGCGCACTGAATTCATGGCGGGCAAAGTAGCGTTCCAGTTTGAAGGGAGCAGGCTGCATGCGCTTTACGGCAATTCTGGTTTCGGGGTGGGCACAAATTTCACGCAGTCATGGGCAGGCAAGTGTGCCGTCACTCCAATTCGTTTGAGCAGCTCATTTGATTTGTCATCCCGGAGGGTTTTGTGAATCACTCGGCACTGTGCCCAAGTCTACGCAGAATCCTTGCAGGATGACATTGACAATGGTTTTACCCATAATGGTTTTAACCAAAGCTCTTCCCCGTGCCGTCCGAGGGCTTCAGTCTTCACTGGCTTGCAAGCTAACGCAGGTTTTCCAACGCAGCCGAACACCAATTAGCACCTCATGTCAGCGCCGGCAGCGACAATTCGACGCGAAAGCGGCCGGCGTTTTCGAGAATATCGACTCTCGCCTCGGTGCCGAAGAGAGTCAGCAGCCGCTGCTTCACATTTTCGAGGCCAATACCCGGCCGTGTTGAGCGGGGCCGGTCCGGGTCACACGGATTTTCCACGGCAAGCTGCAGGCGCCCACCGTTGCGCTGCGCCGCCAGCGTGATGGTGCCGCCCTCCACCAAATGCGCAATGCCGTGATTGATGGCATTTTCCAGCAGCGGCTGCAACACCAGCGGCGGCACGAAGCAGGGTTTGCTGTCCGCCGCGATCGTTTCCTTCACCTGCAAACGCGCGCCAAAGCGGACCTGCTCGATCGCGAGAAAAGCTTGCGCCAGCTCCAGTTCTTCCGCCAGCGAGATGTGGTTCTGCGCGCCGCGCTGCAGGGTTTGGCGCAGAAAATCCGCCAGCCCCAGGCACATGCGCCGCGCCGCGGCCGGATTCGCGCTGGTGAGCGCGCTGATGGAATTCAGGCTGTTGAAGAGAAAGTGCGGATCGATCTGCGCGCGCAGCGCTTTCAGCTCGGCCTCGCGCGCGTGAATGCGAAACTCCAGCGCCTGTTTCTCGGTAAGCCGCGCTTCTTCGAAGGCAATGACCAGATAATGGCCGACGACGCTCAGCCAGAACAGCAGCAAGCCGACGCCGGCAAACACCGGCATGACGCGCAGGTATTCGGCCTCTACATTGAGCCAGTAGGAGAAGCGCGCCAGCAGTGCGCTCCAGGCCGTTCCCAGTGTGACCCAAAGGGCACTGGTCACGGCAGCGGCGAGCAGATGCACCGTCACCAAACGGCTGGGCGCGGTACGCGAAAGCGGGAAGGCGCGACAGAGGTACCACGCCGGCAGGCACAGGAAGGCATAAAGCAGTGCCAGAGGCAGGGCGAGGGCAAGCGCCGCTTCCCAAGCCAGGTTCCCCATGAATTTCACCAAGGCGGCTAGCAGCGCGGCGGCCAGCAGCCAGGCCGCGAGGTAAAGTCCAAACCAGCGTTTTTCTGCGAGCAGCGGGTGCATGCGCGAGCGTCTCTCTTCGAAATCCGGATGAGGGCAACGGCCGCAACATACACACGCGCCGGCCACTTCTCAAGCGGAAAATCAATTCTTGATTTCGGCGCCGCCCATCACCGCGATGCCCTTGACGATCAGCCGCTTGCTGGTCTCGGCCTTCGGCGGCAGCGTGCTGTCCGCGAAGCCGCCCATGATCGGCAGGCCCTTGAGGGTCACGCTCCAGTTTTCCGGCACGCGAATCTCGACCCCGCCCCACCAGGCGAAGATATCGAGGATGGCTTCGTTGCCGCGCATCGCGGCTTGGCGCAGGTCGAGCTTGCAGCCGCCCATAATCGCGGTCAACTCGCCGCCCTGAAAATTCTGGGAGTTGTTGGTGCGCTCGAAGCCGCCCATGATGGCCAGGCCGTGCACGTAGTCATCGGAATCCAGGTTGCCGTCATGGCTGCGATGGCGCGTCCACGCGCGCATCATCATGCTGATGCCGGCCGCGATCAGCAGTGCCGGCCAGAAGAAATCCCAGAAACTGAAATACACCAAATCCAGGCTGCGCAGCAGCAGCAGGCCGCCGAGCGCCACCAGGATCAAGCCGCCGGCGCGGCCGGCGGCGCCGTCACTCTGCGCGAACTTGAAGGCGCCGAAGATGATCAACAGCACCGGCCAGAAGCGCAGAAAATCGCCCCGGTAGATAATGCCGAGATTGTCGAGCACGAAAACGAGGCCCAACAAGATCAGCACCAACCCCAACACGAGCTGTGGGGTCAGGCGAAACCGCTTCTCTTCGTTCATATCTGTTCTCCTTGACGCTTCATCAGGGTGCGCTCGCCGGAGGTCGACTGCCAGATCGCGCTGATGCCGGCAGCCACCAGCAGCAGCGGCCAGGACTCACTGAAGCCCAAGCCAAACACCCGGAAGAACGAAATCAACAGCCAGACACCGATCACCATCAGCCAGAAGCCGCTGCGGCGCTCGCGGAAATCGCCGGGCGCGAAGAATTTGCTCAGCCCCAGGAACACCAGAATCAGCGGCCACCACCGCCACAGCTCCCAGAGCGAGCCCAAATAGATCACGCCGAGATTTTCCAACAGCACGATCACGCCCAGCGCAATCAGCAGCCCGCCGAGGATAAGATGCGGCGTATACTGCCAGGTCGATTCTTTTCTCATGATCAGCCTCCCGATTGGTTTTGGTTACGGCCTAAGATACGCCGGCGGCCGCGGAAAGCTGCGCGGGTATCGGCCAATGGAGGGAAACTGCCGGTGAACGGCGGCCGCGCCGGGGAGGTGGGTAAATAATCTGTCTCTCCGCAGATTGCACAGATGACACAGATGGATGTACATCAGTTATCCGCGGATCATCTTCAGGTCTTCATCTGCGTGCGTCTGCGTTGTCGGTGGATCACCCTCAGCAAAGTGAACATTCTTAGAGAGTGGCGTAATAAG
Organism: bacterium; assembly: GCA_023150945.1. NCBI lineage: Bacteria > bacterium. Next base: position 99,555 of record JAKLJX010000012.1, on the reverse strand, counting down.
GCTCTTCACGCATGGCCGTCATCACACTATTTCGCCCCTCACAACCTCACCCCCCGCCCGACTCCCACCATCCCTCCCCAGGTGCCTTCGTTTGCGGTGAGGCCGCGGCTGAGGGAGAATTCCGCCTCGAAATGCCTGCTGCGCCAGCGGCCGCCCGCGCGCAGCACGCCGCGGGCCTCGGTGCCGGCTGGAATGAGGTTGCGCGTGGTCAAATAGCCGTTGATTTCCGCGGCGATTTGCAGACGGGAGGAAATGTCATGGCTCGCAGCCAGGCCGTAGGTGAGCACGTCGTTCTGTTCGTCGGTTTCCAGCGGCGCGGTGAGAATCCCCAAACCAATCTCGGCCAGCAGCGTGAGCCGGCTGAATTTTTGTGAAAGCAGGGCGGCGAGGAATAGATCCGTGGTGTTGGTGCCAATGCCTTTTTTTTGGGTGGAATTGGGCAGGCGGGTTTCCACGCGCAGGCCGAAGGCCGTGGTGTGCGCCGCGTTTTGCGCCAGGCGCACGATGGTGGCCACCGAAAAATCACCGGCGTCGCGGGTGGTACCGCGGTGGGGAAAGCCGGGTCTGGGCTGCGAGGCGCGCGTATCGATCGCAAGCTGCTGCAGCACCGCGCCACGAACCTGCAGCACCACGCCCTCGGCCACGCCGGCATCGAGGCGAATCACGCCCAGGCGCAGCAAACGGCCCTGCAAACCGGAGAGCGGTGCGCGCCAGCGCGACCGCATTTCGCCGGCGAGATTCAGATGCAAGCCGGCAGGCAGCGCGGGCCAGAGAGTGTTGGTATTCAAAAAGGAAGGCGCGGACAGGCTTGCGGGGCGCCGCTGGTGATCTTCGCGAGGAGAGGCAACAGCAGGAGAAGCAGCACAGGCGGCAAGCACAAGCATCAGCGCCAGCAAGACGCCGGGTTGCGCTCCGCGGGAATTGCCGCTGGAGTGCGATCGCGTCGGCATGTCGTCAGTCTCCGCCATTCAGCCGGCACACTGCGCACGGCAGATGAGGGTTGCTGCACGGTGCATGGTTACTTCCGCAAAATGTTTCAACCTCGGCTGAGCCGGGGCTTCAAGAATTTCGAGCACAGTGGAAACCCTGAGGCTTGCAGGCAGCGGCCAAGCCGCTGCAGGAAGCGCTGTGGTTATCTTCACAAGATTTCTACTGGATGACAGCGCAACAAGCGTGTTTCAAGGCCACCATGCGCGTGATCATTCAGACGGTTTGCCGTTCTCTTGATTACCGGCAGTCAGGGAACCGGCAGCCGGTTTGTTCTTGCCCTGCAGCACTTCCTGCAGCTCTTCGCCTTCCACCATTTCCTTTTCGAGCAGCAGCATGGCGAGGCGCGCCAAGCGCTGGCGTTTGCGCCACAGCAGGCGCTCGACTTCGTGATAGGCCTTGTCAACGATGCTGCGCACTTCCTCGTCGATCTGGCTGGCGATCTTTTCGCTGTAGGGTTTGCCGAACGCCTCGCCGCCGAGAAAGAGATTGCGCTTGTCGTTGCCATAGAACAGCGGGCCCAGGCGGGCGCTCATGCCGTATTCCATGACCATGCTGCGCGCGATGGCAGTGCCGCGCTCGAGATCGTTTTGCGCGCCGGTGGAAATTTCCTTGAAGACGATTTCCTCCGCCACCCGGCCGCCGAGCAACACCTTCAACCGGCCCAACAATTCCGTGCGCGTCATGAGATAGCGGTCCTCGGTGGGAAGCTGCAGCGTATGGCCGAGCGAGGCCACGCCGCGCGGTATGATGCTGACGCGATGCACCGGATCGACACCCTCCAAGCTGGCGGCGACCAGCGCATGGCCGGCCTCGTGATAGGCCACGATTTCCTTCTCGCGCTTGTTGAGCACGCGGCTTTTCTTCTCCAAACCGGCAATGACGCGGTCAATGGCTTCTTCGAGATCGCGCATGTCGATCTGGCGTTTGTTGGCGCGCGCCGCCAGCAGCGCCGCCTCGTTGATAACGTTGGCGAGATCCGCGCCCACGAATCCCGGCGTGCGCGAGGCGATCACGCGCAAATCCACGTCTTTGGCCAGCCGGACTTTGTTGCCGTGCACGCGCAGGATGGCGGCACGGCCGGCGAGGCTGGGCCGATCCACCACGATCTGCCGGTCAAAGCGGCCGGGCCGCAGCAACGCCAGATCGAGAATCTCCGGGCGATTGGTGGCGGCCATGATGATCACGCGATTGTTGGCATCGAAGCCGTCCATCTCCACCAGCAATTGATTGAGCGTGTGCTCGCGCTCATCATGGCTGTTGAACGGGCCGGCGCCGCGCGCCTTGCCGATGGCATCCAGCTCATCAATGAAGATGATGGCAGCTTTGTGGCGTTGCGCCTGCTTGAAGAGATCACGCACGCGCGCCGCGCCCACGCCCACGAACATCTCGACGAATTCCGAACCGCTGAGCTGGTAGAACGGCACGCCGGCCTCGCCCGCCACCGCGCGCGCCAGCAGGGTCTTGCCGGTGCCCGGCGGCCCGAGCAGCAGCACGCCCTTGGGAATGCGGCCGCCAAGCGCGATGAACTTGTCCGGCTGCCGCAAAAACTCCACGACTTCACGGACCTCCTCGACCGCTTCATCGATGCCGGCCACGTCTTTGAAAGTGACTTTGGTATTGCCTTCGACGTAGATCTTGGCCTTGTTCTCGCCGATCGTCATCAACCCGCGTTGGGGATTGAAGCGGCGCGAGAGCAAGCTCATCACAAAGAAGATGAGAATGAGAAACAGCAGCGTGGCGCCGAACATAAGCAGCATGTCCTGCCACCAGTCGCCCGCGGCGCCGGCATAGGCCACGCCCGCAGCTTCGAGATCCTTGATCAAATCCGGATCGTTGATCGGCACAGTGGCAAAGGCGATTTCGCCGGGCTGGGCTGCTTCCCGGGTGAAGAGTTTCTTCAGAAAGCCGGGGGCGGCCGCCGCGGTTGAATCGGCGCGCTGGAAGCCGGTGATGCTTTCCGGCCCGATGGTACAGCGGGTGATCTTTTGTTGGCGCAGCAGGCTTTTGAATTCACTGTAGGGAATCTGCCGGGCAGGCGCTTCGCCCAAAAGCTGCGGCAGGACAAAGGTGAGAATTACGGCCAGTGCAATCAGCAGCAGCCACACTCGCGGTCGTGCGCGTGTTTTCTTCGGTTCCATATTTTTTCGGCTGGTTTCATACGATCTGAATTCCGCACCGCAACGGCAATGATTGTCTGTGATGGGCGTGAAGATATGCCCAGCACCAGGCAAAGTCAAGCGAAATGCCGAACTTCCACCTTGACAAATTGAACAACATTCCTAGATTGAGCTACGATTCCACTCAGACAAGCCTTGCTCTCCCACTTTGGCAATCTGCAACAACAGGCTTCAGGATGGTGCTCAGCCCTAATCCCAGGAGGATGATGTGCTTCCTTTGGGGAAGACGTCGCAGGGTTGGTTGCTAGGCATTCTCGTTTTGTTGAGCAGCGCGATTGAACTATGGGGGCAAGCAGCAGGCAGCCACCTCGGCAAAAACGGCAATCGCCACTCCAAAACATTCGCCGGCGAGACCGCGCAATTGTTGCGCTCGGGCAACAGCATCGTCGCGGTGCAGGTGCGCGCCACCACCGACACGCTGCCAACCGGCCACTTCGTCCATGCCGGACTGTTCAACATCGGCACCGCGCAAGATCAGCCGCTGCTGTTCGATTTTCCCGAGCCGCCGCAGACTTCCCACCTCACGCTCCGCCTGGATGACAGCCTCTACAGCAACGATCCCCTCACCACCGGCTTGTCCAATTTACCGCTGCTCACAGCGCCCAGCTTATTGGCCGACGGCACGATTACATGTGAATACGGCGCCGGGCCGCTCAGGCTCGAACAGCGGTTGCGGCCGGAGCAATTCAGCGATACCACCGGCGCGATTTTCATCCACTATTTGCTCACCAATCGCGACACGGTGCCGCATGCCGCCGGCTTGCTGCTCGAGCTCGACACAAAAATCAATGCCAATGATCGCGCGCCCGTGCTCGCCGGCACCGGCTACAGTGATCGCGAAAAGATCTTCAGCGGGCCGGAGGTGCCGGATTTCTATCTCGCCTTTGAATTCGGACCCGACAGCAGCGGCTTGGTGGCACAGGGCACCCTCGCCGGCGGCAGTGCGGTGCGCCCGGATTTTTTCGCCATCGGCGATTGGATCAATCTCACGCAAGTGAAATGGGATTACGCGCCGGCTGCGCCCGACACCTCGGCATACAACGACAGCGCCCTGCTGTTGCGCTGGGATCCGGTGCGGCTGGTGCCGGGTGAGCGTCGTTCGGTTGCGACCTATTATGGCCTGGGCGAGGTCCGGCGCGCGCCGGGCGTGCTTTCTTTGAATCTCAACACGCAAGCGCGGCTGTCCTGCGTGAACGATTCGCTCGCGCCCAATCCCTTCAACGTCAGCCTGCTCGTCACCAATCGCGGCTTTTCGGCGGCGGAGCAAGTGACTGCTCGTTTGGAATTGCCGGCTGGGCTTGCGCTCGCGCCCGGCGAAAGCGCACGCAAGAGCCTCACGCCCGGCAGCCTGGCGCCGCAAGCGAGTGGCACGGTAGCCTGGTTGGTGAAGGCGCTGCCGGTGGTGGCGGATACCACCTGGCGCCTGCAGGCTCATGTGTCAGCGCTCGAGACGCCGCAGAATTCAGTCGCGGGAACGGTTCTCGTGCCCTCTTGCCAGGCCTCCGGTTTTGAGTTGGTGGCACTGCCGCGGCGGCGTGGACTGCTGGCCGGCAGCCGCGCCGAGTTTCAAGTGCAAGTGCGGCCGCTCGGCAGTTTCAACCAAGCGGTGGCGCTGTCGTGGTGGCCGAACTTGCCGGGCGTGACCGCGCAATTCGATCAACCGGTGGTTTCACCGGGGAGTGTAACGACCTTGACGCTGCAAACCGCGCCGACACTGCCGGCCGGCACATATGATTTCATCATCACCGGTCGCGCCGGCAAGTTAGCGGCGAGTGATACAATATCGCTCGAGGTCACCGGCGTGTTGCTTGATCGCGAACCACCTTTCACCACCGGCCACAATCCCGGCCGCGGCGCAGTGAACGTGCTGCCGGAGAACGCGATCAGCGTGGAGATTCACGACACCGGTGCGGGCGTGGACAGCGCCGCGATTGTGCTGGCAGTGAATGAACGCCTCGTCACGCCGGTGATCACAGGCAATGCGCGGCAGTTCACGGTGCGCTATCAGCCGGAGGCGGCGTTGCGCTACAACGAGGAAGTAACGGTGAGCGTGCGCGCCGCGGATTCGGCCATTCCGCCTAATCTAATGCCGGAAGATCGCTACACCTTCAGCATCGTGCGAGACGATCAGCCCCCATTTCTCAGCGACCGCCAGCCCGCGCCCGGCGCGCAAGCGGTGCCGGCCACCGCCGGCATTTCATTTCATCTGCGCGATGAAGCCAGCGGTGTGGCCGCCGACAGCCTCAAGCTTTGGGTGAATGGCACTGCCGTGGCGCCGGCGCTGAGCGGCGGCCCGCGCGATTACTTCGTGCAATATCGGCCCGCGGCGCCATTCCCTCCCGGTGAAAACGTGACCGTCAAAATCGCGGCGCATGATCGAGCGCTGCCGCCCAATCCCATGGCGGAGGAGTTCAGTTTCCGCGTGCGGTCCGCGGTTTTTGATTTGATGGCAACGGCCTTGCGGCCGCTCGGCGACCTGCGGCCCAACGCCAGCGGCCGGGTCGTGGGAGAATTTCGCAATCGCCTTGATGCCATTCCCACGCCGTTTCGACTCGAGCTGCGCCGCGATGGCGAACTGGTGCAAGACACGCTGATCACGCAAATGGCCGGCGGCGCAGTGCTCAGCAAAAACTTTCTGGTGAGCTTCCCGCAAGCCGGCAGCCATCACTTGCGTTTGCGCGTCGATGCCGAGGATCAGATCGCCGAAGAATCCGAAGACAACAACAGCCAGGAGCTGGTGGTGGAGATTCTGCCGGCCGAGCCGATGCCGGCTTTTTTCGTGCGGCCCAATCCCTTCACCCCCAACCACGACGGTTACAACGACGCGGTGAAATTTTCTTATGCCGGTTTGGCGCTGGCGCAACCGGGCCTGCGCGTGTTTAATACCGAAGGCAGAACCGTGCTCTCGGCCGATCGGTTACCGGCAAATGAATTCCTCTGGGATGGCCGCGATGATCACGGCCGGCCGCTGCCGCCCGGAATCTATCTCTATTCGCTGCAGAATCACGGCCGCAACGTGAAAAACGGATACATCGTGCTGGCGCGGTGAATGCGGGCCGGCGACACTGTGATCGTATTTGCATACTCCTTTGGTGTCCATCCGGAATTGCGGATTTTTGAGGAATGCTCCTGCAACGGCTTGGCCGTTGCATCAAAGTCCTCAGAGTTTTCACGACGCTTGAAGTTTTGGAAGCCTCGGCTCAGCCGAGGTTGGAACGTTTTCGGACGGACACTATTCAGTCAAATTCTGGAGGGCGCGATTGTATGACAAGAGAAAATGGGTTGACTCGAAATTGATGCGTGACAAGTGATGACCTTCAAATCCACAGCGCGAATTCAAATTCTCCTTTCCTCGTGGCCGCCCTTGCTGGCCGGCCTGCTCTTGCTCGCCCAGGCCGCCGGCGCCCAGCTTGCCGATCCGCTCAACCCTTCGACACTGCAAGACGGCCGCATTGTGTTTGCCAATCCAGCCGCCGCTGCGTTGCTGTCCGGCCAGGCCTATCTCGGCCTGAAACTCATCTACCCCGGCGCGATAGCGGACAATGCTTTTGCGCTCAAAGCCTCGCACGTGGCACTCACCTGGCCCAGGCTGGGCGGCACCCGATTCGGCGCGGGTTTGCATCTGCGCCACTTCGGCGCGCCCCTGCTCAGTGAGAATCGCCTGGGCTTGCTCGCCGCCTATGCCCTCAGCGAGAGGCTGGCCCTCGGCAGCGATCTGGCCGTGGCCTGGCGAGCGTACGATCGCGAGGAATTCGACTTGGTGGATGCCGATGACCCCGTGTTTCGCCGCGCCAGCTCGCCGTTGATTTTCGATCCCGGCCTCGGCCTCACCGCGCGCGTGCATGAGGCCGTGCTGCTCGGCGCCTCGGTTTATCACTTCAACCGGCCCAATCTCGCCCGCGCCAGTGAGAAATTCAACCTGCCGCTGGAAGCGCTGCTGGGCGCGACGCTCAACCATCGCTTCGGCCGCCTCGATCTCGGCATGGCGTTGCGCCGCGAAGAATGGCGGCCCGCATTGGGCGCGGAAATTTTCTCCGCGCGCCTGGGCCGCGTGCGGCTGGGCTATGGCGCGGAAAACGCCGTATTCGAAGGCGAACTCAACCTGCCGCCGGCCGCTGCCTTGCTCTACAGTTTTCATTTGCCCACCAGCGATTTGGGCCTGCTCAGCGCCGGCTCGCACGAGCTGGGCTTGAAGCTCGCTGTGCCGTGGCTCAATCCACCGGCAGCGGAACCCGAGCCGCCCTTCTATCTGCAGGCCTTTCCGCCCTCACGCGTGGTGTTGCCCGGCGACACGCCCTTGTACAATCTCAATCTCGTGCGCCGCGAGGATTTCACCAAAGCCGTGCAGCTCGAAGTGCGCGAGTTGCCGTCGCATTTGCGGCCGCGGCTCTCGCAAGCCCAAGTGCGCGGCATTGAAACCGTGATGCTCGCGCTCGAATCTCCCGGAAAACTGCAGCCCGGCGATTATCCCTTCATCATCACGGCGCGCGCGCCCGGCCATGTGCATCACCTGCCCGTGCACCTGCGCGTGAACAACATGCCCAGGCTGGCCCCGGAAATCTTCGCCACCGTCGACAGCGTGGAAATCATCGAGCTGCGCAATGTGGTGGAAGAATTGCCGCTCATTCCGCGTCTGTTCTTTCCGCAATCCGAGCGCCGACTGCCGGAGAATCGCTATGATCTGCTCAGTCCGCAACAGCATGTGTTCGTCGCGGCCAACGTCACGGAGATCAACGCGGCCTATCGCAACCTGCTGAACATCATGGCGGCGCGCCTGGCGCAGGATCGCACCGCGGTGATTTCACTCACCGGCTACAGCGCCGGCCCGCCTTATGAAGAAGACTGGCGCAACCTCGCGCTCGGCCGCGCCCAGGCGGTGAAGGATTATCTGGTGGACAGTCTGCAGGTGTTGCCGGAACAGGTTGCCATTGCTGCGCCGCAGCGGCCGGCGCGCAGCCAGGCGCTGCCCAGCCTGCCGCGCCAGGAAGAATGGCAGCGCGTCGAGATTACCGCGGCGCCGCCATTTGACCAACAAATTCTCGGCCCTCTGCTGGTCACCAAAAAGGAAGTGGAAGCACAACCGCCGCGCTGCGCCTTTGTCACCAAATATTCCGTGGCCGAAGCCGGCCTGGCTGACTGGCAAATCACTGTGATGAATGATCAACAAGACACCGTGGACGTGCTCGCCGGCAACGCGAGCATGCCGGACACGGTTTTCTGGGAATGGCAACATGCGCTGGTGCAACAGCACCCCAAAGCAGCCACCGCGGTCGAGACCATCACCGTGCCGCTCAACGGCAACAGCACGCGCGGGCACCAGTCCGGCTTCTTTGCATTGACCCTGCGGGATGCGCTCGGACAAACCGCCACCTCGCCGCGCCGGCGCCTCGGCATTCGTCACCGCACGCAGTTGACCAACGAAGTCGGCATCGAGCGCATACCGATCTTTCTCTTTGGTTTTGCCGAACATCAATTCAGCAGTTATTCGCGGCAGTTGCGCACCAAGCTGCGGCTGATCGCCGCCAAGCTGGAAGCGGATCCGGAGGCCACCTGCCTGCTCAAAGGCCACACCGATGCCATCGGCGATCAGCTCACCAATCGCTGGCTGTCGATCCGCCGCGCCAAAACTGTGTTTGACATGCTGACTTCCTTCGGCATTGGCCGCGAACGCCTGACCTACGTTGGCCTGGGCGAAGAAGAGCCGCTGGCGGACAATCGCCTGCCCGAAGGCCGCATGATGAACCGCCGCGTCGAGGTTCACATTCGGCACTCGCCCAATTGGCCAAGCAGCGCCGCCGGCCTCGGGTTCGATTGAGCCGCGCCTTGCCGGCCGCGGCGCATCCCTGCGCCTCATGCGCAGCACGCAACCGCGAGGCGAGACACCCGCCGCTCCAAACACAAAATCCCACTGCCGCGCAGCGCAAAACTGCGGCAGTGGGATTTTGTGTTTGGAAGGCCGTTCAACCCCCGGCGTCGCGATCGCTTCGGTCAGGCAGCGCGCGGCCGCAGGAACCTACTTCGTGGCTTCCTCCAGCAACTCGTTCATGCGATTCACGAAGTCAGCCGGGGAGGGCATGTTGCCTTCCAGCAGTAGTGCGCCCTCATACAGTTGCAGGATGCTCTTGCGCAAGATCGGATCCGTCGGGCTGCTGAGATTGCGGCGGGAGAGATTCTTGATGAGCGGATGGGACAGGTTGACTTCCAGAATCTTTTTCGCAGCGGTGTAGTTCTTGTCCATCAGCTTCATCATTTTTTCCATCTGGCTGTCGAGGCCGTTCTTGCCCGCCACCAGCGTCACCGGCGAGTTGACCAGCCGTTTCGACTCCACCACGTCCTCCACCTTGTCGCCCAGCGTTTCCCGAAACACCGTGAGCAGCGATTTCGCCAAATCGCCGCGCAAGGCTTCCTGGTCGCCGGTCTGATCGGGCGCGAGTTCCAGATCCGCCTTGTCGATGGACAGCAGCGGTTGCTTGTCGAATTCATTGAGCGAGGGCAGCACGAATACATCCACCGGATCGGTGAGCAACAGCACCTCGATTTCGTTCTTGCGGAAGTATTCGAGCTTGGGATTTTTCTCGACCGTCTCGCGGCTCTCGCCGGAGAGGTAGTAAATCGCCTTTTGCTCGGGTTGCATGCGGCTGAGGTAATCGCGCAGACCGGTCAGCTCACCCTTGTCCAGCTTGGTCGATTCAAAGCGCAGCAGCTCGATGATCTTGTCGCGATTGGCGTAATCCGTGTTGACGCCGGCTTTGAAGAACGCGCCAAAATTGCGGTAGAACTTCTCGAATTTGGGCTTCTCCTGTTTGGCCCAGTCCGCGAGAAAAGCCAGAATCTTTTTGGTGAGAATGTCCCGGATCTTCGCCATCGCCGGGCTGGTTTGCGTCACCTCGCGCGAGACGTTCAGGGGCAAGTCCGCGGTATCGACCACGCCCTTTACGAAGCGCAGATACTCCGGCAGCAGCTCCTTGCAATCATCTTGAATGAAGACTTTGTTGGAATAGAGTTGCAGCGAGCGTTCGTGGGGATCGCGGAACCACAGCGGCGTCGCCGTTTCCGGGATGAACACCAGCGCGTTGAACGTCACTGCGCCTTCGATCGCCAACTGCAAATGACCGAGCGGCGGATTGAAGTCATTGGTGATGAATTTGTAAAACTCGATCAGTTCCTCCTCGCGGACCTGATCCTTGGGCTTGTGCCAGAGCGCGGTGACGGTATTGACTTTTTCCTTGCCGAGAAAGATCGGGAAATCGACAAAATTGGAATACTTGTTGATGATTCGCTTGACGGTGTATTCTTCGCTGAATTCCTTCGCCTGTTCGCGCAGTTTGAAAGAGATGTGCGTGCCGCGGGTCGGCTTGTCGATTTCCTCGATGGTGAAGGTGCCCTCGCCGCCGGAGCGCCAGCGATAGCCCTGCGAGTCGGGATTGGCATGACGGGTTTCGATCGTCACTTCCTCGGCGACCATGAACACCGAGTAGAAGCCGACGCCGAACTTGCCGATCAGGTTGCCGTCGAGCGTGCGGTTTTCTTCCTGCACCTTCTGCAGAAACTCCAGCGTGCCCGAGCTTGCCACCGTCCCGATTTTCTCGATCAAGTCCTCGCGTGTCATGCCGATGCCGGTGTCGGTGATGGCAAAAGTATGCTCCTTGGCATCGAGGGTCACGGTGATCTGCAAATCAGCGTCCGCGTCCAGCACATTGCGGTCGGTGAGCAGGCGAAATCTGACCTTGTTGAGCGCATCCGAAGCGTTGGAGATCAATTCGCGCAAAAAGATTTCGGGATGAGTATAAAGCGAATGCACGATCAAATTGAGCAACTGCTTCATCTCCGCCTTGTACTCGAACTCCTGCATCTTTTGAGGTTGGTCGGCAGCCATATGACATCATCTCCTGTTTTTCATCAGAGGGATTGAGCTTCACTCGTCAATGCTTGACAATGCTCCGCCGGCACTCGGGGTCCGCGGAAGCGGCGCAAATGTATGACAAGTTCGCGCGATTTTCAAGTGTTTGAATCAAACAAAGATGGCGGTGGCCTCAGCGGCAGCGCGCCGGAGACGGACCGCCGGCAACGGAAAGAAGTGCCCCGGGGATCATGCCGTGGAATCGTCTGGCCGCCGGCGCTGCCTGGCCTCCGAGACGCCCTCGCGCTCCCGGTAGTCCTCAAGATGCAGCAGGCGCACCAGCCGCTCGAAGCTGGCGAGCCGGCGGCGCAGCGTGAAGTTGGCGCGTTGTTTGAGATAGCTGGTGAACAGCAAAAGCAGAAAGCTGAGAGAAAAGAGCAAAAGCCAGCCGAGCACGGCGGCAATCGCAGCGCCCGTGGGCTGCCGAAACAGCGTCTTGCTCGAATCAAAAAAAGCGCTGAAGCAGGCAATGCCCGCGAGCAGCGCCAGCGCTTGCACCAGCCAGCGCAGATTGAGTTTGATCATGGCGAGGCTTTCTGCGCCAACACAGGCCGACGGCACTGCCGCCGTCAATGCCCTTGGGCTTCCAGATATTTCTCCACGTCCATCGCGGCCTGGCAACCCATGCCCGCCGCGGTGATGGCCTGGCGATAGTAATGATCGACCACATCGCCGGCCGCGAACACGCCTGCGACGCTCGTCATGGTGCGCGTTTTCAGCTTGATGTAACCGACCTCATCCACTTCCACCTGGCCTTGCAGGAATTCAGTGTTGGGCTTGTGCCCGATCGCAACGAACACGCCGGAGATCGGCATCTCCGTGGTCTTGCCGGTTTTGACGTTCTGCAGCGTCACGCCGGTGACGGTGTTCTTCGCGACCTCGTGAATCTCGGTGATCACGCTGTCCCAAATCAGGCTGATCTTGGGATTGTTGAACGTCCGCTCCTGCATGATTTTCGAGGCGCGCAGCTTGTCGCGGCGATGCACGAGATAAACCTTGCTGGCGAATTTGGTGATGAAGTTGGCGTCTTCCATCGCGGTGTCGCCGCCGCCCACCACAATGACTTCCTGATTGCGGAAGAACGCGCCGTCGCAGGTGGCGCAGGTGGAGACGCCGTGTCCCAGCAGCTTGCGCTCCGCCGGCAACCCCATCAATTTGGCCGAAGCGCCGGAAGAAATGATCACGGTTTTGGCCAGGTAGACTTTTTCGCTAACGAAAAGCTCGAACGGATGGGTTTTGAAATTCACGCGATCGACGGTGTCGTGCAGCAAGCGGGCGCCAAAATGTTCGGCCTGCGTGCGCATGTTTTCCATCAGTTCCGGCCCCAAGATTCCCTGGGGAAAGCCGGGAAAGTTCTCGACCAGCGTCGTGAGGGTGAGCTGGCCGCCAGGCTCCGGGCCGGCAAACACCAGCGGCGCGAGATTCGCGCGCGCCGAGTATAACGCCGCGGTGTAACCGGACGGGCCGGTACCAATGATAATCACATTGCGTGTTTCAGAGGATGACATTTTTTATCCTTCAACAATTATGTTTATGATTTGAAACTCTCGCCGAAACGTTGCAATCGTTGCTGAATTTCTGCAACGATTTCTTTGACGGAGTCGAGATCGGTTTTGCTCATATGACGCGCCAATTCTTCAAACAAGGGATCGAGTCGGGGTTGATGGGCATGCATCAAAGTAGCAATATCGTTCTCATAAAGTCCCACGCGGGTAAAATCGCCCTGGCGATAAAGCGAAGGCAGGGAATAAAGCTTGAGCAGCAGCAGCCCATCAACTGTTGCGCACGGCAAATCACGTTCGACAAAGTGTTGAATTGCGGCACAATGCTGTCGCACATGATTGAACAGCGGATTTCGCGTTAGCAGGATGTCGATGCGCAACTCGTGAAACTGTCCCCGTGCGAAGTATTCATCCATTTTCTCAATATGAATCTCAGGCAGCTTTTTAAGCGCGGAAAGCGCCATAATCAAATCGATGTCTTCGGTATTGCGGCCTTCAATATATTGCAGCAGAGCAATGCCGCCAACCAACAAAAAGTCTGCTTTCCGCTCATGCAATAATTGAAAAAGATCTCGAACGGTCTGAGGCAGCGAGTCCGCTTGCATAACCCCTCCGCGCCAGTTTTTGAAATTGAATACGGCCGCGTTGCGAATGACTTTGCCGACGTCGACGCGTCGCTCAATGATTGTCGTCAGCGATGCCATATCACTTTCATCACAATTCGTTCGACAAATTATTCGGCACTTGCATGATCGCAATAACCGGCAGATGATCCGAAATTTTCAGCGGGTCATGCTGCCGCACGTAGTGCATATCCACGCGAGCCGGCTTCGGAAAAATCAGATAATCAATCGTGCGGTCGGGGCCTGCAGCCGCCGGATCGTTGGGAAAATGCGTAAACCAGTTTTGATAATCAATCCCCGTGACCTCTTCCCAATTCGGCAAGACTTGATATTTTTGATACAACGGCGCGATCTCCGAGTGTTGCTGATAGTAACTCTTGTGGCTCTCGGGCAGGCGGTGATACGCGGCTTCGTCCGGCGGCAGCAGATTGAAATCGCCGCCCAGCACCCAAGCCATACCGCTGGCGTCGAGCGCCGCCAAGATACTGTCGATTTCCACCACTTGCAAGTGCATTGTATAGGTGCCGGCCGCGAAGGCATCGAGATGCGTGTTCAGCACCGCCAGTTCGCCGCCCTGCGCCAGCGGCAGCCGGGCCTCGAGCACGGCACGCTTGGTGCTGAATTGCCGCGTGAGGAAATCGTTCGGCGGCAACGCGAGCTGATGGCGCACGCCGCGGGTGATCTTGTATTTCGAAATCGTTGCGAGTTTCATGCCGGCCGCGCCCCAGATGCGCGGATGCGGCACGAATGCTGCTTTCCAATAAAACGCGGCCACGTGCGAGCAATACTCCGGCGGCAGCAGAGCCAGCAAACGGCGAAGTTGATCCTCATGATCAGTACGGCGGCTGCCGTCATCGACTTCCTGCAACAGAATGAGATCGGGATTCTCCGCGCGAATGACGCGGCTGACTTCGGCGAGGGTGCGCGCGAGGCTTTGCGGGGTGGGGCGTTCATGCGGGCCGTCGAAACCGGGCGTGTCGTGCCAGAACACGTAGTCCTTGCCCGCCATGAATTGCACATTCCACGTCAGAATTTTGAGCTTTTGGCCGGGTTGCAGCAAAGGCGCGCTGTCGGGACTGGTGACGGCTTCGGGCTGCACCTCAGCGGGATGAAACGTGAGCAGCCGCACCGCGGCGAAAAACGCGGCAGCCAGCAACAAGATTGTACCGCCGAAATGTAGCGTCAGCTTTTTGAGTATCACGCGCCGGGCGGGATCTGAGATTGTCGTTTGCGGGTCAAGATTCGCCACCGTCGCTCATGAAGTTTGTTGTGGCCAACGGCGACCAGTGCACTGTTGCCTTGAAAAGAAGATCAACCCCCTTGCCCTCCTGCGACGATCCTGTAAAGATTTGGGCACAGCGCCGCCGCAAGAATTCGATGCCCGGGAATAATTGTGTCCAGCGCGATCTTCCACACGACGATACCGAGGCAGTTGGCAGGGGGACAAAGCAATTTCTTCAGGGAAGCAAAGCCGCAGAGGCTTGTGAAGATGCCTCAATCATTTGTTGTCTTCATTACTGGAGGACTAAAGTCAAGTTTTCCGTTGCGTATCATTGCCTCTCAGCGTCATTGCGTGCGCTTTTGCCTCGTTCGGTTACGGGGATGGCATTGCTGCCTGCAGGGCGTCGGATTTCAGCTTGCCGGAAAACTGGCGTCGCCACCCGCCGCAGTTTTTGAGATTGAAGCGGGTGGCAGAGCTGAAGACTTTCATCGCGCCGGCCCCGTTTCAAAAATCCACGCCTTTTTGCGCCAATTTGCCTTTTTGATACGGATGCTTGATCTCACGCATCTCGGTGACGAGATCAGCGACCTCGATCACCTCCGGCGGCGCGCCGCGGCCGGTGAGAATCAAATGGCAGGTCGCGGGCTTGGCGGCAATGATCTCCATCACTTTTGCAACCGGCAGCAGGCCGGTCATCACCGCGACATTGATTTCATCGAGGATGACCATGTCGAACTCTTCGCTGCGGAGAATCTCGAGGGCGCGCGCCGCCGCCGCCTGCGCCGCCTGGCGATGCACCTCCTCCGGCAGCTTGTCATCGACGATCCTGTAAAAGCCCTTGCCCATGCGTTCGATGGTGAAATAGGGCGCGAGCAGCCGGGCGCCCTCCAGTTCGCCGTAATGCCACGAGCCTTTGATGAACTGCAGCATGAAAACCCGCAGGCCGTAGCCCACCGCCCGCAGCACCGTGCCCAGCGCCGCAGTGGTCTTGCCCTTGCCGTCACCGGTGTAAACCAGGGTCAGGCCGTGGCGCACTGTGATGGTCTTTTTGATTTCGCTCATGGCGCAACATAATTTCGCGCGCGCTGAGAAACAAGCGAAAACTCCGGCCCAAACAGCAAAGCCCCGGCACCTGGCCGGGGCTGCAGAGTCCTTTCCTGGAAGAGAATTTTCCACTCGTGCGCTTCGCACTGCCGGGGTCAACTTGCTTGCACCGCCCGCCAAACACACGCAACACGCCAAAAGGCCTGGCGCCTGTTCGCGTGTTGCGTGGGCAGATCTTGGAGGTGCCGAAGCTGAGTCAGGAAACCAGGAGCGCAGCCGCGAGATCGTTCAACAGGCGGCGGCAAATATCATCCGTGACATGAAACGGTTGCAAGCTGCGGCTGTTGTGGTTGCCGGCGTAACGGCCGAACACCAGCACGCTGCCTTGTTCGAGCAGAATTTCGTAGTATTGAATCGCTTCTTCTTCGCGAAAGGGCGTGGCGCTGCGCACCTGCGCGCGGTGGGCGGTTTCATCCAATTCGATCAGGCGAAAGCCTTCGAGCAGATAGGTGATCCGGTTTTCCAGCGCGGCCGCCTGTTCGGCCAGCAAGGCCTTCAGCGGTTTGCCGGCGGGCGGAGAGCCGGCGCGCACCGCGGTGATCTTGTGCACGAGATAGCCAAACCGGTCAAAATCGGCCAGTTCGAGTTTCAGATGAATGCCGTCAACGACGTCTTCGTAGAGCCAGCCGCCGGGCGGCAGGGGTTTGAGGGCGGGCGGCTTTTCGTTCGGGCCGCGGCGTAACTGTGCGAGTTCCGTCACGACCTGCATGCCGAGGTTCATATTGCCTCCAGAAGTTTGAAAGAAGGGATGGGGTTGCTGCCTTATTCCATTTCCGTCTCCTTGTGTTGCTCGCCGTCGTAGGTCAACAAGGTCTTGGTGTCTTCCAGCTCGGTCTCCAGGTGAATCGGCCGGGTCCAGATCCGGTAAAGATTCTTCATGGTATCGCGGGCCTCATCGAGTTTGAGATCGATGCCTTCATGCCGGTGGATGAGATACAGTTCGCCGCGATTCTTGTAGTTGCCGTCTTCCACCAGAATGAAGGGCTGGCCGTGATTGGTGAGCATGAACAGCAGCCGCTGCTTGACCGCTTGAAACTGGCGGTCGCTGATCTCATAGTAGCCGCTGCGATCGTTGTAATCATAGACAAACAGCCGGTGTTCGCGGCAGAATTCCGGCGTCAGAAAGGCGTCGATGAAGGTAACGTCGTTGTAGAGCTTGCGCACTTCGAAAATCTTCTGCCGGCCCATGCCGAGCTGGGTGTCCCAGGCTTTCTTGACTTCGAAATCATCGCATTCTTCGTATTCCTTGCCGAATTTGCCGCGGTTCCAGCGGTCTTCGATGTCGCGAAACAGCTCGATGCCGAGTTTGTAGGGATTCAGCCGTCCCGGGCTGGTGTGCAGCGTACCGGAATGATGATCGGCGTAATCGATCACTTCGGAATCCGTGAGAATGCGCTCGGTCATCATCTTGGAGTGCCAGTAGCTCGCCCAGCCTTCGTTCATGATTTTGGTCTGGCCCTGCGGCGCGAAATAGTAGGCCTCTTCACGGATGATGCTGAGCACGTCGCGCTGCCATTTTTGCAGCGGCGCGAATTCGATCAGGAACTGCAGCACGTCGCGCTGCGGCTTTTCGGGCACCTTGCGGAATCGCTTCTTGCTTTCTTCCTCCTCCTTTTGGCGCTGCGCCGCGAGGAACGCGGGCGGATTGATGAATTCGTCGAGATAGTCCTTCGGGCTTTTGAGCTTGATCTGCCTGGGTTCCTCCGGCCCCTCCTCTTCCGCCACCGGCGCATGGCCGTTGCCGTTGCCCATGAACGGCAAATGCGGATCGATCAAATTCTCCAGGCTCAGGCACACGTCGATGAAATTTTCCACCGTTTCTTCGCCATACAGCTCGAGATAGCGCCGCACGCGCGTGGCGTGGTTCGCCATCTCGTCCATCATCTTGCGATTGGTTTTGGCGAACCAGAGGTTGTTCTTGAAGAAATCGCAATGTGCGTACACATGGGCCATCACCAGCTTTTGGTCGACGAGATTGTTGCAGCGCATGAGGTAGGCATAGCAGGGATCGTTGTTGATCACCATCTCGTAGATTTTGGCCAGGCCGTAGGAGTAGCTCTTGGCGAGCTCTTCATATTCCATGCCGTAACGCCAGTGCGGATAGCGCGTGGGAAATCCGCCATAGCTGGCGATTTCATTGAGCTCGTCGTACTCAATGACTTCGAAGATGGTCTCGTAGAAATCCAGGCCGTATTCGCGGGCGTAACCCCGGATTTCATCCTTGATGGCAGCAAGATCAGAAGGCAGGCTCATGGCGCGTCTGGTGTTGGTTGGAATGTCGAGTCTCAAATCAGACGATCAGAAGATTTGAGACTGTGGCCGCGGCTGCGCCGCAAGGCGATTACTTGCCCTTTCCCAAAAAGTCCTTGATCGATTTGTAAATCGATTCCTTGTCGGGGATTTCCGAAAGCACCAATTTTTCCTCGGCGTCGAAATAATCGTCCAAATCACGAATGAACTGGCCGCTGCCATAGGGGCTTTCCACCTGGCCGTAGCAGAAGAGATTCACCGCCGGCAGCAGCTTCTTTTCCAGGATTTGGATGCACTCGTCGGTGTCGATCTCGCCCCAGTTGTCGCCATCGGAAAAGTGGATCATGTAGATGTTCCAGTCGTCGGGCGGATAGTTCGCAGTCACGATGGTATGGGCGAGTTTGTAGGCGGAGGAAATAATGGTGCCGCCGCTCTCGCGGGTGTGATAAAACGTTTCCTGATCGACTTCGCGCGCGACCGCGTCGTGAATGATATAGCGCGTTTCAAGATTCTTGTACTGGTAGCGCAGCCAGGTGTCGATCCAAAACGATTCGATGCGCACGATTTCTTTCTGCTCGTCGCCCATCGAGCCGGAGACGTCCATCATGTAAATGATGACGGCGCTCGCCTCCGGCAACGGCACGGTTTTCCAGGTGCGGTAGCGGCGGTCTTCGCGATAGGGAATGATGCGCGGGCTTTCAGGATTGTACGAGCCGCTGATCAATTGCCGCTTGAGCGCCTGTTTGTAGGTGCGCTTGAAATGCCGCAGCGATTCCGGGCCGGTGGTGCTGATGCCGGTGTACTTGTCCTTCTCGCTGATGATGTTCTTCTTGCCCTTGGGCGAGATGTTGGGCAGTTCCAGCTCCTCGCCGAGCAACTGCGCCAGTTCCTCCAACGAGACATCGACTTCGAGCAGATGATCGCCCGGCGCTTCGCCGGCCTGGCCGGTGCCGGACTGGTCATCGCCGCGACCGATGGGCGTGCCGGGGTCACCCTCGCCCTGGCCCACGCCGCCGGTGTTCTTGCCGGAATAGCGAAAGTGCGGCAGGTTGATCTGGTGCACCGGAATGCTGACGATGTCCTTGCCCTGCTTGCCGATCAGCTCGCCGCGGCTGATGTATTTGCGCAGCTCCTTCTTGATCTGGCCGCGCAGAATTTGGCGAAACCGGCTGCGATCTTTTTCGATGCGTTTGACCATGCAGATCTCCACATGCCTCCATCTTCCTAGCCCTCCTGCCCGCCTGGAATTTTCAAGCGGCGAGCAGGAGGGCGAGTTGGAGGATGAGCAGAAAGAGAAGTAAAAGCGTTACCGCTGTTTCACATCGCCGCGCGCGAAGATGCTCGCCACATAATTCAGCACATCGGTCGCGCTTTCGTCGGTGTAGCCGTAGTACTTGATCATGCGCGCTTTGACCACGTCGATCTTCTCCTGCGTTTCCTTGTCCACCACGCTGGAGATCAACGTCGTCAGCTTGATGGTGTCCTTCTGGTCTTCGAAAAGCTTGAGCTCCAGCGCTTTTTGCAGGCGTTCGTTGCTCTTGTAGTTGAAGGTCTTGCCTTCGAGCGCGAGCGCGCCGATATAGTTCATAATCTCGCGGCGGAAATCGTCTTTGCGGCTTTCAGGAATGTCGATCTTCTCTTCGATCGCGCGCATCAAGCGTTCATCCGGCTCTTCATCCGCCCCGGTGTATTTGTTCTTCACGCGCTCGCGCTGCGTGTAGGCCTTCACGTTGTCGATGTAGTTGCCGCAGAGCCGTTTGAGCGCGTCTTCATCCGCAGCAATCGCGCGCTGCACTTCGTTCTTCACGATGTCTTCGTATTCTTCCTTCACCACGGCCAGCAGCTCCTTGTAGCGTTTGCGCTGCTCGTCGCTGGTGAGCAGCGAGTGATGCTTCAGCCCGGCCTCCAGCTCGTTCATCACCATGAAGGGATTGATGCTGGACTGGCTCTTTTCGCTGACCAGGGCATTGGAGATCTTGTCCTGAATGTAGCGCGGCGAGATGCCTTCCATGCCTTCGCGCGCCGCTTCCGAGCGCAGTTCCTTGATGTTATCCTCGGTGAAGCCCGGCAGCGTCTTGCCGTTGTAGAGCTTGAGTTTCTGCAGCAGCGTGAGTTGCGCCTTGCGCGGCTCTTCCAGCCGGGTGAGCACCGCCCACATACCGGCCATTTCGATGGTGTGCGGCGCGATGTGCTTGCCCTTGATGCGCTGCGGATTGTAATCCTTCTCGTAGATTCTGATTTCGTCGTTGAGCCGGGTGATGTAGGGCACATCGATCTTCACCGTGCGGTCACGCAGCGCCTCCATGAATTCGTTGGACAGCAGCTTGCGGTATTCCGGCTCGTTGGTGTGGCCGATGATGACTTCATCGATGTCGGTTTGCGCGAATTTCTTCGGTTTGATCTTGTGCTCCTGCGAGGCGCCGAGCAGATCATACAGGAACGCGACGTCGAGCTTGAGCACTTCGATGAACTCGATCAAGCCGCGGTTGGCGATGTTGAACTCGCCGTCGAAATTGAAGGCGCGCGCGTCCGATTCGGTGCCATACTCGGCGATCTTGCGGTAGTTGATGTCGCCGGTCAGTTCGGTGGAATCCTGGTTCTTCTCGTCCTTGGGCTGGAAGGTGCCGATGCCGATACGGTCCTTTTCTGAAAGAATCAGGCGTTCGACGCGCACGTCCTGAATGAGATCAATCCACGAGCCTTGATGTTGCTTCAGCAGATCGCGATAGGTTTGCCGGCAGAACGGGCACAACTCGCCGACGATATTGACCTGCTCCTCGGTGTTGCGGCCGGCATTCAGGCGCTCCAGCACGCGCGGCCGGATGTCTTCCGGCACGAGATGCAGCGGTTCTTCGTGCATGGGGCAGCGTTCCCACACTTCCTTGCCGTTCACGTGCTGGCGCCAGGAGAAGGTGTACAAGGCGCCCTCCGGCGTGCGCGAGTAATGCTCGAGCCCCTTTTTCAACAGGCGCACGATGGTGCTCTTCGCGCTGCCCACCGGGCCGTGGAGCAACAGCACGCGCTTCTCGGTGCCGTAGCCGCTCGCCGCCGCTTTGAAGAAATTCACGATGCGCATGAGCGCGCGCTCCAGGCCGTAGACCGCATCGCGGCCGTGGTCGATGGGATCATCGAAGAACTTGTACTTGATCAGGCGTTCCTTGAACTCGATGATTTCGTCGCGGCCGTGCGACAGGATCATGTCATAGATTCTTTGAAACGCGGTGCGCGTCACCGCCGGGTTTTGCCGCACAATGCCCAAATACTCTTCAAACGAGCCGCTCCAATTCAGCGCGCGGTACGTTCTTGTATCGTGCAACCCGTTGATGATGCCCAGCAAACTGTCGGCATCCGAGGGGGTGATGTTTTCAGACATGAGTATGAACCTCCATTTCATTGAATTTTTATGCAGGCACGGGTCAAGCCAAATCAGACGGTGGCATGGGTGCCAGTGACTGCACGTCGACAACTGGCGAACGGTACAGCGCGCCACGCGTCGCCGTTACACGCTCTGCTTGCAACGATTGGCCATCAACGAAATCGTGACAACATCTGTTGGTAGGAGAACGATCGCTCTGGAACGTCAGCTAGGGTTGCAGTATGATGAGGTAGTTCGCCCGGCCCGCCTTGCTCGGTCAGCTTGCCGGTATACAGAAAGGTCAATGACAAGATTTCAATACGTCTCATGACAAAAAAAGTCGAATCCGATGAATTCGACTTTCAAAGACAAAGAGCGCTGGAAAATTGTGGGCAGATACTACGAACGCGGCGAATAAAAGTCAAGCCCTTTCTCGGGCGATATCGAAATTGGTACGCGGCGGTTCGTATCGCTGCTGGCGCTGGCCACGCCGCCGGGCTTTCCCCTCCACGGACGCCCCGGCTTCTCACCAGGAGTGCGCTGCAACCCTCAGCCTGATCAAGTTCTTCCCGCCTGCCGGCGCTGCCGATAATCCGGCGCGCGTGGTGACGCCGGCGTAAAACGAATTCGTTCACGCGGCCACGCGCCCAGACGAATGAAGAAGGTCGTTCCGTTGCGCTGCCGCTGTTGCACCGGCCATGTAAGCCTTCAAACTGAAGCGCTGGAACAAAAGTTCCATCGCTCGCCCTCCCTGGCGCGCCAGCCGCCATGCGCAACCACTCGTGGCAACACCCGCGGCGCCGCGCGTGCGCCGGTGTGCACTTGGTCATTTCAAAATCTGCAAAACAACGGATTAGCCCTTATAAATAATCGTTCTTAATCGGCATCGGCACCCTGCCCGCCCTTTCCCGTCTCGCTGCGGGGAATTCCGTGAACTTCCCCGGGATCATCTTTCCTGGCCGCGTGCAGCAGGGATCGTTGCAGAAACAGGGGCGCAGCCGGGAGAGCAGCCTCTCCGGAAATCCTCGCGGCTGGTTCGGGGCCGGCATGCTTTCCCCATTGGCAAAGCGGCCGTGCGCAAATCGAGTATCTCTGAAAGGGAGTCACATGCGAAAGCGTATCACGCCACGCCTCCTGCACCTGGCCTTGGTTGGCGCGGCAACCTTGCTTCTGCCGGCCGGCAGCCACGCGCAATTGCTCACTGATTTCAAAGCCAGACTCTCCAGCATGGTCATCAGGAAAGCCACGTTCGAAAATCTCGGCACGGTGGACGTCGATTTCTATCGCCACAATTTCGAGGTCGAGCTCGGCCTTGGGCAGGCTTTCCTCGGCGCGACTTATCAATACGCCACCAAGGAGATGCGCACGCGCAAGCTCGGCAACTCCTTTGGCCGGCGCGAAGACGGCGTGATGCTCACGGCCGGTTACAACCACGTGTTCTCCACCATGGCGCGCGTGGAAGCCTATGGCCGCCTGGGCGTGTGGGGCGATACCAATCCCGCGCAGGCGCTTTATGCCACTGACAGTGACGTGCGCCTGAGCCTGGTTTTGTTCGATGCCGACGGCCTCGCCGCCCTCTCGCGCCGGGCCGTTTTCCCCTCGGCGCAACTTGGAGTGAATGTCAACAAATACGGCCGGGTGCAGGGCATTGCCGGCCTGGGCTTGTGGTGGAATCGCGTGGGCGCGTACGTGAGCGGCTTTCAAGCCTTCAATGGCGTCGTGGATGCCCGCCGCCCCGGCAAGGACGCGGACAAAGTCTTTGCCAATCTGAAAAACAGCGGCGTCACGTTTTGCATGACCTACGAGCTGCACGAGTTTCTGCTCCTGGCCCGGCAAAACTACGCGCTGCAAAACGGGGGGCATGACCTCACGGTCAGCCTGCAGTATCAACACTTCTTTCGGAAGCAGAGGTGATTCATGATTCGGCTCTTCCGGCGTGTTCTCGTCTGCACTCTTTTTGCCGCGGCTTCCAGCGCGTGGGCGCAGTGGTTTCCCCTCAAACAATCGCTGGAGAACAGCGTGGAAATCCTGCGAGAATCGCAACAAGAGTTGGTCTTGTACCATCGCGTGCTGCAGGATTCCGTGGTGGTGACGCTGGCGCCCGCGCCGGAGGCCGACATTCACGGCGGGTTGGAATTCCGGCGCGGCAGCAATCCTTACCGCGTTTGGATCACCACCAAGCGCTTTTGGCAAAGGCCGCTGCTGGCGGAAGACGGCGGCCGTAAATTTTTCCTTGCCGGCCTGACCAACTCGCTGCGCCAGCCGCTGCCAGAGGCCGCGCCCGCGGAAGATCATCTCAAATCCTCACCGCCGGGCGAAGAAGCCGTGCGCGGCCTCGCTCACAGTTCCGCGCCTGCGGCGGCGGATACTGCCGTCACGCCACCGCCGGTGACTGCTGCAACGGTCGAAGAAATTGCCGGCGAAGACGCGCCTCAGCCGCCGCCGCAACCGGTTGCAGCAGACTCTTTCGCCGGCATTGCCGAGCAGCCCGAGCCGCCGGCGCCAGCACGGCAACGCACACCCCAACCCGAGCCGGAGGCGGCGCCCGCTGAACCCGAAACCAACGAGGAAGACTGGCGGGCGCGGCTTTATGCGGAAGGCCTCGCAGCACTCGATCAGGAAGACTTCGCCAATGCCCTGGCTGCTTTTGAGCAAATCCGCGCCGTCGATCCGGCATACCGCGACGTCATCGAACGGATCCGCGACCTCGAAACCATACAGCAGCAGGAGCAGGATGCAGCGCATGCACAAATCTGGAACGCGCAGATGGATTCGCTCTACCGTTCCGGCCGCGATCATGAGAGCCGCGCCGACTGGCAACGGGCCATCGCCGATTTCGAGGAGTTGGAACGCCGGCAGCCGGGCTATCGCGATGTGAGTAGCCGCCTGGAGCGCACGCGCGCCAATCTCGCGCCGGAAAAATCCCCGGCTTTCACCCCGCCGCAGTTGGCAGAGCAAAGCTCGACACCCTATCTCATCGGCGCTGCCGTCGCAATTGTGGTGCTGCCGCTGCTGAGCTTCATCATGTTTTCTTCGACGACGCGCTCGCGCTACTATCTATTGCGCGGCAACTACGCCGCCGCGGCTTCGATCTACGAAGTCATGCTGGCGCGCCATCCGCAACGCGAAAAACTCTATCTTCCCCTGGCGCACATCTATCTACTGCTGGGCCGTCGCGACGAGCAAGCTCTCAAAGTCTACAATGCCGTCTTGCGCCTGAATCTCGCCACGCCCAATCGTGAAATCATCAAAGAGATTGTCGCCAAAAATCAGCCGGTCAAAGGT
Organism: bacterium; assembly: GCA_023150945.1. Classification (NCBI taxonomy): domain Bacteria; species bacterium. The sequence goes on along the minus strand of JAKLJX010000012.1, from coordinate 75,147 downwards.
CAGGCGGCCCCGCCCTTCGCCAAGCTGGAAGACAAACCCGAGTCTCCCAACTCTGGCGCTGACTCACAGGCGTGAAATCCGGCCTGTCTTTTCATCCCGCAAAACAACAAACGCGCGCGGCTGTTCCGGCCGGCCTGATTCTCCAACTGAACTCTACTGGTTTGAATGCGAACAATGCGGCCGCGTGTGGCGCGGCCGCATTGTTCGCCTCGCCTGCCATTTCGCCAGTCCGGCGCCGGCCTTTCGGCAAGTTGGGGCTGGATTCCTGCGATTTTTTTGTTACATTCGGGCACTTCATTCGAATCGACCAATCAAGTGTTCAGGAATAACGGCATGCAAGTTGTCAATCCTCCAGCCCGGCCGCCGGCCTTTTGGGTGCGCAACCTTCCGGTCTACGGCGAGGTGGTGCTGGCGCCGATGGCAGGCTTTTCCGATTTGCCCTACCGCATGATTGCGCGCGATTTCGGCAGCGCCATGGGCTACACTGAATTCGTTTCCGTCGACGGCATTCTGCAGGGCAATCGCAAGACCCTGCGCATGCTCGATTTTCATCCCTCCGAATATCCCATGACGTTTCAGGTCTTCGGCAGCGACGAGAACAAGATCGTGGAGGCCTGCCAGCGCATCGAGCAACTCGGGCCGCATATCATCGATTTGAACATGGGCTGTTCGGTGGCCAAGGTTTCCGGCCGGGGCGCCGGCGCGGCGTTGCTGTGCACGCCGGATAAAATCGGCCGCATTTTCAATCACCTTTCCAAGCTGCTGTCCGTGCCGGTGACCGGCAAGATTCGCCTGGGCTGGGATCACAAATCGCGCAACTTTCTCGAGGTCGCCAAAACACTGGAAGACAACGGCGCGGCCTTGATTGCCGTGCACGGCCGCACCAAGTCGCAAGCGTACACCGGCGCAGCAGACTGGGATGCGATCGCGGCCATCAAACAAGCCGTGCGGATTCCGGTCATCGGCAATGGCGACGTCAAATGTGTCGCGGACATTCAGCGGCTGCAGCAGCACACCGGCTGCGACGCGGTGATGATCGGCCGCGCTGCCATCGGCAATCCCTGGATCTTTGCGCGCAAGGACCGCCACGAGGTCACCTTTGCCGAGAAAGCCGCGCTCATTCGCCGCCACCTCGCGCTAATGCTCGACTATTATGACCAGGACTACGGTTTGATTCTCTTTCGCAAACACGTGGTCAAGTACGTCACCGAAATTCAGGGCGCGGGCAAACTGCGCGCCGCCCTCGTCACCTGCACCGCCCCGGAAGATTTCATCGCCCTGCTGGCGCAGGCGGAAGCGAACCAGCAGGAACTGCGCGCGGCGTGACTCATTTCACCGAGCCGTGGGCCTCGTTTGCTTACAGCGCTTCTTATTTGCATGAAGAGTCGGTGCCCGGGGCATCCCGCCTGCCGGTTCAACCTTCACGCCGGCGAAAAGCGCTGTCATCCTGCAAATCCTGTCGCACGAGCCATTGGCGGTTTGCCCTGCTGGCGTGACGACGATGCCGGATTCAAAACTCGTCTTTTCGACCGGATGAAACAGGATTGACAGGATTCGAGTCTCCAGCGCTTTTTCATGCAGCGTCATCGCCTCTGTCGTCCCACCTGCTGGTTCAACCTTTGCGCCGGCAGGCAAGCCAAAACGAACCGCGGCGGTGTCAGAGAGAACAATATCGCTTCACGCAAACAGAAATTGCTGTGAGATCGTCCCAACTCAAAAAGGAAAGCCAGTGACCTCCCCATTCCCCGCGCTTCAACTGCGCGAGGATTATCAACCCCGGCCGATTCGCTTCCTCGAGTTGTGGCAGGAAGCCGGCTGGCAAATCAAACTCTACGGCATTGCCTATCGCCGGCCGCAACCGCAGGCGGAATTGATCGCCGCTGCGAAAAAACTCTTCACGCCTCATCTTTCCCAACCTGCGGCCGCAACGCACTACCACACCGGTTTCGTCGGCGTACACGAAGGCCGCGGCGCGAATTTCGCGTTCTTCGACTTCTGGGCCGAGGAAAATGAATTGCATCATCACGTCTATGTTTCTCCGCCCGAGGAATGCGAGCGCTGGGAGTATGTCACGCCCACGGGTTTGATCGCCTGCGTATGGGATTTGCGCGTGCTCAGCTTCGAGCGCGACGCCTGGGTGGAAACGGTTTTGGCGAACCCGGCCGGGCCGAACCTGGCGCACTACTTGGAGCGCCGCCTGAATGAAGACATCTAAGGCGAAGCTCGTTCTCCTGTGCGTTTTTCTTTGCGTTACCCTCCAACAGCCCGCTGCTGCGCAGAAGCCGCCCGCCGGTCTGATCAAGAATCTCTCCGTCATCGACAAGCATTTCAGCGGCGACCGTGCGCTCGCGACGGTCGCCCTACTGCAGAATTATTGGCGCCACGCCGGCAACCGCGATTTCAATCTGGGCATGGCGGCGATCGCCGCCGCGCTGCGCGCCGGCGGCTATTCGGAATCGGATTCCCGATTCAAACTGCTCGTACGCGACACGCTGCTCGCCCACGGCCGGGCATGGCAACCCGATTTCGCCGAGCTGCGCTTGCTCGCGCCGAACGACACCGTGCTGCATTCCCTGGCGCAAGCCAAGATGATGCTCTGTCCCAATTCCCACGCCACTCCGCCGCAAGGCATGCGAGCCGAGCTGGTTGACCTCGACAGCCTGGAGGTTGCGCCCGGCAGCCTGCGCGGCAAAGTGGCCTACACGCGCCGGCCCCCGCACGAGGTCTTTGGCGAAGCCGCGCTTACCGGCGAAGCCGCGGGCCTCATCTCTTCCTACTTGCCGGACTTCAACCGGCCCGTCGAGCATCCTGCTTCGATCAGCATGGATGCAATTCCGTACGTCGATTCGCTGGTGGTCTTTGCTTTCAAGATTTCGTACGCCAGCGGGGTTTTGCTCGATTCCCTGCTGCGCCACGGTCCGGTGTTGGTGCAGGCAAAAGTGCAGGCGCAGTTTTCCGCGAAAGTCGTACGCGAGGTGACCGCTGAAATTACCGGCAGCCAGAAGCCCGAGGAGATGATCGCGGTGATTGCGCATCTCGATGAGCCGGGCGCCAATGACAACGCCTCCGGTTGCGCCACGTTGCTGGAAATGGCGCTGGCGCTGCGGCAGGCGCTGGCGGCGGGTGAGCTGCCCGCGCCGGCGCGCACGCTCACGCTGAAGTGGGTCGAAGAAATCGCGACCGTGCTGCGCTGGCAGCGTTCCGAACCCGCGGCCTTCGCGCAGGTGATCGCCGCATTGGTTTTGGATATGGCAGGTGAAGACATTACCCAAACCGGCGGGAGTTTTTTGGTGGAAAGGGCGCCGGATCCCGCAGCGATTTGGACGCGGCCGCCGGATCAACACACGGAATGGGGCAGCAGTGAAGTCGAAGCAGCGGATTTGCAGGGCACTTATCTGAATGACTTGTTCATCGCCGCCTGCGAAGGCCGCGGCCGGCTCGCGCGCAACGGCTGGCAGGTGCACAGCAATCCCTTCGAAGGAGGCAGCGATCATGTGCCCTTTTTGCAGCACGGCGTGCCCGCGGTGCTGGCCTGGCATTTCACCGACGTCTTCTATCGCACCAGCGGCGATGACATCGACAAGGTCTCACCGCAAGAGATGGCCAATGTCGGCGTGAGTGCCGCCGCCACCGCGCTCTTTCTTGCGCAGGGCACGGAGGCGGATGCCATCGCCGTCGTGCGCTTACTGCTGAATCGTGCGGTCCAACGCTTGGAGAATGAGACGCGCAACAGCCTGGCAGCGCTGGGCAAGCCCGGCGCTGATCCCGCTGAGGAAGAGAAGATTTTGAGAGCTTGGCAGAGGTGGTATGAGGAGGCGTTTGTCAGCGTGCGCAAGCTAGCGCTTGCGCCTGCCAGCGCGGGGTTGACTGCGAAAATCGCGCAGGCGCAACGCCAACTGCAACGCCTGACGGAGAGCAAAGTCAATGCGATTCGCCGCGGCCGCAAGTGAAATCTACTTCGGCTGTGCCTGCTGTTCCCGCCACCGTATCATCAACTCGATCACTTCCCCATAGTTTTGCGTGCCGCCGCTGACGCGGTTCGCGCGCAAATAGGCATCATACATGCGACGGGAGGACTGTGACAGCACGCCGCGGTAGGGCAGCGAGCGCTGCCGCACGGCGCTCAGATCAGCGCGCACCTCCGGCCGCACGCGCCGCCGCAGGGAATCAGCATCCTGCAGCAGCGCGGCCCGCGCCAGAAAAGATTCCAGCAGCGCAAAGTGGCCGGCGTATTGCACCGCCGAGTCCGCGCTCGCCAGACAGGCGAGTACCCCCAGGAAACTGGCCTCGGATTCGCGCGCGTAGCCCATCTGATGCGCCTTTTCGTGCGCCAGCACGAACGGCAATTCCACCGGCAGCAGTTCCGAATTAAGATGAACTTCGTGCAGAAAAGGACTGAAAATGCCCGAGGTCAACGTGTAGTTGAGCAGCGCCGGCACGAGCAGGTGTTTGGGCCGGCGGCTGCCCGGCGCCAATGGCAGCGACAAATCAGAGAACAGCCGCTGATAGCTGTGCTCGAGCATGCTGTCGAGCTGGGACAAGTTCCACACCGCTGCCGGCCGCCACGCCCTGTTGGTGACGGCAATACCTTGTTCCAGATAACGCCGAAAAGTGAGGCTGTCGAGGGCGGCAGTCTCGCGGGCAAATCCCAACTGCTGGTCGATCGGAGTACGAAAATAGTTGCAGCCCCAGGCGACATAAAACCACGCCACGAGCACTGCGGCGCCCAGCAGCATCCTGCGCAAGCTGCGTTTCCACATGCGCCGGCGCAAGAGCTGCAGCCAAAACCAAATCGCCGCGAGCAGGCAGAGGTAAAGGCAAATCTCAGAGAGGGAAATGGAAACGGCGGAGGTGAGGGGCGAAAGCAAGCCGGTGAGCGCGAGGTAAAAGCGCTGGGTGTAGAAGGTTTCAACCCACTCCGGCTGGCGCGTCAACACTGCGAGGAACACAATGAGGAGCACGGCCACAGCAACCGAAAACGTGAGCGACCGATTGCGGTTTGGGTTCATGGCCGGGCCGTATTCTCTTGATCAAGGCAATGGGGCTGCGCCGGCCGTGGTGACAGCGGCCACGGCCGGTGGCAGCCCGCGGTTTCATCCGGCGCCCATCACGGTGCAGCCGGGGTTCAAATCCAAATTTTTTCTCCCACCATCATTTTGCCATGATGCTCGCGCCGCCATTTTTCTGAAATCCCCATTTGATACTTGATTGTGGCTTTCGGCGAAACGCCGAACACTTTGACGATTTGCGCACCCGTGAGCAGAAGCAATGTTGCAACCTTAAACTTCGGCGGCGGCGCCAGCGCGATGAGATAGCGAATTTGGTTCACTCTAAGCTGGAGCTTCCGATTCCAAACCTCGTTAATGACGTCATCGGAGCCGGGATGATACCGCCCGAAATCAACTGTGACGCTTTTTCCCGTGTGATGCTTTATCTCCATGGCCTGGTGACGGATGTCTGGGAAAAGCCCGCCGCCAGGTGGGTAGTTGTAGCCTAGCTTCTTTGCGACTTCAAATTCGAACCAATGTCCTTTGGGGCGCACTTCCAGTATTCTGCCCTCCGCATCCTTGGGAGCGTCAATGCTCATCAAATCATCTATTAAGACAGCCATCTCTTCCAGTGTGTACAGCACTTCCGGATCCGGAGGCTGATTGGCAAGAACACCGGCATCCTCAAGGTCTTTTTGATAGATCGCCAGCTTCTTCGCATTCGCGGACGCTGAGATTTGCTTGCGGCCTTTGATCATCTGCAGATTTCTTGGCTAGGTGGCTCGATTGATCCTTAGTGTTTTTTCAAGTTCATCAACATCAGAATCATTGAGTCCGAAAAGCTCATAAACCAACCGATCGTTATTGTTTTCCAGTTCTGCAATTTCGCCAGGGGATAAAGACAGTTCGAGTTGTCGCGCAGTATTTGCCAGTTGCTGCCTGACTTTGCTGCTTTCGTGCAATTTTCTTGGGACAGGGTATTGCCTCAGATAGGTCGTCCAGTAGCGAAAGCGCTTGGCGTAAAGAACATTGCCACAGGTGGTTTTGTGAAAGTACTCCATCAGTTTGGAGTTTAACAATGCCAGTACGGCTTGATTCATTTCCAATGACTGGTCGCTTAGAATGATATAGAAACAGGTTCCATTGACAAAGTACCCTGCTTGATCCAACGCGAACCGGTTTGTAGCGGAAATATCCGGTGTAATTATTTTGATTTTGGCGAAATCTCGAGGAGATTGATGCACCCAGATTTCAAACCATTGGCGTCCTGAATCTCTAAGATAGCTGCGTGCAGTCAATCTATCACGGTGCAAAAAAAGATACTTTTTTGCCTGGGGAAAGCGATCCAAATCAACGGGTGTCAGTTTGCCATTGATCTCCCGGTAAGGATAGAGAACGAAGCAATCTTCTTGGGCTTGCCAGCGAACCGACCAGCGTTGAATATTGTGGCTCTCGAGTACAGGATGGATAAGATCTCTTTCAAGATCACTTTTTCCAATGAATGACTCCGTCAATGGTTTAATGAAAACATCGTCTGCTGTCGTTTTGAGTCCAACACTGATCTTCTCGGCGAAATCATTCAACGTACCTGCTGCCGAGCGCCAAATCTTTTCAAGTACTCGAGTTTCGGCTGGTGAATGAAAAGTCCATATTGATTTGTTTTTTGTGGGATGAGGTGCGGCAAACCTGCGCACGCTGAATGTGCGAGACCCAATTTCCACATCGCGTGCGAGAGGTAGTTCGGAGGGTGTCAGAACCTCGAATATGTCTGAGCTTTTTTCCGCGCGCGGGCAGGGTCCTTTGATTTCGCTGGCAGTTGTAAAAATGATCTGCTCGGAGAGATGACGGCCGCGGCGCAGAATCACGATCATTGGCAGAATGGCGGCATCGAAGAGCTTGGTATCGGCAAGGTCAACAATCTCCTCGATAGTAAAGTTATCAACAATAAACTGCCGTAAATGTCTGGAACCGTTGGTGGTGAGAAGCTTGTTTGAAACAACATATCCAAGCCTTCCTTTCGCACTCAATACTCGTGTCGCGAATTCCATGAAAAGCGCAGAAATGTCAAAGCGTCCGGCTGCTGTCCGAAAGAGCTTGATGTATTTGTTGCGACGTTCCAGCGGAAAAATGTTTTGAATTCGAATATAAGGCGGATTTCCAATCACACAATCAAAACCGCCCGCTGCCATCACCCTGGGAAAAAAACCAGCCAGAGGAGATGAAGCCTCTGCCTGCTCAAAATCGAATCCCAATTGACCTTTGTGTTCATTCAGCAAGTCGAGGGCATCACCCGCGATGAAGTTGCTACTCAGGTCGGCTCTCGCCACGCCGAACTCCCCTGCCTTCAAGAGCAGATTCTGCCGAGCCTCTTTGACGGCCGCAGGGTCAATGTCTATTCCAAAAATGCAGCTCTCCAGTACTTCTCGCGCCCGCCACGAGTCAATCGTGCCATGCTTTTGTTTGAGATTCGCACAAACTATCTCATATGCTTTCAGCAGAAAAAGACCAGACCCGCATGCTGGATCCAGGATCCGGCAGTTGCCGGGATCGGCGGTCCCTGCTCCAATGGTCCTCCCAACGATGTACTCGACGACATTATCCGGTGTATAATGTGTTCCTGAGAATTTTCGCTCTGTTGTCGAGTACGTCGCTTCGAATGCTCGTGCGATGTTTTCAGCCAGCATGTGTTGCTGCGGATTCCTGAAGTGTCAATTTGCAACGGCTATTACGACATCTCAAAATCGGGCCTGCGATTGGCAGGCCCGATTTGTGGCAGAAGGCCATCTAACTCGCAATCGCCCGCAGGTACTCCCGGTTCATCTTGGCGATAAACGTCACGCTGATCTCCTTCGGGCACACGGCTTCGCACTCATACTGGTTGGTGCAATTGCCGAAGCCTTCCTGATCCATCTGCGCCACCATGCTGCGCACGCGGCGCTCGCGCTCGGGTTGCCCCTGCGGCAGATGGGCGAAATGCGAGACTTTCGCCGCCACGAACAGCATCGCCGAGGCGTTCTTGCAGGCCGCGACGCACGCGCCGCAACCGATGCAAGCCGCGGCATCCATCGCCAGCTCGGCGTCAGGCTTGGGAACCGGCAGCGCGTTGGCGTCCGGCGTACCGCCGGTATTCACCGCGATGAAGCCGCCCGCCTGCATGATGCGGTCGAACGCGCCGCGATCCACCACCAGATCCTTGATCACCGGAAACGGCTTGGCGCGCCAGGGCTCCACATAAATGTGATCGCCGTTTTTGAACTGCCGCATGTAGAGCTGGCAGGTGGTCTTGCCGGCGCCCGGGCCGTGCGCGATGCCGTTGATCACCAGCGAACACGTGCCGCAGATGCCCTCGCGACAGTCGTGATCGAAGGCAATCGGGTCTTCGCCTTTGCGCGTCAGCTCTTCATTGAGCACATCCAGCATCTCGAGAAAGGACATGTCGGGACTGGCTTCCGGCGATTGGTAGGTCACCAGCTTGCCGGGCGTGTTCGCATTCGGCTGACGCCACACGTGCAATGTCACTCTCATTTGTAGCTCCTCTCCGCTAGCTGGACGTACTCGAACTGCAGCGGCTCTTGGTGCAGAACCGGTGCCTTGCTCTCGCCTTGATATTCCCACGCGCTCACATAGCAATATTTCTCGTCGTTGCGCAGGGCCTCGCCTTCCGCAGTTTGATACTCTTCGCGGAAGTGGCCGCCGCAGGATTCGTTGCGATCCAGGGCGTCCCGGCACATCAGCTCCGCCAGCTCGAAGAGATCCGCCACCCGCAGGGCCTTTTCCAGCGAGACGTTGTACTCCTCATTGCTGCCGAGCACCGTAACGTCGCTCCAATACTGCTCGCGCAGCGCCGGAATCTCCTGCAGATTCTGCTGCAGGCCGGCGGCGTTGCGGCCCATGCCGCAGCGTTCCCACATCAGCGTGCCCAGCTCGCGATGAAAGGAATCGACCGTGCGTTTGCCCTTGACGCTGAGCAAACGCTTGATGCGGCCGGTGACTTCCTCCTCCACCTGCCGGAAGGCCTGATGGTCCGTGCTCGTCATCTTCTTCGGCTTGGCGCTGGCAAAATAATGTCCGATGGTGTAGGGCAAAATGAAATAGCCGTCGGCCAGTCCCTGCATCAGCGCGCTCGCGCCCAGCCGGTTGGCGCCGTGATCCGAGAAATTGGCTTCGCCGATCACGAACAGGCCGGGAATGTTGCTCATCAAGTTGTAATCCACCCACAAGCCGCCCATGGTGTAATGCGGCGCGGGGTAGATGCGCATCGGCGCCTGGTAGGGGTTCTCGTCGGTGATCTCTTCGTACATGTCGAACAAGTTGCCGTAGCGCTCGCGAATGGTATTTTCCCCGAGGCGGCGAATGGCATCGGAGAAATCGAGATAGACGCCGCGCTTGTGTTCGCCCACGCCCCGGCCTTCGTCGCAGACTTCCTTGGCCGCGCGCGAAGAAATGTCGCGCGGCGCGAGATTGCCGAAGCTGGGATACTTGCGCTCGAGATAGTAATCGCGCTCGTCTTCGTGAATGTCCCGCGGCGCGCGCGTGTCGCCCTTCTTCTTCGGCACCCAGATGCGGCCGTCGTTGCGCAACGATTCCGACATCAACGTGAGCTTGGATTGATAGTCGCCGCTCACCGGAATGCAGGTCGGGTGAATTTGCGTGAAACAGGGATTGGCGAACGCCGCGCCGCGGCGATAGGCGCGCCAGATGGCGGTGGTGTTGCAGCCCATGGCATTGGTGGAGAGAAAATAGACGCGGCTGTAACCGCCCGTCGCCAGCACCACGGCATCCGCCACGTGCCGCTGGATCTTGCCGTCGACCAGGCTGCGGGTGAGGATGCCGCGCGCCGCGCCGTCCACCAAAACCAGATCGAGCATTTCGGTGCGCGGATACATCTTCACGTTGCCCAAACCGATCTGGCGGCTGAGCGCGGAATAGGCGCCCAGCAAAAGCTGCTGGCCGGTTTGGCCGCGCGCATAAAACGTGCGCGAAACCTGCGCCCCGCCGAACGAACGGTTGTCGAGCAGGCCGCCGTATTCACGCGCGAACGGCACGCCCTGCGCCACGCATTGATCGATGATGTTGCCGCTCACCTGCGCCAAGCGGTAGACATTGGCTTCGCGGGCGCGGAAATCGCCGCCTTTGACCGTGTCGTAGAACAAGCGATAGACGCTGTCGCCGTCATTCTGATAATTCTTGGCGGCGTTGATGCCGCCCTGCGCCGCGATGCTGTGCGCGCGCCGCGGGCTGTCTTGAAAACAGAAGCAGGAGACCCGGTAGCCGAGTTCGGCCATCGCTGCCGCCGCCGAAGCGCCGGCCAGGCCGCTGCCCACCACGATCACGTCGAACTTGCGCTTGTTCGCCGGGTTGATCAGCTTCATCTCGAACTTGTGCTTGTCCCACTTCTCCGCCAGCGGCCCGCTGGGAATTTTTGCATCGAGTTTCATGATCACATCCCTCCTCCGACAGGTTTGATGAGGCCAGCGAGCACGCCCAGAGGAACCGAGACGAAGCCCAGGCACACGAGCCACGCCACCACCGCGCCGAATCTCGCCAGCGCGGTTTTGCAGCGGGGACGATTCCAGCCGAGTGATTGAAAGAAACTGGCCGCGCCGTGACTCAGGTGGGAGAACAGCAGCACCAGCGCCACCACATAGAAGCCGGACACCAGCACGTTCTGAAAGCCATAAACCACCATGTTGTACACATCGTGCCGGCCCTGGGCATCATGCAGCGCAAAATGCTCGGGATGGGTCACGCCCAGCGTGAAATGCAGCAGATGATACACGGCAAAGGTGAGGATGATCAAGCCGCTGATCACCATCGTGCGCGAGGCGAGCGTGGCTTGTACCGTGTGGTTGGAAGAATAGCGCACCGGCCGCGCGGCCCGGTTTTGCAGCTTCAGCCGCAGGGCCATGAACACATGCACCAGTGCGATGCCCACCAGGCCCAGGCGAAACACCCAGAGCAGCGCGCCGAACTTGCGCAACGTCACCGCGTAGTTGTTCATCGCCTCCTGGCCGATGAACATTTGCAGATTGCCGATCATGTGCACCAGCACGAACAGCACCAGCGCGATGCCGGTGAGCGCCACCAGAACCTTGCTGCCAATCGACGAAGTCAATACCGCCGGCTTTTCATTCATCCATTCCTCCTTCCCTTGAGATGCGGTACCGTCGCGACACTTGCCCGGCGGAGCATGGCCGGCGCGGCGGGCAACTTCTCCGGCCGCCGGCTGCCGGTGCGCCGAACAAACGTCGTGAATGAATTCTGGCAAGGAACACGCTCGCAAACATATAACGGCGCCGGGAGAGTTGCAAGCGATTTTCCCTCGCGGTCACGCCGCCAACTTTGGAATTGACGGCGATGACTAATCTGACTATATTCTGCAAGAATTCGCAACTGGAACCACAGCCCGCGCGGATTTTTTGCGGCCGTTGTCCGTTCGTCGCATGCTCACCGCTGCGGGCGCAACCACAAAGGAACGTAGCTTTATGCCCTCCCATGAGTCGATCCCGGCCGTTTCCAACTTCATTCGCGAACTGATCAAGGAAGACAACCGCACCAACCGCTTCGGCGGCCGGGTGATCACGCGCTTTCCGCCCGAGCCGAACGGCTATCTCCACATCGGCCACGCCAAGGCCATTTGCATCGATTTCGGCATGGCGCAGGAATTCGGCGGCCGCTGCCATCTGCGCTTCGACGACACCAATCCCACCAAGGAAGAACAGGAATACGTCGACTCCATCACCGCCGACGTGCGCTGGCTCGGCTTTGATTGGGGCGCGCATCTCTATTTCGCCTCCGACTATTTCGAACAGTTGTACGACTATGCCGTGCAGCTCATCCAGGCCGGCAAAGCGTATGTGGATGATCTCACCAGCGACGAAATGCGCGACTATCGCGGCACGCTCACCGAACCGGGCCGCAACAGCCCCTGGCGCGATCGCCCGGTCGAAGAGAACCTGGACTTGTTTCGCCGCATGCGCGCCGGCGAGTTTCGCGACGGCGCCAAAGTCCTGCGTGCCAAGATCGACATGGCCTCGCCCAATCTCAATCTGCGCGACCCGGTGATGTATCGCATCCGCCATGCCACCCATCATCGCACCGGCGACACGTGGTGCATTTATCCCATGTACGATTGGGCCCACGGCCAGTCGGATGCCATCGAGGGCATCACCCATTCCATCTGCACGCTGGAATACGAAGATCATCGCCCGCTCTACGACTGGTTTCTCGAGGCGCTCGGCATTCACCATCCGCAGCAGATCGAGTTTGCCCGCCTCAATCTCACCTACACCGTGATGAGCAAGCGCAAGCTCCTGCAGCTCGTCGAACAGGGCCATGTCAGCGGCTGGGATGATCCCCGCCTGCCCACGCTCGCCGGCCTGCGGCGCCGCGGTTTCCCGCCCGCGGCCATTCGCGATTTCTGCGATCGCATCGGCGTGGCCAAGAGCAACAGCATGGTCGACGTCGGCCTGCTCGAACATTGCGTGCGCGAATACCTCAACCGCCACGCCCCGCGCGTGATGGCGGTGCTGCGGCCGTTGCGCGTCGTGATCACCAACTATCCCGCCGGCCAAGTCGAGGAAATGGAGGCGATCAACAATCCCGAAGACCCGGCGGCCGGCACCCGCCGCGTGCCGTTCGCGCGTGAGCTTTACATCGAGCGCGACGACTTTCGCGAAGATCCTCCCAAAAAATTCTTTCGCCTGGCGCCCGGCCGCGAAGTGAGATTGCGCTACGCCTACTTCATCACCTGCACCAATGTCGTGAAAGACCCGGCCACCGGCGAGATCATCGAGCTGCATTGCACCTACGATCCTGCCACCCGCGGCGGTGATTCGCCCGACGGCCGCAAGGTGAAGGGCACGATTCACTGGGTCTCCGTGGCGCACGCGCTCAAAGTCGAAGCGCGGCTGTACGACCGGCTTTTCGTCAAGGAGAATCCCGACGACAACAAGGATTTCCTCGCGCAGCTCAATCCCAACTCGCTCGAGCAGGTCAAAGATTGCTACGTCGAGCCTAGCCTCGGCCAGGCCACGCCCGGCAGCCGTTGGCAGTTCGAGCGCCTGGGTTACTTCTGCGTGGACCCGGTGGAGGCGCGGCCCGGCCAGCCCATCTTCAATCGCATCGTGTCGTTGAAGGATTCCTGGAGCAAGATCGAAAAATCGGGCAACGCTGATTGACGCTCGCGCACGGCCGGCCTTGACCGGATCAGCAGGAACCGGCGAATTCTTCAGCCGTTTTCAATTGAATGAAAAGGTTTGTAGTCCCCGTTCCTGTTGGACGGCTGTTGAAGCCAATGGCTTCGCGGTTGCAACAGTGCCCAACGAGAACTACGAACCTGTACACGCATTTGAAAAATGCTGTCATCTGGCCGTGCTGATCCGGTTGTCTTTGTGTTGCCGCGGTGGCAGCGGGAAAATTCCAGACAGCTATTCAACCGTTGCGCTCCCTATCATTGGGCTGCATGATTCCGCCTTCAATCATTCTGCCACCCAGGAGCCTCTCATGAGAGCCATGATCCTCTCCCGCTTGGCGGCGCTCGACCGCAATCCAACGCCGCTGATTCTGGCCGACCTCCCTGATCCGGTTCCACAAACAAACGAAATTCTCCTGCGCGTTTCTGCCTGCGGGGTGTGCCATACCGAGCTGGATGAAATCGAAGGCCGCACTCCGCCGCCGCGCCTGCCGATCGTGCTCGGCCATCAAGTCGTGGGACGAGTCGAATCTGCCGCCGCCGGGTTTCAGCGCGGTGAGCGCGTGGGCGTGGCGTGGATCTTTTCCGCCTGCGGGGTGTGCGACTTCTGCCGGCGGGGCGAGGAAAATCTCTGCGCGCAGTTCCAGGCCACCGGCCGCGATGCCAATGGCGGCTACGCCGAACGCATGACTGTTCCCGCTGCTTTCGTCTTCGCCATTCCCGAGATTTTTGCCGATGCAGAAGCGGCGCCGCTGCTGTGCGCCGGCGCGATCGGCTATCGCTCGTTGCGGCTGACCGGCTTGCAGGACGGACAAAACCTGGGACTCACCGGTTTCGGCGCCTCCGCCCACCTCGTGCTCAAGCTGGCGCAGCAGCAGTTTCCGCAGGCCAAGATCTTTGTCTTTGCGCGCAGTGAATCGGAGCGGGCCTTTGCGCTGGAACTGGGCGCAGCCTGGGCAGGCGACACCGAAGAAAAAACGCCGGAAAAGCTGCATGCCATCATCGACACCACGCCGGTGTGGCGGCCGGTCGTGGCAGCGCTGGAGAATTTGGCGCCGGGCGGCCGATTGGTGATCAACGCCATTCGCAAAGAAGAGGCGGACAAGTCCGCCTTGCTGCAATTGAATTATCCCAGCCACCTCTGGCTCGAAAAAGAAATCAAAACCGTGGCCAATGTCAGCCGCCGCGACGTGGCCGAATTTTTGGCGCTCGCCGCGCAAATCCCCATCAAACCGGAAGTGCAGGAGTTTCCTTTGGAGGAAGCCAACACCGCCCTGCGCGAACTGAAGGCGAGAAAAATCCGCGGGGCCAAAGTCTTGCGAATCTTCTAGTCGCGCCCTCAGGCACTCAGCCTTTGAAAGGTCTTGCGAATTTCGTAGTCGCGCCTTCAGGCGCTCAGCCTTTGGATTCGCAATCGTGCAAATGCTAAGGCCTCAATTCAAACTCTACGGCACCGGCGAATGGCCCCCAAATGGCGCCTGATGGTTGCAGGAATTGCATATCATTCCGGGGTTGCTTTATGAACAAAATTTTTATCAGCTACAGCCACAAAGACGAGGCCTGGAAAGAACGTCTCGTCACCCAGCTTAGCGTATTGAAAAATCAGATCACGTTGGAAATTTGGGATGACCGAAAAATTCAAGGCGGCGACGAGTGGCTGGCGGAAATTGAAAATGCGCTGCAATCGGCCAATATGGCGATTCTGCTGATTTCGCCGACGTTTCTCACTTCCAAATTCATCATGGAAAAAGAAGTCCCCCTGCTGTTGGAGCGCCGGCGGCAACAGGGCGTGCGGATTTTTCCGGTAATTGTGAAGCCTTGCGCCTGGCAACAAAACGATTGGTTGAAAAAGATACAAGCGCGCCCCAAAGACGGCAAGCCGCTTGCCGGTATGCGCAAAGACAAAGCCGAAGCCGCGCTGGCTGCTCTTGCTGAAGAGCTGGCCGGATTGCTGAAACGCGCTCCTGCAACTGTCACGGCTACTTTCCAACCTCTACCGCCCGATAAAATCCAAACCGCCAAACTGCCCACCACCACCAGCACCCTCTTTGGCCGCGAGGCGGAACTCACATTGCTCGACCAGGCCTGGGCCGATGAACATACCCACCTCCTCAGCCTGGTGGCTTGGGGCGGGGTCGGCAAAACCGCGTTGGTGAATGAATGGCTGAGCCGGCTCGAGCGCGACAACTTTCGCGGCGCGGAGCGCGTGTTCGGCTGGTCGTTCTACAGCCAGGGCACCCGAGAAGAGCGCAACGTTTCCGCGGACTCGTTTTTTGACGAGGCCCTGCGCTGGTTCGGCTACAGCGGGCCGGCGATTCTCTCAGCGTGGGACAAAGGCATTCGCCTGGCGGAGTTGCTCCGGCAGCAAAAAACCCTGCTGATTCTCGATGGCGTGGAGCCGCTGCAATATCCGCCCGGACAACTGCAAGGCGAGCTGAAAGATCAGGGACTCAAAGCGCTGCTGAAGGAAATAGCCCGCGCCAATTTGGGCCTGTGCGTGGTAACCACGCGCGTGGCCTTGCAGGACATCAGTCACACCGAGGGCAAAACCTCCCGCCGCGTTGATCTGGAAAACTTAAGCCCCGAGGCCGGCAGCCAATTGCTGCGCCATTTGCAGGTGAAGGGCACGGACAAGGAACTGGTCGCAGCGAGCCGGGAATTTGGCGGCCATGCGCTGGCGTTGAACCTGCTCGGCCGCTACCTGGCCGTGGTACACGAGGGCGAGGTGCGCAAACGCGATTTGATTCCGCATTTGACCGAAGAAGAAAAGCAAGGCGGCCACGCGCGCCGGGTGATGGAATCTTACGAGCGCTGGCTGGCCGGCAAGCCGGAGTGCGATATTCTCCATTTGATGGGACTCTTCGACCGCCCGGCTGCAAAGGGCGCGATTGCTGCCTTACTTGCCCAACCCGAGATCAAGGGCTTGACTTCCAATTTGCAAAACTTGCCCGTTGCCCAATTGCAATTTGCCTTTCAGCATTTGCGCGACCTGCGCCTGCTCGCGGAGAAAGACGCGCAGCGCCCTGACACGCTCGACTGCCACCCGCTGGTGCGCGAGCATTTTGGCGAGAAGCTGCGCCAGCAAAACCCGGCCGCGTGGCAAGAAGCACATGGCCGGCTTTATGAATATTACAAGAAGCTGCCGGCCAAAGAATTGCCCGATACATTGGAAGAAATGGAACCGCTGTTTGCGGCGGTGGCGCATGGGTGTCAGGCGGGGCGGCATCAGAAGGCCATGGATGATGTGTATTATTCTCGAATTCAACGCGATGGAAGAACTAATTATTGTTGTAACAAACTCGGTGCCTTTGGTGCTGATTTGTCAACGGTCTCCAACTTTTTTGAAGTGCTGTGGAGTAAACCTGCCTCTGGTTTGACAGATGGTGACAAAGCCGTTGTCTTGAGTTGGGCCGGCTTTCGTCTGCGGGCGCTGGGCCGTTTAGCCGAGGCCAGCCAACCCATGCAGGCGGGAATGGAAGCCAGCGCTCAAAAAGGAGATTGGAAAGGTGCAGCGCAAGATGCTGGCAACCTCAGCGAACTCTATCTCACGTTGGGCGAGGTCAGCCAAGCCGTGGCTTCTGCCCGCCAGAGCGTGGACTTTGCTGACCGCAGCGGGGATGGGTTCATAAAAGAAACCTCACGAACATGGCTCTCTAATGCGCTACTTCAAGCAGGTGAACTTATTGAAGCGGAAAGCCTATTTCGCGAAGCCGAAGCCATGCAAAAGAAGAGAACACCAGAATATCCTTATCGCTATTCTCAAAGTGGCTTTCAATTCTGCGATCTGCTGCTGAGTCAGGGGCAGTATCAGGAGGTGCAAAAGCGCGCCGAGAAAGCTCTCGATATTGTTTTGCATGGTTCACGAAATTTGTTGGACATTGCTTTGAACAAACTCTCCCTCGGCCGCGCGTTTCTGCTGCAAGCCCTGGCGGAAACCACTGCCCGGGCGCTGGGAGCGTCCGGACAGTATTTCGACCAAGCCCGAGATTATTTGCACCAAGCCGTGGCCGGCTTGCGGGAAGCTGGAACACAACATAATTTGCCATGGGGTTTATTCGCCCGCGCCGCCTACTATCGCAGCCAAAATGAATTTGCCCTGGCCTGGGCCGATCTCGAAGAAGCGCGAGAAATTGCCGAACGCGGGGAGATGAAATTGCATTTGGCGGATTATCATTTGGAGGCGTGCCGGTTGTTGTTGGCAGAGGGCATGGCGCATGGGGCAGAGGGCATGGCGCAGGGCGCAAAGGGCAAGGGGCAAGAGGCAAGAGAGCATCTGGACATTGCGGCAGAGATGATTGCAGAAATGGGCTACGGCCGGCGAAAGCCGGAGGTGGAGGAATTGCGTAGAGAATTGGCAGTTGAACAGGAACGGGGCAGTAGGGATCAATCCAAGAAGATTGGGTAGTCGTAGATTTTATTATGATGCCCGATGAAGCGAAACTCGGCAAGGTTCTTTTCGACAAACTTGAAAACGATCCGATAGTCAAGATCGATGCGAAAGCTCCAAACTTCATGCGTTTTGAGATGGAGTTTTTCTGTGCGCAAGATGGGATTGAAGGGGTTTTGTTTGAAAATCTCGGTTTTTTTCGCGGCCTTCCGCTGAATCTTTTTGTCGAGCGAGTTGAAAAGCCGGTCAAAAGTTCGGGTGGTGGCGATTTGCATTATTTGTTCATCAATTCGAAAAGATTGTTTCTTTTCGTAACCCGCCCGGCCCGATGATCTTTTTCCGACTCACGGAGAACCTGGAGAAAATCTTTGCGAAAGAATCCGAACGTATTGCAAAAGCGTTCAAACTCATCACGGCTGATCTCAATCCGAATCTTGCCGTTTTTTGTTTTTTTGACTTCGGCTCTTAACTTGACCGGCATAAGGCGCCTCTTCTTGTTCAGTTCTTTGCGCCGAACTTATTCAAGAATCATCGAAGAAGCAACAACATTTTCCGTGCGGCAGGAAAATCTGCAGCCGGTGAATCCTGAGGAAAGATGTGTTTATAGTCAGGCGCCACCCCTAAAAACCGCGTAGCGGTGACGTATCACGCTGCGGCGTTTTCGCTTGCACTAAGACAACGATTTTACAAACATATTTTCAGCGGAATTGGGTGAATCACTTAAAACCATATCGCGGGCATCGTATGAAAATACTCTCCAAATCGATCAGCCTTATCACCGCGCTGACCCTCTTTTCCGGCAATGCCTCCGCTTCCAAATTCAAGCAACTCCTGCCGGTCACCGACAAAATTCTCATGCTGCATTTTGACGACGGCTACGTCGAGCACTACGGTCTCGGCCAGGCGGGCAACGATGATCGCGTCGTTAAATCCGAGCTGTTGCTTATCTGGGCGATGCGAACCGCTTCATACACCTTGAGCAGCGCCGATGATGCGAATTATGCCACGCCGCTGTCTCCGCTCAAGGTGGGCCGCAAAAGCAAGGCGAAGGATTTCAGCTCGAATCATGCTTCAAACTATCCCTCCGTGCTCGAACATTTCATTTATCTCGAATTGCCCCACCCCCTGCAGCACGGCAAAACCTATCATCTCCAATTTCCTTATTTGGATTTCACCCGCAGCGATACGACCTTCGTCTTTGATGAATACGCCCTGCGCTCAGAAACCATTCATGTGAATCAAATCGGCTACGCGCCCGCCGCGCCGGCGAAGTATGCCTATCTCTCGCATTGGCTGGGCGATCTCGGCCCGCTTTCGCTGGACGATTATGCTGCCTCGCGATTCTATATCGTTGAAGAGAAATCCCGAACCGTGGTTTATACCGGGACCATCGAGTTGAGAAAAAGGCTGCAAAGCGGCGGAGCGGACAACGGTTATCCCACGCACGCGCCCTTTGGCAGTTTCACCGGCGCCGATGTTTGGGTTGCGGATTTTTCGGATTTCACCCGGCCGGGCGAATACCGTTTGATGGTCGAGGGAATCGGATCATCTCACCCGTTTCGCGTTGATGACGATGTTTATCGCGAAGCATTTTACACCACGATTCGCGCGCTTTATCTGCAACGCTGCGGCGTGGCGTTGGAAGCGCCTTACACGCAATGGACGCGGCCGCGCTGCCATCATCCCGCCCAAGGCGACACCGTGATTCTCTCCAACTGGCGCTACCTGGACGGCGGCAACGCGTTCACGCAATTGCCGCAGTACGCCACGAATATCAAGAAACCGTTTTGGGGCGGCTGGCACGATGCGGCGGATTGGGATCGCAATGCCTATCATTTGAACGCCTGCAAGACACTGCTGCTGGCGTATGAACTGCGTCCCGAAAATTTTTCCGACGACGAGTTGAACATTCCGGAAAGCGGCAACGGCATTCCGGATATTTTGGATGAGGCGCGCTGGGGCGTGGATTTTTTCAAGCGCATGCAGGAGGATGACGGCGGTATTCACGGCGGCATCGAGACCTGGCGACATCCCGCCACCGGCGTGAGTTGCGTGACCGATACCGATCAATGGTACGCGTACGCGCCTGATCCGCAGGTTTCATTTCATTATGCCGCGGTCGCATGCCAGATGGCGCATTGTCTGGAAGTGGCGGGCCATGGCAAATTCAAATCAGACTATCTCGCCTCGGCGCGCCGGGCTTACGGCTGGGCAATGAATCACATTTTGCCGGGCGATGAAACCAAAGTGCGCGACTTCCGGCAATATGCCGCGGCGTGGCTGTTTCGTCTCACCGGCGAGGCGGCGTTTCAGGAACAATTCAAAAAAGACAGCCTGATCAAAACCGCGGCCAGCGAGCTGGAGGTGTGGGATTCCTACGATCAGCAATGGGCCGTGTGGACCTATGTGATGACGAAGCAACCCAACATCGATCAAAGTCTCAAAAACATGCTGGCACAAGCGGTGGAGAGATGGGCTTACTCGGATCACATCAACAGCGCTGATTCCCGCGGCTATCGTTACGGCAATGATTGGTGGTATCCGGTCGTGTCCGGCAATGCCACCCGCCCGAACATCTTTCCGCTGATGGCGGCGTATGCGATCACCGGCAATAGAAAATATCTCTCGTATTGCTACACCACCTGTGATTATATTCTCGGCGCGAATCCGTTGAATATATGCTGGGTGTCGGGCATTGGCGAGAAGCATCCGGAAGAATTCATGCATCTCGATTCGTGGTATTACAACCGCGAAAAGGGCATGATTCCCGGGATCATTCCGTACGGGCCGTATTGGTATGAGGCCGTCACACCCGCCGGGCCGTGGGAGCCGCAGTGGGGCAGGACCACGGTTTATCCCGACGCGAAGCTGTGGCCTTCGCACGAGTTGTGGTTTGAAAACCGCTATTGCCCGCCGACCAACGAATTCACCGTGCATGAATCGATTGCCACGGCCGCCGCGGCTTTTGGATTTTTGAGCAAACCCGGCGGCAAGTTCACCGGCGTGACGCAGAGAAAAACCGAGCCGGTGGGTGATTTTCGGCTGCTGCAGAATTATCCGAATCCGTTTTTGCGCGGAGCGAATTCCCGCACGGCAGGAAATCCTGCCACGATCATTGCGTTTCACCTGCCCGCCGCCGGCAGAGTCGAGGTGATCATCTTCGATCTTTCCGGCAGACAAGTCGTGACGCTGCTCGAGGCCGTCCGCAGCGCCGGCGCGCACACGGTTGCCTGGGAGGGAAAAGAGAGCAACGGCCATGCGCTCGCCAGCGGCGTCTATTTTGCTGTGGTGAAATTTCAGACACAAATGCTGAGCAGAAAAATGCTGCTGGTGCGATAGAGGTGTTCGGGCAGATGGGCTACGGCCGGCGCAAGCTGGAGGTGGAGGAGCTGCAGAGGCAGTTGGCAGTTGAGTGAGTGCTGGGCAGGGGAGATCAGTCCAAGAAAATGGGGTGATCGTCAATCTGATTGTGGTGCCCGATAAAACGAAATTCAGCCACGTTCTTGTCCGTAAACTTGAAAACAATACGATCGTCAAGATCGACGCGAAAACTCTAGACGCCTTTTGCTTTTGGATGAAGCTCTATGGTGCACAGGACGGGGTTGAAGGGATTTTACTGGAAAAGCGCCGCAAAAGCTTGTGTGGTCGCAAGCTGGATCAATCGCGGGCAGGCTCGAACAGGCTGTCTCTTTTCGTGACCCGTCCGGCGCGATGATCTTTTTCCGCGGCGCGCAGATGCTGGAGCAAGCCTTTCCGGAAAAATCTGAACGAATTGCAGAAGCGCTCCAGCTCGCCGCGGCTGAGCGCAATGCGAATCCTGCCATTCCTGGTTCTCTGGATTTCCGTGGCCAATTCCGCCGGCATGAAGCACCTCGGCCTGATTTCGTTCGTTGCGCAAGACTATTGAAGAATTCCAGAAGAAACAACCTCGATTTTGCGTGCATGCGTGATTTCCCCGGGAGCGATCGGCCGAACTTGCGCGGGGAAAAGCGAGACCACCGCAAACGTCTCGCCGTCAAGAGCAACAAACTCAACTTCGTAACCTTCGCCATTGCCATGCACCAGAACCACGGTGCCAACGTCGCCCACGCGCAATCCGTATTCCAGCAGATCGGCGGTGAGCACGACACGATCAAGCTCGCGAATCATGATGATCTCCTTTTCAAAGGGTATGCCGTTGCAAATCGTGGGGTCTCTTCCCCGGTTGCGACAAACCAGATCGAGCGAAGCCATGACGCTCTGCCGTCCGGCGTAAGGATTTTGCCTTCGACAACATACCTCGTTCCAAATGGCGATGATTCTATCTTGGCGATCTCATTATCCACCAGATGTTGCCGTAAAGCTTGCGCCAGTTCGTCCCACGATTCGACTGAAAAGCCAAGCTGTGTAAAAAACCTGGCCTTGCTGCGGCCGGCAGGGTGTGAATCCGAGAGCAGATAGCCGGTGATTTTGGCTTCTGGAATAATGGCGGTTTCACAATTCTGCACCTTCATGCCGCCTCCACTTGGTAACGGTCCCGTTCTCAACCGGGGCGACAATAACAAAGATTTTTGCCAAATTCAACCCTGGGCTTGCTTTCTGGCTTTGGCAAGGAAAGGATCGCGCGAATGGGCTGCGGCCGGCGCAGGCCGGAGGTGGAGGAGCTGCGGCGGCAGTTGGAAGGATGAAACACGCCGCGAAGCCGCGAAGAGCACGAAGAGAAGATTCAAAAAACTCGGCGTCGCGGCGGTGAAAGAAAAGGCGCAATTATACGAGAACGTCAATTCGAATTCTATTGCACAGACAAATAGCCCCAAAGGGACGAAAGGTAGCAGTGAGGGGCAACGCCCTGGGAACGTCGTCATCAGGAGAAATCACCAAGCCCCGGGGGCGCGATAGAACCACGTCAGGAACACCGCCCCTGCAGGGCTGAATGCGACAAATCCCATCGGTTCCCAGGGCGCTGGCCGTGGACTATTCCATGCGACCCCGTCGGGGTCAACCCGGCCCTCTCAACGAGGAGAGTGTATCCCCAACGCGGACAAGCCGCAACCAAAAAGACAATCTCCAACTGAGAGAAGAACCCAACTGATAAGCCTGATCTGTTGGGTCTTTTCATCCGTTGGAACAAAGTTGGAATCTTTTTCCAAGTTTGAAGAGCTAATCGCCTACGCAAGTTTTCTGACAAGCTGAGAACTTGGCCCTTCGGGCAGCACAAAAATTTGCCAACCGATAGAAACAAACCAACTGATAAAAGCCTTTCCATCAGTTGGCCTTAATCTATCTGTTGGTGGAAAGTTTGAATTTTATTCCAAGTTTGAAGAGCTAATCGCCTACGCAAGTTTTCTGACAAGCTGAGAACTTGGCCCTTCGGGCAGCACAAAAATTTGCCAACCGACAGAAACAACCCAACTGACAAAAGCCTTTCCATCAGTTGGCCTTAATCTATCTGTTGGTGGAAAGTTTGAATTTTATTCCAAGTTTGAAGAGCTAATCGCCTACGCAAGTTTTCTGACAAGCTGAGAACTTGGCCCTTCGGGCAGCACAAAAATTTGCCAACCGA
>JAKLJX010000012.1:0-52026 GCA_023150945.1 bacterium | reverse complement strand
CGCCTACGCAAGTTTTCTGACAAGCTGAGAACTTGGCCCTTCGGGCAGCACAAAAATTTGCCAACCGATAGAAACAACCCAACTGATAAAAGCCTTTCCATCAGTTGGCCTTAATCTATCTGTTGGTGGAAGGTTAGAATTCTATTCCAAGTTTGAAAAGCTCATCCGCGTACTCACGGCGGCTGATTCGAACAACAATCCCTTACCGAGGAGGTGGAACATGATGGAATTCCCCAGCCGGTTTTTCATCGAGGCCGGCATGGCGATCGCCTGCGCGGCGGCGCTCATGCTGGTCGGCGGCGCAACGGCGCAACCCGCGCCGCCGGTGGCCGCCAAGCAACCCAAAGTCGATACCCTCCACCAGGACCGGCGCGTGGACGAATATTTCTGGCTGCGGGAAAAGCAGAATCCCGCCGTGGTGCAATACCTCGAAGCCGAGAACGCCTATGCCGCGCAAGTGCTGGCCTTCACCCAGCCGCTGCAGGAAAAACTGTATCAAGAAATGCTCGGCCGCATCAAGGAAACCGATCTCTCCGTGCCCTATCGCGAAGGCAACTACTTCTACTACAGCCGCACCGAGCAGGGCCGGCAATATCCCATCTACTGCCGCAAAGCCGGCGCGCTCGCGGCGCCGGAAGAAATCACGCTCGACCTCAACCAGCTCGCCGAGGGCAAGGTGTTCATGGGACTCGGCGCCTATGCAGTGAGCGAGGACGGCAATCTGCTGGCATTTTCCACCGACACCACCGGGTTCCGCGTTTACGATTTGCAGATCAAAGACCTGCGCACCGGCGCGCTGCTGCCCGATCGCGCCCGCGACGTCGGCTCAGTCTTCTGGGCGGCGGACAACCAAACGCTGTTCTACGTCACCAAAGACGCGGCCAAGCGGCCCTACCGCCTTTATCGCCACCGCCTCGGCGCGCAACCGGAATTGTTGTATGAAGAGCAGGACGAACGCTTCAGCCTGTGGGGCAGCCGCACGCGCAGCCAGGCTTGTTTGATCGTTTACTCCGCCAGTCTGACTTCCACTGAGGCGCGTTTCATTCCCGCGGCGGCGCCGCAGAGCGAGTGGCAGATGTTGCTGCCGCGCCAGGCCGAGCGCCAGTTCGAGGTCGAGCATCACGGCGAGCGGTTTTTCATTCGCGTGAATGACACCGGCCGCAACTTCCGGCTGGTGAGCGCGCCGGTGAGCGATCCCAGCCCGGAGAACTGGCAGGAAATCGTGCCGCACCGGCCTGAGGTGATGTTGGAAAGCATCGATTGCTTCGCCGATCATTACGTGCTCTCCGAACGCAAAAACGGGCTGGAGCAGATTCGCATCACCGACCTGCGCACCGGCGCGAGCCATTATCTGGCTTTCCCGGAGCCGGTGTACAGCGCCTATGCCGCCACCAACCGGGTGTGGAACACCGCGACGCTGCGCTACAACTATCAATCGCTGATCACGCCCAGCTCGGTGTATGATTACGACATGAACACGCGACGCAGCACGCTGCTCAAACAAACCGAGGTGCTGGGCGGCTATGACAAAAATCAATACCTCTGCGAGCGGCTGTCGGCCACCGCGCGTGACGGCGCGCGCATTCCGATTTCCCTTGTTTACAAAAAGGGATTCCGCAAGAACGGCCGCGCGCCGCTGCTGCTCAACGGCTACGGCGCGTACGGCTTTTCCTATGACGCCGGCTTCAACTCGAACCGCGTGAGCCTGCTCGACCGCGGCTTTGCGGTGGCCATTGCCCACATTCGCGGCGGCGGTGAGATGGGGAAGGCCTGGCACGATCAGGGCCGCATGCTGAACAAGATGAACACCTTCACCGATTTCATTGCCTGCGCCGAGTATCTCATCGCGCAGCAATACACCGCAGCGCAAGGTTTGATCATCGAGGGCGGCAGCGCGGGCGGATTGTTGCTGGGCGCGGTGACCAATCTGCGGCCGGAGCTGTTCAAAGCCGTGGTCAGCCACGTGCCGTTCGTGGATGTGATCAACACCATGCTCGATGAGAGCCTGCCGCTCACGGTCACGGAGTTCGAAGAATGGGGCAATCCGCGCCAGCCGGAGGAATATCAATACCTCAAGCAATATTGCCCATACACCAACCTGTCAGCGCGGCGCTATCCGGCCATGCTGGTGAAAACTTCGTTCAATGACAGCCAGGTGATGTATTGGGAGCCGGCGAAATACGTCGCCAGGATGCGCAGCTTGAAGACGGATCAAAATCCCCTGCTGCTCGTGACCAACATGGGCGCCGGGCACGGCGGCGCTTCGGGACGCTACGACCGGCTGCGCGAAATTGCGCTGGATTATGCCTTCATGCTGTGGCAGGCGGGCGTGGTGCAGCCGCCGCAGTGAGCGCGCGAGCAGTTGCTCGTGAAGGTTTGCATTTCACGCCAATCCGCACCATCCGGAACCAAGGAAGGCAACGGCGCTCGCGAAGACGCCGAGTTCGCGGAGTTCTTTTTCATCAATGCTTTTCTCGGCGCTCTCCGCGTCTCGGCGGTGAGTGTTTGTTTTCCTCGTCATCAAAACGCGTTCAGTGCGAAGATGCACAGGCGCGCAAAGAAATGATTCGAGTCATGATTGGGAAATCCTGGCAAACCTTTGCGGCTTTGCGTGCCGGCGTGAATGCTTTTGGCCAAACTGGGAGGCGCCGGAGACTTGCAGAATCGTCACGAGACCAGCATAAACACAGGTCGAAAGAACACTCCGCGCAGGCGAGAATGCTTTTGCAGCGAGCCGATCTGGAAGCAACCAACTTGAAACTGCCGAGCGCATTCAAGCCAACCCAATTCTCCATGGAAAAAAGGCCTCTCACGCGGTGCCGTCACGAATCAGCACAGCGTCATCACCGCGGAGCCGGTCCGGCGCAACCGCCGGCCGTTCCTCCCCGCCAGAATCCCGCTCGTGACATTTTGCCCAACACCAGCGCAAAAATTGCGTATCATGCGCCAGCCTCTTTGCGGGCGCCCGGCGCGGCACCAGCCGGGTGGGTCGCCTTCCGATCGCATCAAACACAGGGATGAAAAATGAGCCAGTCGAAACTGAAATTCGTGCCGGAGGGAATTCTCGTCCTGGCGCTGGCGCTGATCAAACTCGCGCTGCATTTTTTGACGAACACCAATTATGAGCTGCACCGTGATGTTTATCTCTATCTGGCCCTGGCGGATCATCCCGCGTGGGGCTACGTCTCGGTGCCGCCGCTCACGCCGATGATCGGCAAGGTGGCGCTGTGGCTGCTCGGCCACAACGCCTTTGCCGCGGGCTTTTTTCCCGCGCTCACCGGCGCCCTCACGATCGTCATCATTGCGCTGCTGGTGAAAGAACTCGGCGGCGGCACGTGGGCGCTGGTGCTGGCGTGCACCGCCTTTCTGATTTCACCGGCCTTTCTGCGCAGCAACACGTTCTTGATGCCGGTTTCGTTCGATCAGTTCGCCTGGCTGCTCAGCGGCTATCTCATGGTCAAACTCATCAAGACGCAGAATCCGCGGTATTGGATCTGGCTGGGCCTCACCTGGGGCCTGGCCTTTTTGAACAAGTATGCCATCGTGTTCTTCGTGCTCGCGGCGTTGCTGGCTTTGCTGCTCACGCCACAGAGAAATCTCATCCGGTCAAAACACTTTGTTGCCGGGGTGGTGTTGGGCACGCTGATCATTCTGCCCAACCTGCTCTGGCAGCACAGCCACAATTGGCCGGTGATCGGGCATATGGCGGAATTGCGGCGCACGCAGTTGGTGCATGTCGAACCCGTGGGCTTCCTGCTGCAGCAGTTGCTCATGAATCTGCATGCCGTGCCGCTGTGGCTGGCGGGATTGTTCTATCTGCTCTTTGCGCCGGCGGCACGGGAGTGGCGCGCCCTGGGCCTGACCTGCGTGTTGGTGATTCTGATCTTGATGGCGCTGAGCGGCAAAGCCTACTACACGCTGGGCGCGTATCCGCTGTTGTTTGCGGCCGGCGGGGTTGCGTTCGAAAGGCTGGGTGCGCGGCGCGGGCGCGTATTGCGGCCGGCGCTGTTGGCGTTGATGATTCTACTCTTCCTGCCCGGCCTGCCCTACAGCCTGCCGTTGCTGTCGCTGGAGCAAATGGCGGCGTATGCGCAGGCGAGCCGGGCCTATGGCATGGAAGGCGCGCTGGTGTGGGAAGACGGCCGGGTGCACGAGTTGCCGCAGGATTATGCGGATATGACCGGCTGGCGCGAGCTGGCGGAGATCGTCATCCGGACGTACGACGGTTTGAGCGCAGCGGAAAAGGCGCATACCGCCATTTACGCCGAAAACTACGGTCAAGCCGGCGCGATCAAATTTTACGGAAAAAAAAGCGGCCTGCCGGAGCCGGTGAGCTTCAATGAATCGTTCGTGCTCTGGGCGCCCGACAGCGCCGCGCTCCGCACGCTGATCTACGTGAATGATGAATTGGGCGAAGATCTCCTTCCCCACTTCGCGAACATCGAGCTGGCGGGCCAGGTGAACAACCGCTATTTCCGCGAGAACGGCGTGCAAGTTTACCTGTGCCGCAATCCGCGTGACGGCCTGGCGGAGTTCTATCGCAGCCGCGTCGCGAGCCAGAAGAATCACTATCGCTGAGTCATGTTAGCCGAACGCAGAAGGCTTGGCGGGTCGGGAACGGCGCAACGGCGTGGACGTGTCATTCAGCAAGAATCCCGCGAATGACCCGGCGGTGTGCCGGGGCCTTCACAGGATCCTCGCGGGATGACAGCATGGGGAAAAACAACGGCAGGCGAAGGATTATCCGCTCGCGCGATTTGATCAAAAACAGCAAACCCACGCGCGACTCGTTGCGAGTCACCCGTGGGTTTGCTGCACTGCGGCCGCTGTCTGCCGGCGCCGGCAGCAGCCGCGGCGCTTACTCGTAGCGCAGCGCTTCGATGGGATCGAGGCGTGCGGCTTTGGCCGCGGGATAGATGCCGAAGAACAGGCCCACCAGCGAGCAGAAGATCAACGCGAGAAAAATCGCGCCGAGGGGCAGAATCACCGCCAAATCGAAGACGGCTTTGATCAACTGGCCCACGCCGATGCCGAGCACGATGCCGAGCACGCCGCCGATCTCGCACAGCACGATGGCTTCGATGAGAAACTGCAGCAGGATCGCGCGGCGCTTGGCGCCGATGGCTTTGCGGACGCCGATCTCGCGGGTGCGCTCGGTGACCGACACCAGCATGATGTTCATGATGCCGACCCCGGCGACCAGCAGCGAAATGCCGGCAATCACCAGGCCGGCCCAGGCGGCCACGCTGGTGAGCTTGTTGGCGGTTTCGATGAGCGAGCCGCTGGAGAAGATTTCGAAATCGTTGTCTTCCCCGGGCAGCACTTTGCGCACGGCGCGCAGAATGCCGGTCACTTGCTCGACCGTGGCGTCGTACTGCGACGGGCTGGCCGCCTGAATTTGAATCGACATCGAGCGCTTGGCGCCGTAGATCGTTTCGAAAGTGCTGAGCGGAATGATAACGAGATTGTCCTGGCTGTTGCCGAACACCCGGCCCTTTTCTTCGAGCGTGCCCACGATCAGGAAGCGCTCCGCATCGATGCGGATTTCGCTGCCCACCGGATCTTCGAAGGGAAAGAGGCGGCTGACCAGATCACTGCCCAGGATGGCGATGTGGCTGGTGTACTGCTCGTCGGTCGGGTTGAGAAAGCGGCCGGTGCGCAGCAGGTAGCCGTTATTGTCGAGGTATTCGCTGGTGGCGCCGACCACGATGACGGTGGGCGTGGTCTTGCGGTCGCGATAGCGGATCACCGCGCCGAACTGCATGTGTTCGCCGCTGACGCTGCGGGCGAGCGAGGCGTGTTCCATCACCGCCTCCAGCTCGTCTGCGCGCAGGTCCTTGCGGTTTTGATAGCGCAGCCACTGCTCGCGGCTGGTGATGAGCGGTGGAAATTTTTGAATCTGAAAGGTATTCGCGCCCAGCACGGTGAGCTGCCGCTCCAAATCCCGCTGAAAGCCGCCCACGATCGACTGCATGCCGATGATGGTCATGACGCCGATGATGACGCCCAGCAGGGTGAGCGAGGAACGCAGCTTGTTGGCGCGAATGGCATTCAGCGCAATGTCGAGGTTTTCACTGAAGATCATGGCAAACACTCCTGCGCGCCGCACGCCGCTCCGGCGCCCTCGCCCGCGCGTTCAGGTTTATTCATAGCGCAGCGCCTCCGTCGGGTTCAGCCGCGCGGCCTTGCTGGCCGGATAGATGCCGAAGAACAGGCCAATGGTCACCACGAACCCCAAGCCGAGCAGGATGATCCAGGGCGTGAACACCACCGGGAACGAGAAAGCCTGCTTGACGGCAAACGCCACGCCGACCGCCGCGAGAATGCCGAGCACGACGCCCAGGCTGCAAATGATCATGGTCTCCACCAGAAACTGCCAGAGAATGTCGCGCCGCTTCGCGCCGATGGCCTTGCGAATGCCGATTTCGCGCGTGCGCTCCGTCACCGACACCAGCATGATGTTCATAATGCCGATGCCGCCCACCAGCAGCGAGATCGAGCCGACGCCGATGGCCAGCCCCCACAGCCCGGCGGTGAGGCTGTTGTAGAGATTGGTCAGCAGACTCTGCCGGTTGATGGCGAAGTCGTCTTCTTTGTGGGGTGGCACTTTGCGCACGCGGCGCAGGATGCCGGTGAGCTCGTCCTGGGCGGCGTCGAGCAGGGCAGGATGGTTGACTTTCACTTGAATCTCGACCGAGCGGCGATGGCCGAAGGCGTTCTCGAAAGTGCCGAAGGGAATCACCACCAGCACGTTGGGATTGAAACCGAAAATCTTGCCGCGCTCGGCGAGCACGCCGACAACGCGAAAGCGCCGGCCGCCGATGCTGATGCGCTCGCCGAGGGGATCGGCGCGGCCGAAGAGCTTCTCGGCAACTTCGGCACCCAGCACGCAGACGTTGCGGCGGTAGTCGACGTCCTGCGTGGAAATGAAGCGGCCCCGTTCCGGCGCAGTGTTACTGGTCACCATGTAGTTGTCATTGGTGCCGGCGATCAACACGCCAGTGATCCCGTTGTCCTTGTACCTGACGGCGGCGCGGGTGTAGATGCTGGGCGTGACCGCCTTCACCAACGTGGCATGTTTCACCACCGCCTCGTATTCGCGCAGGGTGATATCCTTGCGGTTGCGAAAGCGCACCCAGTCTTCTTCATTGTTGTTGACCCAGGCGAATTTTTGAATGTAAAGAGTGTCGGTGCCGATGGAAGAAATTTCTTCATAGAAGGCTTGATTGATGCCCTGGATCAACGCCACGATCGTGATCACGGTCATCACGCCGATCACGATGCCCAGCGTCGTCAGCAGGAAGCGCAGCTTGTTGGCGCGCAACGCCTGCAGGGCGATCTTGGTGCCTTCCCACAGGTCGGAGAAAATGGGGAGCATGATTCTGCTGCTTTCGCTCGCGCGCACCGCGGCGGTTGCTCCGCCGGGTGGCGCAGCCCACAACTTCACGATATCACGGCCGATGCAGCCTCAGTTGGCACGCGAAATAAAGGCATCGGACTCGATGCGGCCGTCACGCAAGCGAATGATGCGGCGCGCATGCTCGGCGATGTATTCCTCATGCGTCACCAGGATGATGGTGTTGCCCTGGCGGTGCAATTCGGAAAAGATGGTCATGATCTCATCGCCGGTGACGGTGTCGAGATTGCCGGTCGGCTCATCCGCCAGGATGATCGAAGGATTGTTCACCAGGGCGCGGGCGATGGCGACGCGCTGGCGCTGGCCGCCGGAAAGCTCGTTGGGTTTGTGATTCATGCGATCGGCCAGACCGACGCGCTCGAGCGCGGTTTTCGCCTGGGCGCGGCGTTTGGCCGCCGACACGCCGGCATAAACCAACGGCAGCTCGACGTTGTGCAACGCGGTGGCGCGCGGCAGCAGGTTGAAGGTCTGAAAGACGAAGCCGATGCGGCGGTTGCGAATCTCGGCCAACTGGTCATCGTCCATCTTGTGCACGTCCTCGCCGCCGAATTGGTAGCGGCCGTCGGTGGGCGTGTCCAGGCACCCGAGAATGTTCATCAGCGTGGATTTGCCCGAGCCGGAAGGGCCCATGATGGCGACGTATTCATTCTCGCCGATCTGCACGTCCACGCCACGCAGGGCATTGACTTGAATCTCGCCGATGGCGTAGGTCTTGACGAGTTGTTGCACATCGATAAGCATGGTCAATCTCCCGATTTCTGGCCTCCGGCTTCGCGCCTGCTGCGTGCTTGCCGGCAACGCCTCACGATTGTTCCTTCTTCCCGTCTTTCTGCCGGGCTTCTTCCTTCTTGACTTTCACGCGGTCGCCGTCCTTGAGCAGGCGTGACAAGATGCGATACGGTCCGGTGATGACTTCATCGTTTTCCTGCAGACCGCTCAACACTTCGACGTGAGTGTCATCGCTGATGCCGGTGATCACCGGCACCATGACGGCTTTGCCCTCACGCACCACGAACGCCACTTCGATCAAGTCCTTCTTGGCGGCAGCCGCCGGCTCCTTCTGCGCCTCCTCATTGGAGGAAATCTCCCGCACTTTGCTTTTTTCCTCGCGCTCCTTGCGTGCTGCCCGGCTTTCGATGTAGGCCAGCGTGGTGTCTTTCAAGTCACTCTTCGGCCGCACGGTGACGCACTGCAGAGGAATGTTGAGCGCGTTCGGGCGAATATCGGTTTGAATGTCCACCGTCGCCGACATGCCGGGCCGCAGCTTGGGATGATTCTCCGAGATCTTCACAGTCACGTCGAAATTGGTGATTTCTTCCTGCGTGCCGCGGCCGGTGGTGGTGGCGGAATTGGCGATTTTGGTGACGGCACAGGGCAGCGGATGGTCGGGCAGGGCATCGACCTCCAGCTTGGCCTGATCGCCGACGTCGATCAGCACCACGTCATTCTCGTCGATCTGTGCGATCATTTCCATCTCAGAAAGATCGCCGACGGTCATAATGACATCGGAAGTGAATTGCGAGCCCAGCGCAATCTCACCGACTTCCTTGTTGAGTTGGATGACGGTGCCGTCGATCGGCGCAGTCAGCGTGGTCTTGGAAAGATCGTCCTGGGCTTGATTGAGGGCCGCACGCGACTCTTCCACACTGCTTTCCGCCAGCGTGAGCGAGGCTTTCACGCCTTCCAGCTCGGCCTGCGAAAAGAGGCTGCGCGCGAACAACTCCTGCGCCCGCTGATAATCGCTGCGTGCCTTCACCAGATTGGCTTCGGCCGATTTTACCGCCGAGCGGGCGCGATCCAGCGCCGCGAGATAGCGCGTGCGATCCAGCTCGACCAGCACCTGGCCTTTCTTCACTGCCTCGCCTTCCTGCACGTGCAGCTTGACGATTTCGGCGGAGACATTCGCCGAGATTTTGACTTCGATGACCGGCTTCACTTTGCCGGAGCCGGAGACGGTTTGAATCACGTCCGAGCGTCTGGCTTTTTCCGTCTGCACCTCGGTTTCATCGCCACGCCCGCGCCGCAAATTGAAGAACACCACGGCCCCGACCAGGACGATGCCGGCGAGGCCGATCAGCAGTTTCGTACGTTTCGACATAACGGCTTCCTTCTCACAGAGGGAACTTCTTTGAGCGGCTGACTGGCGCCCGGCACCGCCGGCCCAGGACGGACCGGCGGCGTCACACGCACCGCTTTACCGGCGCCGGGCCGGCAGTTACTGCTCCAGCGTGCCCATGCTGTTCTTCAACTGGGCATAAGCAATCATGCTGTCATATTTCGCCCGCACCAGCGTGCCGCGCGCGCGCGTCAGGTTGGTCTGGGCGTTGATGATGTCCAGCAGCGTGCCGGCGCCCACGCGATAGCGCTCCTGCGCCAGGCGCAGATCCTCCTGCGCCGAGTTCAGGTTGTCCGAGTTGATCGCGGTGATTTCCTTCCAAGCCTGCAGGCTGAGCAACGCCTGCTCGGCTTCCAGCCGGATGTTGCGCAGGCGGTCGGTGTAGTCCTCTTCGGCGATGCGATAGTTCAAGCTTTCGCGTTCGAGCGTGGCTTTGTCCGAAAAGCCGTTGAACAGGTTCAAACGCATGTCGATGCCGGCCGAGGCGTTCCAGTTCTTGTCGAAGCCGGAATAGACGCGTTCGAATTCATTGTGGCTGCGGCGATAACCGCCGGAAAAAGAGAAGCTCGGCAGGAAGGTGGAGCGCGCGAGGCTTTTGCCGATTTCCGCGCTGCGCATTTGAAACTTGTAGCTCTGCAGATCGGGATTTTTATCGACCGCCACCTTGAGCACCTCGTCCAGCGTGTATTCGCGCGCTTCCGGCAGGGTCTCCATATCGACGATTTCCAACTCCGCCTCCGGCGGCCGGCCCATGGCGACATTCAACAGCGAGCGGGCATTGCGCACCTGATTCTGCTGGGTGATGAGATTAATGCGATCGTTGCCGAGCTGCGTGCGCTGGCGAAAGACGTCGCCCTGCGCCACCGAGCCGATCTCGTACATGCTTTCGGTGCGCTTGAGCTGCTCTTCACTCAGCTTCACGGCATCTTCGTAGACCGCCAGAAGCTGGCGCTCCTTCAGGTAGCCAAAGTAACGCTGGTGCACGGTCAGGATCGTGTTCTGCCGGGACGAGGCGTAAGTTTTGGCGCTGGCATCCTCGGCGGCTCCCGCCTGCCGGATGCGGTTCCAATTCGCGCCGAAATCAAACAGCGGCACGGACAATGAAATTTGGGCGGAGTGATCGGGCGTGCTGAATCCGGCCTGCGTCAAAGTGCGGCGCTCGTAAACGGCCTGGCCGGTGACCGGATCAAACCCAACCAGCACGTCTCCTAACCGGGTGCGAGAGCCCTGCCGGAAGCGGCCCGAGGACAGCGACAGGTCCATCGCAGGCAGGATTCCGGCGCGCGCGCGCTGCACGTCCGTGCCGGCGATGCGGTACCGGCGCTCGGAATTCAACAATGCCGAGTTGCCGCGCAGGGCCACGGTGATGCACTCCTGCAGCGTCATGGGTTTGCCGTTTTGCGCCCAGCCCGCGGTCACCAGCGCCAGCAGTGCGCCGCAGAGTAACGCCAATTTTTGTTTCATGATCACCGCAACTCTCCTTCGTTTCTTCGTTCAACGGAACATCATTTTGACACCGAATCCGACCGCCGCCAGCGCGGCCCACCAAATGAACAGCACGGTCATGCTTTTCTGGGTGGTGAGTTTGTAGGCGGCGGCGAATCCGAAGCCGAGCACGACCACCCACCAGAGGGTGAACAAATCAATCTGCGACAGCAAAAAATAGAGCGGGGTCTGGTTGTCCTCCGGCGGCAGCAAAAACGCCAGACTGGTTGCGCTCTCCAACACGCCGCGCGCTTTCATCACCGGCGCGTTGATGAGCGTGCTCAAGACCGAGATCACGCCGCTCCACGAGGCCGTGGCAAAAAGGGTCTTGAATTTGGCCTCGCCGCCCAGCAGGACGTTGCCGGTGAACAGCAAAACGCCGCCGATCAGCAGATAGACGATCGGGGTCATCACCACCGCCATGATGGGCGTGGAGATCTTGGTCATCTTCTCCATCACGGCGAGCTGTTGTTCGGTCATTTCGGGATTGCGCTTTCTGACCTCGGTGCGCTGGCGTTCGAGGATTAAGTCCTGTGAAAAAATGGAAAACACCAGAGCGACCAGCACCGCAATGATCATGGGCGGGAGCCACGTGGGATGCGCGGCGATGTCCCGCATCGTCGCCGCAGGCGAGGTAAACACCCCAATGAAGCGTTCAAAAACCCCCAGGGGTTTCGGGGAAACGGGGGCATTCACGCCGGCATCAGCATAATTCATTTTTCCTCCCTCTGGCAGCTTTGAGGTTCAAAAACAACGGATTGAGACGGACGATTCAATCAAAAGTTTCCGGATGTTTTCCATCCGTCCGATTGCTGTCCGCCAGGATTTGATCCTTGATCTGCAACAGATAAGCGCGGGCCGCATCATGCTCATTGGGAATGAGGCCATCGAGAATCGCCTCTTCGATGGCGGTCTTCAACTTGCCCACCAGCGGCCCGGGTGCGAGGCCGCACAGGGCCATGATCTCCTCGCCTCGCACCGGCGATTGAAACGCACGCATGCGATCCTTCTCTTCGACTTCCTGCAGGCGTTGCACCACGAAGTCAAAATTCTCGAGATGCTGCTTGCGGCGTTGCGGGTTGCCGGAAGTGATGTCCGACCGGCACAGCGTCAGCAAATCCTCCAAATCTTCGCCTGCTTGAAACAACAAGCGCCGGTAGGCCGAATCGGTGCAGGCTTCCTCGGTCAACGCGATCGGCCGGAGATGCAAGCGGGTGAGCTTTTGCACGTAGGCGGCCCATTCCATCGGCAGTTTCAGGCGGCGGAAAATTGCAGGGATCATGCGGCCGCCGACTTCCTCATGGCCGTGAAAGGTCCAGCCTTTGCCGGGCTTGAATTCCTTGGTGCGCGGCTTGGCAATGTCGTGCAACAACGCCGCCAGCCGCAGCGGCATCTTTTCTGAAACGCGGCAGAGATTATTCAACACCATCAGTGTGTGATTGAACACGTCCTTGTGCTGATAGCCGGCATATTCCTCCACGCCCTTCAGCTCCAGCAGCTCCGGCAGAACGATCTCGAGCACGCCCGCCTGGTCGAGCAGGTTGAAACCGAGGGAGGGCTTGGGCGCGGCCATGATCTTGAGCAGCTCCTCGGTGATACGCTCCTGGGAAATGATGCGCAGCCGCTCGCGCATCGCCTGCATCGCCGCAAACGTGCCGGGCGCAACGCTGAACTGCAGTTGCGTCGCGAAGCGAATACCGCGCAGAATGCGCAGCGGATCATCGTTGAACGTGGCCTGCGGCTCGAGCGGCGTGCGAATTACTTTTTCGGCGAGGGCGCGGCGGCCGTCGTGGGGATCGATCAGCCGGCCGGCCTCGGCGGCGTGCAACCCAACCGCCATCGCGTTGATGGTGAAATCGCGGCGGGCGAGATCCGCGGGCAAATCCGCCGGCGCTACCTCCGGTTTGCGCGAGTCGCCGCGATAGCTTTCCTTGCGCGCGCCCACGAACTCCAGCCGGCGCTCCTGCCAGTGCAGCATGGCGGTGCCGAATTTCTGAAACACTGTGGGCTTGGGCGCTTTCAGGTGGCGCGCCAGGGCCGTGGCGAATTGAATGCCGTTGCCGACAATGACGAAATCCATTTCATTGCGATTCGCCTCTTCGTTCAGCCGCCGCAAAAGATAGTCGCGCACAAAGCCGCCCACCAAATAAACGGCACAGCCCTGCCGGTCGGCAAATTCACCGATGGTTTTGAGAATGGGAAAGTCGCGCAGAATTGTCATGATCGTTGTGCTAACACCCTGGCAATCGCATGGAAATCTTCGTAGGCGTGATAGGCCGCCCGGTTCGTCTGGCACCACTCGGCCAGATCATGTTTGGCAAAAATCAGCTCGGCCTCGGCGGCGCCACAGCGATCGGAATAGCCGTCGCCGATATAGACCATTTGCTCGCCCGGCCGGCGCAAGCGGCGCACGTGATAGCCCTTGCAATTGCCGCAGCGGCCGCAGGTGTGCTGCCAATAGGGAAAGTCGGCAGCCACACGATCAGGGGGAATGAAATGCAGATGGTTGCTCACGAGCGGGAGTTCCAAACCATGGCGGGCGAGGATCTGCCGGATGTAGAAATCGAAGCCGTCGCTCAGCACGATCAGCGGCCAGCCGCGGCCACGGCACAGCGCGACGAATTCTGCAAACCCGGGACTCAATGCCTGCTGCGCGCAGAGTTCCGCCAGCGCGGCGGGCGTTACCCGCACCGTGGCCAGCTCTTGCTCCTGGCATTCCCGCGAGCTGATCTCGCCGCTTTTCCAGGAGGCGACGCAACGTTGACAGACCACCGGGTCGCCGAAAGTGCGGGCCAACAAACTGCCGACATCGTTTTGTGCAATGGTGCCGTCAAAATCCGAGCAGATAATCATGTGAAAAGATAGGCAAAAATGCCCGGGAAGGCAAGCCGCAAAATGGCCGGTGGCGAGGTAATGCCTCAGTTATTGGTGGGGATGATCCGCCACGGCTGTGCCGCGGCATCTCCATGCCCGGCTCCAGGCGCCAAAAGCAACGGTGCAACCGTTGCTGATCAATATGACGCCCCCGGTAACTGAGGCATTGAGTGGTGAGACTGGCGGCAAACACTCAGGCGTGGTGAAACGATGCCGGCTGCAATTCAATTCTTGCGCACCAGAACGGCCGCGGTTTTGGCCGGCAGCGCAAGGCTGCTGCCGCCGCCCGCAGTGGCGGTGATTTTGTTTTGCAGAACGTCCTGCCACGTGGTGGCAGCGGCCGGCAGCGTGAGGGTTTGTTCCTGCTGCCCGAGATTGAAGTAAGCCAGCACGGTGTCACCCTGCGTCTGCCGCGCAAAACCCCACAACCCTTGCGCCTCCTCCGCCGGCAGTGGCTGCCACGCGCCGAGGCGCAAAGCCGGATGCTCGCGCCGCAAGCGCAGCAGCGCGCGATAGTGCCGGTGCAGATCATGATCGAACTGCACCGCCGCCGCCGGCGCCTGCCGGCCGATGGCCTTATAAGTTTCCGGCTCATACTCGAATTCCGGCCACACCATCGGCTTGCGGCAATCGGGATCGTCGGCGCCCC
This sequence comes from bacterium, assembly GCA_023150945.1. Taxonomy (NCBI): domain Bacteria; species bacterium. The sequence continues at coordinate 37,485 of JAKLJX010000012.1, read as the reverse complement.
ACATGCCGGCTTCATCGCCATAGAAGAGCAACGGTGAGCCGGGGAACGTCGCTTGAAACGCCACGATCATCTTCTGCACCTGCACCGCGGCCGCGCCGGGTTGGGTGGGATCATAGTTGGGATTGTAGCGCGGCGAGCGTCGCTGATCATAATCCAAGTCCGGATTGCAGATCATGCTGGCGAGGCGATCGGTATCGTGCGTGTTCACCAGGTTCATCAAACCCAAACTCACGCTTTCGGGATAGAGCTTGAGCAGGCGCGCCAATTCTTCCTGAAACTGCGGCGGCGACAGCGTCGCGCGCTGCTGATTGATGAAGAATTTCATCACCGCATACGCGAGCGGATAATTCATCACCGAGTTGAACATCTCGTTGCTGATCCAATGCGGCGCCTCGTCCCAAATTTCCGCGGAAAGATAGACTTCGGGATTGAGCTGGCGGGTGTAGGCGCACCATTCGCGCCAAAAGGCCGGGGTCACATCTTTGGTGGCATCGAGGCGCCAGCCGTCCACGCCGTCGGCGGGATTGCCGTCGCCGTTGGGATCCATCCAGCGCCGGGTGATGGCCCAGGCATACGCCTTCACTCCCGCCGGCAAGCCGTTCTCATCTTCGCGGAATTCCGGCAGGGTCCAAACGTCCCACCAGCAATCGTATTTCATCTCGTCCGCGGCGGTGGCGGGATCGTCCCACCTCTCGACGGTGAACCACTCCGCGTATTTCGATTTGGCTTGCTGTGCGATCACGTCCTGAAACGCCCAGAATTCGCGGCCGACATGATTGAAGGCGCCATCGATCACCACCCGCAAGCCACGGGCATGCGCCTGCTTGATTAATTCGAGAAAGACGCTGTCGGCGCTCGACCAGGCCCAGGCCGTGGTGTCTTTTTTCTCGGCGCGCATGAGTGCAAGATCAGCGTCGCGGTTGTGGCCGAAATCCGCTTCGATGTGATGCCAGGTGCTGGCGTCGTATTTGTGCGAGGAGGGCGATTCGAAGATCGGAGTGAAGTAAAGCGCGGTGACGCCGAGATCGGCGAGATAATCGAGCTTGGCGATGACGCCGGCGAGATCGCCGCCGTACATGCGATTGAACACGTTCTCGGCGTAGAAGTCGCTGCTGTGCCGGCGTTCCCAGGGCTGCAGCTTGTACCAATTCGAAGTCCACGGCGAGAGTTGCCACTCCGCGGCCCGGTTGTGGCCGAGGCTGCGCGAGACGGTCGGGTCATTGCCGGGATCGCCGTTGCGGAAGCGTTCCGGAAAGATTTGATACCACACAGCGCCCTGCGCCCACTGCGGCACATGCACCGGCGCCGCTGGAGACTGCGCCCGGCAGGCGCTCATCCAACCGGCAAACAGAAGCAGCAACAGCATGGTCTGTGCATTCATTTGGCATCCGTTTCTGTCGCTTGACAGAGAGACGTTCACTCGATCCCGCTTCATTTCCGGTTTATGAAAAGGCAGACCCAAGGCTGGAACGGCGCCGCGGCTCAGCGCGCCGCCAGTTCAGCCAGGAGATTCTGCGCGTTTTGATTGTGAGGTTCGAGGGTGAGCACGCGGTTTACGATCGTCCGGGCCGCCTTGTTCTCGCCCAGATTCCTCAAGCACACGGCCTTGTTCATCAACGCCGGCACGTGGTCGGGCAAGCGCTGCAGGATGGCGTCAAAACAGGCGATTGCCGCGCGCCAGTTCTGTTCGAAGACGTGTGTCGCGCCGGTGTTCAGCCACGCCAGGATCATGTCGGGATTGCGCGCCAGCGCCCGGCGATAGAAGCTGCGCGCCGCTGCAAACTCCCGGCGGTTGTGCGCGATCTGGCCATAATAGTAGAAGGCCTCGGGAAAGGACAGCGAGTCCTGCACGATGACCTGCGCCAAATTGGCGGCGGCGGCATCGAAACTGCCGGAGGCCATTTGCGCCTGCGCCAGTCCGAGATAATTTTCCAGAAAGAGCGGCTGGGCTTGCTGCCCCAGGGCAAAGGCCTGCAGCGCTTCCTCGTGACGCTGCGCCGGCAGCAGCACATTTCCCAGAACGTAATAAGCGCGGCCGTGCTTGGGATTGCGGCGCACCGCTTCCCGCAGTGCGGCTTCCGCGAGCGCAAGCTGGCCTTTGAGAAAATAGGCGCCGCCGAGCGCGTAATCATCTTCACCGTCCTGGCGCTGTGCCTGTTGTCGCTTGGCAGCGGTGAGCAAAGCAATCGCGCTGTCCAAATAGGCCGGCGCGGCAATCATGGTTTGATGAAATTGAAAATAAGCCAGCCCTCGTTGCATGAGTTGCTCCGCGGGCTCGCCGGCCTGCAACATCGGCAGCAGCGGCGGCACCGCGGGCAGGTTGGATCGATTGGCCGCATCGGCGGCAGCCGGCAGTTTGCGAATGTAATGATCGGTGAAATGAACGTGCGGAATGTCGCGCGTGCCGCCGGCTTTCATGTGGCAGCCGACACAATCCTGCGCCGGCGCGGCAGCCATGCCGCACTGCACTTCACCCGGCGAATTGTGGCAGCCGCGGCAGGTGTCGTTGAATTCCTCCCGGCCGGAAACGCGCGGACTTTCGTGCGGATCATGGCAGGTGGTGCAGGTGAGCGTGCCGCTCTTCTGGAAGCACGCGCTCTGGCGCAGCCGGTCAGCCTGCGATGCAATGCCGAATTCGTGCTCACTCTCATGCGCGCCGCCCTGGGCAAACACGGCTTTGAATGCCGTCAGCGGCCGGCCGATCTGCACTTGCTCCGGGGTGACGTGGTCGTGCCACACGCTCAAGCCTTCGAGGTGGCAGCGCTGGCAAATGTCCATCTGCAGGTCGCGACTCAGATTGAGGGGATTGAGCACACCCTCCGTCGAAAAATGGCCTTGCCGCGCGATTGCCACATGCTCACTCGCCGGGCCGTGGCAATTCTCACAGCCGATGCTCAGCGGCACCTGCGCAAAGTGATTCTCGGTTTGCGGCGTGACTGCGGTCGGCGCGTTATGGCAGTTCATGCACGTCGCGCTGATCGGCCGGTCGAAGCGCCAGTTGTTCGCACGATAGCCCGGACTCATGTCCCACAGCTTTCGCAGCGCATAGTAGGTCAGCGGCATTTCAAACAGGTAGCCGTTGCGGTTCTCGATGAAGCTCAAGGTGTGATTGCCGCTGCCGATTTGATAGGCGGCGGGCCGCTCCTGCTCAAAGTGAAGGCGGCCGGCCTCATCCTGCCGGAATTCACGTATGAACAGCCGGCCGCCGGCCATGCGCACGGAATAGGAGAAATCCGACTGCGGCTCATGCACGACACCGGCGGCCGCCACCAGCGGCGCCACCAACGCGGAATCAATGCGGCCAAAGCTGCGACCCATGCCGGTGTGCTTGAAGCCCTGATACAGCTCGAAATGGCATGGCCGGCATGCTTCCGTGCCGGCCCAGGTGGCGGCGCGACCGGGCATCGAGCTGATGTCCTTTGCCGGCGGCTTGCGTTCGCAGGCGGCCAGCAGGCCGCACATCGCCACGGCGGATAATGCGGCACCGGCATGAGCGGCGGGGGCAAGCGTTCTGAGCAATCGGCAGAGGGTGACGTGAAAATTGGGTCTGGCGATCATGGCGGGTTTTCAGGCAATGTCGGCAAATCCCGGCAAGCCGCGCGAACGCACGGCGCGCGGCGCGGCAATGCGAAACCAGACGGTGTAGTTTTCCGGCGAAGTTTGCAGTTCCTGTGCGAGGGCGGGCAGGCTCAGCCAGCGGTGATCCATGACTTCGCGGGGATCGGGCTGGAGTTCGCCGGAATGATCGCCGATGAAAACGTGATCGTATTCGTGCTCGATCAAGCCGTGTTCGAGTTCCGCCCGGTAGATGAATTGAAACGCCGGATGCAGCGGGCATTCAAAGCCCATTTCCTCGCGCAGCCGCCGCCGCGTCGCCCGGGCCAGTGATTCGCCCGGCCGCGGATGGCTGCAGCAGGCGTTGGTCCACAAACCAGCAGAATGATATTTCTGCAGCGCACGGCGTTGCAGCAGCATCTCGCCACTCGCATTGAAGATGAAGATCGAAAAGGCGCGATGCAGCCGGCCTTCACGGTGGGCGATCAGCTTCTCGGCGATGCCGAGCGCGCGATCGTTCTCATCGACCAGAATGACTTGTTCCTGCATGGCTCCCGTCTCGATCATGCGGCGCCGGCGCCGCAACCAGCAGCGCATCCAGGCTCGCGAACAGCGCCTGCAATCTGGTTTTGTTGGCGGCGCCGGCCAGGCTGCAGTGCACGCGGCCCGCTTCGTCAATCACCACCAGCCGGAAAGCATCGCGCTCTTGATTGTAGTGTTGCGTGACGCGGCCGTCCCAATCCAACAACACCGGATAGGCGACACTCGCTTTGATGATGCCGCTCACCAGGCCGCGCGCGAGCACCGGCACCGCCGACAGCATCGCCACGCCGTGAATCTCGATGCGGTCGCGATAGCGCTGGTAAAGCGGCCGCACCCAGCCTTCGATGCGCGCCGTGCCTTTCTGGTCGGCGAAGGTCACCACGCGAATCTTGCTCGCGGGAAACCGGCAACTGCGGGAGATGCCGTGTTGATCCTGCAATTCGAATTCGAGCGCGGCGGGCAGGCGCGCGAGCGAATCCGGCGCCGGTACGGCAGCCGCTTCGCCGAGGTTGGCGGTGACCAATTGTTGTTTCTCCCCGGACTTTTTGTGATTCCTGGTTTCCTCGCCGGAGGTCGCGCCGGCAGAGCCGGTGTGCAACAGGCTCAGGCTCAGCAAAGCCAGCCACAAGGATTTGGCAGGGCGGGATTTTCCAATTGACTGCTGCGGTGAGGCTGCCGGCATGTCATTTTCCAAACAAGAAGATGTCGGTGAGCTGCGTGGCCAACTCTTCGACCTCCGGCTCGGCGCGGTTGGTAAGAATGATCACGCTGAATTTGTCGTCGGGATAGCGTTGGATGACGTTGCGAAAACCGGAGGTGCTGCCGGTGTGCTGCACGCGGCGATGGCCGCGATATTCCTGCAAGCGCCAGCCGAGGCCGTAGTCGAGCGGCCGGCCGTCAGCGAGAACGCCGGGCGTGAACGCCTGCTGCAAAGTGGCGGCACTGACCAGTCTCTCGGTGTAGAGCGCCTGATCCCATTTGAACAGATCTTCGATGGAGGAATAGATGCCGCCGTCGCCGAGCACGGCACTGGTCAGGCTCTGGTCCTTGAGAACGAACGCGCCGTTTTCCTCGCGATAACCCAGGGCGCGATGCTTGACGCTCGACACCCCATTTTCGAAGGCCACGGTGTTGTTCATGCCCAGCGGCGCAAAGATGTTGGCGCGCAGGAATTCGGCGAAGCGCATGCCGGTGACTCGTTCGACCACCATCGCCAGCACGGCATAGCCGGAATTGCTGTAGCGATACTGCGTGCCCGGCGGAAAGTAAGTCGAGTCCTGCGCCTGCATGAGCGCGAGTACCTTGCGGTCGAGCACCTGCACCGTGGCGGTGTCGGGCAGGAGATCTTCGTAGTCGATCAAGCCGGAGGTGTGCTGCAGCAGATGACGAATGGTCACAGCGCGGCCGTATTCCGGAAAATCCGGAAAGAGGCCGGCGAGCGTGCGCTCGTAGTCCAGTTTGCCGCGTTCGACCAGCATCATGATGCTCATGGCGGTGAATTGCTTCGTCACCGAGGCCAGCCGGAAATTGGTGGCAGGCAGCACCGGCAATTTCTCCGCAAGATTGGCGAGACCGTAAGCCCGCACTAAAACCGGCTTGCCGTTGTGAATGACCATCACCGCGGCGCCGGGCGCTGCCGGCTGAGCATAGGCCTTGAACAAAACTTCCGTTTGCGAGATTCTTTCCATGCTACATCCCAGCAATAGAACCAAAGCAGGCACGGCAGCGCGCCAGGCAATTTGAAGCGACATGGGTTTCACGTTTGCGTCCGGCCTTTCCGGCTTGGTTGAATGACGATCAAAGTTTGTCTCAAGACGTTCATGCACCTCGCCAAGCAACAGCGTGTTAATCTGCCGCCACCTGCAGATTGTCAATCAATCTGGTCTTGCCGAAAAAGACTGCCAGCGAGAGCAGCGCCGGGCCGCTGATGGTTTCAAGCTCTGCCAAAGTCATGGGGTCGGCCACGCTCACATAATCCACCCGCGCGAGTTTCTCCGTCGCGATGGTGTCGCGCAGCAATTGCCGCAACGCTTCGGCCCGGCGTTCGCCGGCGCGCCAGGCCTCCTGCGCCGCGGTGAGCGCGCGCGCGAGCACCGGGGCGGCGCGGCGTTCTTCCGGCGAGAGATAGGCATTGCGCGAGCTCATGGCCAGGCCATCCGCTTCCCGCACGGTCGGGCACACGATGACTTCCAGATTGAAATTGAGATCTTGCGCCATCCGGCGCACCACCACGGTTTGTTGCGCATCTTTCTGGCCGAAATAGGCGCGCGCCGGCTGGACAATGTTGAACAGCTTCGCCACCACCGTAGCCACGCCCTGAAAATGCGTGGGCCGTGAACTTCCCTCCAATGGCTGCGCGACGTGCTGCACGGTGACGACCGTTTGAAATCCGGCAGGATACATCTCCGCTTCGCCCGGCGTAAGCACGAGATCAGCCGGCACCCCCGCAAGCAGGTCAAGATCGCGCGCGAGTGCGCGCGGGTACGTGCTCAAGTCTTCACGCGGGCCGAACTGCATAGGATTGACGAAAATGCTGACCGCGACTCTGTCGTTCTCGGCGCGGGCGCGCCGCACGAGCGCGAGATGGCCTTCATGCAAGTAGCCCATGGTGGGCACGAAGCCCCAGCGCAAAGGCGGATTTTCCCAGCGCACCGCGCGCACGCGGGCAATTTCAGAGGTGACGATCATGTTCTCTCAAGCGAACCAGTGCGCCAATGTCGATTTGTTGTGCGCCGGTGCGCAGCAAGCGCAGCAGCAGGGCATTGACCGGCGTGGCCAGGCCGGCGGGCGCGCCGCAGGCCACGATCATGCCGGTAATCGCCTCGACTTCCGTGGGCGCGCCGCGCAGCACATCCTGCAGCATCGAAGATTGATTGCCGGCCGTGGCCCGCGCCACTGCCAGCGCCTGCGCGCCGGCTTCGGCAGGATCGAGCGCCACGCCTTGCGTGCGCGCCACACGCGCAGCCTCGGCCACGGCTTCCAGCATCAGGCCGCGCGCCGGCTCGTTTTCCACCAGATAGCCGTTGGGCTGGCGCAACAACGCGGTCAGCGGATTGATGCCGGCGCTGATAACGAGCTTGCTCCACAGCACACGGTTGACCTCCGCGATGACCTGCACCTCCATCTGCGCATGCTCGAAGAGCTGCAGCAATCGTTCAAACGCGGGCGTCCACGCCGCCGGCCGCGCCAGATATGTCGGGCCCTCGCCGGCATGGCGCACCACGCCCGGACGCACCAGCGTGGCGCCTTGAGCAGTGCTGCCCAAGATCACCCGGCGCGGCGACAGCACCGCCTGCAGGATTTCCGCGTGACCCAGCCCGTTTTGCAGCGTTACCGCCAATCCCTCCGCCGAAAGAATCTGCTCCGCCAGGGCCGCCGCCTGCCCGGTCTTGTAACTCTTCACCAAAACGAAAGCCAGGTCGACACGGCCGACTTCGCGCACTTCATTGGCAATGCGCACGCGTTGCAAACTGGCGCGCTGGTGCCGGTCGATCAACGTCAAGCCGTCGCGGCGCACGGCCTGCACTTGCTCCGGCCAGTCGCCGCACATGACCAAATCGCACTGCGAATGAAACCGCGCCGCGAACAGGCTGCCCAATGCGCCGATGCCGATGACTGCAACCCGCATCGCTGCTACTGCGCTTCCGCGTTGTTGATCATTTCCTCCAACCTGGCCATCTCGGCCGGCGGCATTTGATACGTGTGCTCGGCGCCGGGAAAGCTGCGGTTGCTCACCTCCTCGCGGTAGCGCAGCAGCGCGGCGCGAATGAGGTTGCCGGCTTGCGCGTAGCGTTTGACGAAACGCGGCTGCCAGCCTTCGAACAAGCCGAGCAGATCGTGATAGACCAGCACCTGGCCGTCACAGTCCGCGCCCGCGCCGATGCCAATCGCCGGGATCTCCAGCCGCGCAGTGATCAACGCGGCCAGCGGGGCGGGAATCGCTTCGAGCACGATGGCGAAACAGCCGGCATCCTGCAGAATGAGCGCATCCTGCAGCAGCTCGAAGGCGCTTTCCGCGGTTTTTCCCTGCACGCGATAGCCGCCGAATTTGGACAGCGATTGCGGCGTCAGGCCGATGTGCCCCATCACCGGAATGCCGGCGGCCACGATGGCTTTGACCGCGGGCGCCATCTCCAGACCGCCTTCGAGCTTGACCGCCTCCATCAGGCCGTCCTTCAGGAAGCGCGCGGCATTGCGCACCGCTTCCGCCGGCGAGGCTTCATAGGAGCCGAACGGCATGTCGCCGATCTTGAAGGCGCGGCGCGCGCCGCGTGCCACCGCCCGGCAATGGTGCAGCATCTCGGTCATGGTCACGGCCACGGTGCTGTCGTAGCCCAACATCACCATACCGAGCGAATCGCCCACCAGAATGACCTCCACGCCCGCTTGATCGACCAGCAGCGCCGAGGTGTAGTCATAGGCGGTCAGCATCACGATTTTCTCGCCGCGCGTTTTTTTCTCGTGCAGATCGAGAATCGTGACCTTGGCTTGTGGATTTTGCGCAGACATGCTTGGCCTTCCCGGCTGAAGTAAACCGGCCCGCCGGTTGCCGCGGTCCGGTTTCCGGCGCGACGCCCGGGCAAAAAAAATCTCCAGTGGCGAAAAGCTGCCAACGCCTGACGCAGGCGCCTGTAACCGCCGGCAGCTTCCAACCATTGGAGAACATGCGCGCCAACAGAACGTGGCGCCGAAAAAGTAGAAAGATCGCCCAGTAAAGTCAAGCGCCGATTTCCACCTCGCCTGCCGGTGCCTCGGCAGCGGGCTGGGGTTGCTCTGCGGCCGGCGCAGGCGACAGGGCCGGCGCCAACCGCACCTGCACGCGCAGCGCGCGCAAGCCGTGCAAGCCCTCGAGATCCTCCAAATCAGACTCTTCCACCGCGCCGGTCACTTCGCCGATGGTATGCAGATAGTCGAGGTATTCGCGATACTCGGCCGCTTCGCGCGGCTGGGTGTAGATGATCGCAAGCCGCCCCGGTTGCGTCAGCCGCTCGCGCGTGCCCCGGATCAAGGCCTTGTCGATGCGCTTCTTCATGATGGCATAACGCACGTTGTAGGCGCCGTCCACGTCGAACTTCTTTTCATCGTAACGAAAGCGGATGGCCAGCGGCGCGTTTTGCACCAGAATGAGATGGGCCATCTCCAGCGGCACGTTGAGCTTCGGCTTTTCGGCTTCGGCCAGGCGCGCCACGCCGCACATGAGCAGAAGCTGCCACAGGCGGATGTTCTTGAGATAGAGCGGATCGAAGCCGCCCTTCTCCACCAAAGACGCGCCCAGGTAGAGGCCGTGGTCAACGCCGTCGCTTTTGTATTTTTCGAAGTAATGCGGAAAGATGGCTTGCGCCTTTTCCTGCTGGGCCTCGATGAAGCTGCAGATGATTTCATTGAGCTGGGTGATGCTGCCTTCGAAATCCCGGCGCTGGCGATAGACGAAGCCAAGGCCGGGATCGAGCGCCGCGCGATACGCCGCGATGCGTTCGCCCACCGCCGCGGAGAACTCCTGCAACGGCTCGAAACAGGGCTCGATCTCGTGGCGGAGGAACTCGAGCATGCTCAGTTCCTCGCCCGAGTTCATGCCGCGGGCGATTCTTTCCAATTGCTGATCCAGGCGATTCTCGAGTTGCGCCAGAAACGGCAACGGCCGCTCGGCGCGCGCGGCGCCGATGGCCTGGCGCGCAAGCTGCAGTTGTTCGGTCAAATCGGCGCGGATGGCCTCCTGGCGCCGGCGCGTCGAGCCGCGCACGTCGGAGAGGCCATAGAGCGGATACACCTCATTGAAAACGATCGGCTCCATTTCCTCCGGCAAACCGGCCTGGCGGTTTTGCAGATATTCGAGCGCCGCCGCGCGAAAGCGCCACTCCACCGCGGGATGAATGGCAGTGCAGTTCTCCTTGATGACGGCTTCGACGCGATCGTTAAGCTCATCCAGACTGCGCTTGACGGCAACGGCAAAAAGCGGAAACACCTCGTGCAGCTTGAAGGCATTCATGGCATTGATGTCGCCGGGCTGCGCAGAGCCCAGCTCGAACAAGCCGACGAGCTTGTCTTCATACTGCAGCGGGGCGACGAAGATGTTCCGGATCCCCTGCTGCCGGAGGGCGCGCTCGACGCCGGTCGCCGCCGGGTAGGCCTCGAGATTCTCGACGATCACGATTTCATCGTGCTGCAGGGCATGATCGTAAAGCGAGCCGGCAAAGGTGGCGCTCTGCTGCCGGCAAGCGTCGTGCAGAATGAAACTCTCGCCGATCTTGCGGCCGTGTTCGCGCAACATGCTGGGCGCCCCCGGAATCCCGGCCAGGCCGAGTTGCAAACCCGGACGCCGCAGCAGCGCACGCAGCTTTTCCTGGACACGCTGCAGACGCGCCGGCTCCACCAACGCGTTCTTTTCGAGTAGGTCATTCTTGAGCGAAGACAACAATTGCTGATCGGTCACGTCGCTGGCGGTAAAAACCGCAAAGCCATGAAACTCGAAGCACGCCGGCGGAATCAATTCATACCATGCCTCCAGCACCGTGGGATTGGCGAGCAGCTTGCGGATTTCCTCCGCCGACAGCGGCGCCGGCTCGCCGACTTTTTTGATTTCCACGAAGCGCAGATCGAGGTTGATCTGATAGTAGCGCGCCAAGCCGGTTTTAGGATCGGACGTGGTGAACACCAGCGGATGCTCAAACTGGGTTTCGACGTCGTAGAATCGCCGCAGAATGTGGGAATAGGCGTTGAGGATGCGGCCGAGCATCAGCGGCGCCGGTTCGATGTTCAAGCCGCGATTGAAGCCGCCGTTTTCGCTGAAGAGGTTGAGCAGCTTGATCGCCGGCGTCAGGTGAAAGGGCCTGGCCTCGAAGGGCACGGCCGCCGCGGCGGGCATGGTTTCCCAATAGGCATGCGGAAAGACGATGCTGAAAAGCTGCTCCACCAGCGCTTTGTGCCTGGCAATCGCCTCCAATTCCACCGCGGACTGAATCAGCGCCGGCGCTTTCAACAATTCCGCCAGCATTTGCCGGGCAGCGGCGGACTTGACCGGATTGGCGTCAGCGGCGTATTGGCGCCACAGATCGATGAGCGGTTTGAGACTGAGAAAGGATTGGAATGGGAAGGCGGGTGCCTCCTCCACATTCGCCGCGCTCCGGCTGGCGAAGGTGACTTGCCCATTGCCCTGCGGGTGATCGAGATTCATGATGCCGTCTCCATTTTGACGACCGTCCTGTAACGGCGGCGGTTGATACTACAACGTTAAGTCCAAACGTTTTCTCCAGAAGGCCAGCTTGGCCCCGACGGGGTCGCGTGTGATAGCCCACGGGCAGCGCCCTGGGAACCGATAAAATCAATCGCACATAGCCCGAGGGGCGGCATTCCAGACCTTGTTCCATGGCGCCCCATGGGGCTTGGCGATATCTCATGATTACCGATTTTCCAGGGCGTTGCCCTTCGCTTTTGCATTGCGCCCCTTGGGGCTATTTGTCTGTGCTATAGAATTCAACTTGGCGTCGAAGTATTGAGCATGCGATTCAAAAAAAACGCTGTACCAGTCGGCGCTGCGCCAGGCTTTTCACAGCGTCGATTCTGAAGCCCCTCTGAGAAAATCGCCAACGGATGAGAAAACCAACCGCTGCGGGCGGATCGCGCGGGAGAGCATGCCGGCTCTGCTCGCGGTCAAGCCGGCAGCAGAAGGGCCTGCATCATCGCCCGCACCAACCCGATCTCGTCCTGGTTTACGGTGTGGTCCATGTTGGGATATAGGCGCATTGTGACCGCGGCGCCGAGCGCTGTAAGAATTTTCTCACTTTTTTCGACGCGGCTGCGGGGAATGTGAAAATCCATTTCGCCACAACCGAGGAAGATCGGCGTGCCGGCAAAATCGCCGTGATCGTGGCGCGGGTCATCGTCAGCGCCGATCAGGCCGCCACTCAGCCCCACCACGCCGCCATAACGCCGGGCATGGCGCGCCGCGTATTCCAATGCCAGACAGGCGCCCTGCGAAAAACCCAGCAGCAGCGTGCGGGTTGCGGGAATGCCGGCGGCAGCCACCATCACAAAGGTGTCAGCCACCGCAGCCAGCGCCGAGGAAAGCCAGGGCTCGTTGCTCGCCAGCGGCGCGAGAAAGCGATTGGGATACCAAGTGTATGCCGCGGCTTGCGGGGCAAGATAGGCGAAATCCGGATGCTGAAACTCCTCAGCCAGGAGGAGAATGCTTTCCGCAGTGGCACCGCGGCCATGCAGCATGATCATGGCGGCATGGGCGCGCGCGAGCGGCGCGCCCAGCGTGCGCACCGGCTGGCCCTGATGCGGGCCGGAGACGTTGTCGGCCATCATTTCCTTTCCGTTTTGAATCCGCGGATGATCGAATGAATACGAAATATATGATCTTCTGGAACCATCGGTGTTGTGATATTTCTGGCGCGCAAATACGACAACGTTAAGTCAAATTCTAGTGCGCAGACAAATAGCCCCAATGGGGGCGAAATGTAGCAGCGAAGGGCAACGCCCTGGGAGATCGGTAATCATGAGATATCACCAAGCCCCATGCGGGGCGCCAGAGAGGAATGCCGCCCCTGCAGGGCTATGCGCAACAGATTTTATCGATTCCCAGGGCGTCGCCCGTGGGCTATTACATGCGACCCCGTTGGGATCAAGCTGGCCTTCTGTAACGATGAGGGTGTATGCTTGACGTTGTAGTGCTAATGAACTGGCGAACCGGTGCCGGAATTACAGCATCGTTCGACCGGGGGCGCCTCGCAAAATTGTATTTCAATTACCTCCACGGAGATTGCAGCCACCGCCGGCCATGCATTTGAGATGCGAAAATAAAGGGTTTCACGGCACCTTGTTCGTGGCATCTTTTCTGCTGTCGCTTGCACGCGGCATGTGCACCTCTCAAACGATCACCTTGCCAGGACCCCACTCCCCCAAAATCATCGTGGGCCGCTTGCATACCTCCGGCACCTCGCTTTGCACGAGGCCGCTCACACATTCAAACACCGGGTGCGCCGTTTTCATTGCCAGCCAAACAACTTCAGGACGAAAGGACAAACCGTGAGAAGAATTCTACCGCAAGCAGCGTGGCTGCCGGCCCTGGGCCTGCTCCTCATGCTGCGCAGCGCCGACGCTCAGGAATCGGGAGCGTCAGTGACAATGCCCCCGCAGTCTGCAGTCCTCAGCGCGAGGCGGCCGGATGCAGGCGGCCTGCCCGTGGCAATTCAACCGGTCACATTGACGAACGAAATCGCAGCAAGTTACGGCAGCGAGCGCGCGACCGTTGCGGCGGCACATGCGGGGCTGCTTGCCGCGGCATCATGGCGTCAATCCACTGCCGCTTCAGCAACGGAATCCCAGCCGGCGATTTCGCCTGCGGGCCCCGCGCCAGCGCCCGTCGCTCCGGCGCAGCCTCTGCGCCAGAGGGAGATTGAGGCGCAGGATGATCTGAGCCTGTTGCCGGCGCGCAATGTGTTGCATCAGACGGTGATCGCCCTGTTGACCGTCGTGATTCTCCTCACCGGCGCCACCTATTCCAGCACGTTTCGCCTGCGCCTGTTCATCTGGCAGGGCGACTATGCGCGGGCGGCAAAAGTCTGCGAACGCAAACTCAAGCGCCGGCCCGAGGATTTCAAACTCTACCTCACGCTGGCCAACATCTATTCGGCGCTGGATCGCCAGGATGAGCGGGCGATCGACGTGTACCGCAAGGCGCTGCGCTTCGATCCGGCGACTCGCAATCACGGCAAGATGACTTCGATCATTGCGCGCTATTGCCGCCACGAAGGGGAGATGGATTCGGAATTCTGGAAGGTTCTCGGCGGCGCGCTCAGCGCGTGAAGTGAAATCACACGCCCGCAGGCGCGGCCGCGCCGTGCCTGCGGGTCGATTGGCTCCCGCCTTCACTCTTGGCAGCGCGGACAGAAGAACGAGCTGCGTCCCACGTGCACCATCCGCTTGATGGTCGCGCCGCAAGTCAGGCAGGCTTCGCCGGCGCGGCTGTACACTTTCAAATGCTGCTGGAAGTAGCCCACCTCGCCATTGCTGTTGTAGAAATCACTGAGCGTTGTGCCACCGTTGGCGATGGCAAGTTCGAGGGTTGCCCGCACCGCCGCCGCCAGCCGGCGCCAGTCTTCCAGCTTCAGCTTGCCGGTGGGCCGCTGCGGCCGGATGCCGGCGCGAAACAGGGCTTCATTCGCATAGATGTTGCCGACTCCCACGATCTTGTTCGCATCCATCAAATAGTTTTTGATCGGCCGCGCCAGCCCGCGCGTTTGTTGATGCAGCAGCTCGGGCTGGAATTGCGGCGAGAGCGGCTCGAGGCCGAGATGCTGCAAATGCGCGCAGCCGGCGAGCTTGCCCGGAGCCACCGCCTCCACCAAACCAAAACGCCGCGGGTCGCGAAAACGCAGTTCCTTGCCGTCATCCAGAATGAAACGCAGATGATCGTGCTTGTCCAGCCTGCGCGCGGCCGGACACCACAACACGCGGCCGCTCATGCCGAGGTGAATGATCAGGTGCGCCTCATTCTGCATGCGGCACAGGAGGTATTTCGCGCGGCGCGTGACCTCCACCACCCGCTGACCGGCGATCCAACGGCGCAAGCGGCCGGGTGACACCGGCACGCGCAGCCGAGTTTCGCGAACCTTCACCGCAGTGATTTTCTTGTTGATCAACGCGGCCTGCAAACCGCGCCGCACGGTTTCGACTTCAGGAAGCTCAGGCATGAACTGGACTCAACATTTCCCTCATCAAACACCAGTCCGGGAGATTTTTTTTGCCGGATGATCAGGACGAACAGAATCTGGACTTCAACCACTCAAGCCCATCGATCCTGCCGAAAAGACGCGCCGAATTCTCAGCGCACTCCACGGCTCAAAGGAAATCGTCAACGGATTGAAAACAATCCAGCAGATGAAAAAACTCTTTATCAGTTGGCTGTTTCCATCCGCTGAAGAGACTTTCTTATTTCTCAAGCCGCGATTTCGTTTCAAGAACTGACTACAACGTCAAGTATACACTCTCATCGTCATAGAAGGCCAGCTTGACCCCGACGGGGTCGCATGTCATCGCCCACGGGCAGCGGCCGGGGAACTGATACGATTGGTCACATTTAGACCTGAGGGGCGGTATGCCTGACGTGGTTCTATGGCGCCTCGAAGGGCATGGTGATTTTTCCTGATTACAGCTTTCTTTCCAAGGGCATTGCCCTGCGCTGCTACCTTTCGCCCCTTGGGGCTATGTGTCGGTGCAATAGAATTCGACCCGACGTTGTAGTACTAATCCAGCTTGATTCGCATTCGCACATCGACGGCCGCGCATTTTTCCGCCTCCGGGAATGCCAGAAACGGGTTGATATCCATTTCGGCAAGCTCGGGAAAATCCTCGGCGAGTTGCGACAGCCGCAGCAAAACCTCGGAAAGCCGGGCGAAGGCCACCGGCGCCTCGCCGCGCACGCCCTGCAGAATCGCCGCGCCGCGAATGCCCTGCACCATCGCCTGCGCATCTTCCACACTCAACGGCACCGCGCGCAGAATGATATCCTTCAACGCTTCGACATAGATGCCGCCCAGGCCAAAGGCCAGCACCGCGCCGAAGTTCGGCACGGCATGAATGCCGAACAGCACCTCGCGGCCGCCGGTCAACATGCGCTGCACCAAAAACCGCGTCTGCTCTTTGGCCAGGCCGAGTGCGCTCACCTGGGCCTGCAAGTCGAGAAACGCCGCGGCCAATTCGTCGCGCGTGCGCAAGTTCAGGCGCACGCCCTTCACTTCGGTTTTGTGCAGCACTTCGCTGCTGGAGAGTTTCAAAACCACGGGGTAGCCGAGCTGCAAAGCGGCCTGCTGCACCGCCTCCCAATCGCGGCAGGGCGCCACGCCCGCTGCCGGAATGCCATAGGCCTGCAGCACGCGAAACGCCTCGCTGTCGTGCAGATGCTCGCGCCGCTCACGGCGCGCCTGCTGCACAATTTCCTGCACCGCGGCTTGCTTCACCGGAAAACGCGGCGCCACCGTGACCGGACTGCGGCGCCAGCTCGCGTAGCGCGCCATGGCCGCCAGGCAGCGCACCGCGGATTCCGGAAACGGAAACGCGGGAATGCGATTGCGCTTCAGCTCGGCGAATCCCGTGGCCACGCCGCGCATGCCCATCAGGCAGCCCACCACCGGCTTGTTGAAGCTGCCCGCCACCTGCGCAATGCCGCGCGTGACTTCGAACACACCCGTTACCAGCGGCGGCACAAAAATGACGAGGGCGGCATCCACTTCTTCCTCACGCAATACCTGTTCGAGCGCAAAGGTGAAATCCTGCTCGCCGGCCGCCGGCAACAAATCAACGGGATTGCGCACGCTGGCTTCGGGCAGCAATTTCTCGCGCAGCCTGGCCTGGGTGGCCGCGCTCAAGCTGGCGAGGCGCAAGCCGAGGTTCTCGCAGGCATCGGTGGCCATGATCGCCGGGCCGCCGGCGTTGGTGATGATGGCGACGCGGTTGCCCGCCGGCAGCGGCTGATTGGCCAGCCCCATGGCAAAGTCGAACATCTCTTCGATGGAATTGGCGCGCAACACGCAGCATTGCGCAAACAGCGCGTCAAAGGCGGCATCGGAGCCGGTGATCGCGCCGGTGTGGGAGCTGACCGCGCGCGCGCCGCTTTCCGTGCGGCCCGCCTTCACCACGACGATGGGCTTGGTGCGCGTCACTTCGCGCGCGAGCTGCACGAACTTGCTCGGCCGGCCAAAGCTTTCCAGGTACATCAAGATGACATTGATGGAATCGTCGTCCCGCCAATATTCCAGCAAATCATTGCCGCTGATGTCGGCTTTGTTGCCGATGGAGGCGAACATCGACACGCCGAGATTCAGGCTGGCGGCGTAGTCGAGAATGGTCACGCCCAGCGCCCCGCTTTGCGAGGCAAAGGCAATGTTGCCGCGCTCGGGATAGGTTCCGGCAAAGGTCGCGTCCAGGCGAATGCCGGGATCGGTGCAGATCACGCCCATGCAGTTGGGGCCGATCATGCGCATGCCGTAACGCCGCACAATGGTGAGCAACTCCTGCTCCTGCGCTGCGCCTTCGGGCCCGATTTCCTTGAAACCGGCGGTGATCACGATCAAGCCCTTCACGCCCTTTTCGCCGCAGTGCCGGGCCGCGGCCAACACTTCGGGCCGCGGCACCACGATCACCGCCAAATCCACCGGGCCCGGAACTTCATGCAAGGAAGGATAAGCTTTCACGCCGCCGACGTATTCCGCGCGCGGATGCACGGGATAAACCGGGCCGTTGAAATCCGCGCGCAGGAGCTTGTCGAACAAAGCGCGCCCGATCGAGTCGAGGCGCCGCGAGGCGCCGATCACCGCCACCGAGCGCGGTTTGAAGATGCCGTCGAGCGTGCGAGGAATGTCGGGAGTCATTGACATGATTGGCCGTACCGTTCTGATCCGTTCAGAGAACCAAATCATCAGGGGCAAGACGGGAGGCCGGCCGGCGCGGAGGCCGGCCGCGGCTCATTCTTCATCGATCACTGCCACCGGGCAGGGCGCGCGCGCCATTAAGTCCGACACCGCCGAGCCGAAGAGAAAGCGCGAGAGGCGCGAGCGTTTGCGGCGGGTGACGATGATCCGGTCGATTTTTTCGCTGGCGAGCAAAGCCAGCGCTTCTTCCACCCAGTTGCCGCGGCGAATAAAGGAGCGCACGCGAATGCCCTTGGCTTGGGCCGCGTCTTCCACTTCGCGAATTTTCTCTTGCGCTTGCTCGAGGTATTCCTGATGCAGGGCAGCGAGAAACTGTTCGGAGGGCTTGCCGCCGATCCAGCCTTCTTCGGTGAGCTTGCGTGAGACGATGCGGGGAATTTCCGCGTCGAGCACGAACAGCACCACCAACTCGGCTTTGCGCTCGGCGGCAATCTGCAGGGCCAGCTCGATGCAGCGCGGCGAGCGGCGCAGGAAGGACAGCAGCAGCATGATCTTGTACACGGTGGCAATTCCTTTCCCGGGCGATCACATTTCAACCGCACGCGGCCTTCTCAATTGACAGGGCAAACGGGCGAGAAAAGTAGTCCGCCGGGAAGTCAAAAGCAAGCGGTTTGCCGGCGGTAGGGCGCGCTGATGCTGGAGCAATGCCAGGCATTTCAGAGAAGAAGACAGAATCGTCGAAGACGGGGAATAAACAATTGCTTGCCTTGTCTCCGTGAGATTCGTATTTTGCTTCATCCAAATGATGGAGGCACATCATGAGCTTGCAGGAAATCTTGGCCGATATTCATGCGCTGGAGGAGGAGCTGCTGCGATTCGAGCGCAAATACGGCATTCGCTCGGAAACGCTTTACGCTGCGTATCAAAGCGGCGAAGAGCCGGAGGAGGAAGCCTGGGTTCTCGATTTTGGCGAGTGGGCCAGCATTTACCGTACCTGGCTGGCGCGCCAAGCCGAATATCGCAACGAAGTGCAAAGGCTGCAACGACAAGCGCCGAGTTTGGCGGGGCTGATTCGGGTGGCAGCAGCATGAACGATCCGTTTCGCACACTTGAAGATTACGAGCTTTTTTTATACACGCTTGCCGAAAATTACCCTGCCGTGCGGAATTCAAACGTTACCCTTATTCGTCAGGGCTCAACGCTTGCGCGCGTGACCGGAGAGTTGCATTTCGATAACGATATCCGACTGGTGATTCGTGAACGAGTTGTGTATCAGCGTCTTCCCATAGCTATCGACTGGTACGGTTATGAAGTTTGGCAGGGCGAGCACAAACTCTATTGGTATGATTCGCAGCCACACCCCAACGATTCCACGCTGCAAAGCACGCATCCCCATCATAAGCATATTCCACCTGACATAAAGCATCATCGTATTCCCGCGCCGGCGATGAGTTTTGAGCAACCAAATTTGCCTGCTCTGATCAAAGAGATCGAAACTCTGTGATCATTTGACGTGTTGGTCGAACGCATGCTCGGCCTGCACCAACAACTCGCCGCCGTCAAAATCGGCCACGACAAAACCGCCCTGCAGCGCCAAATCGAGGCCACCGACAAACAAATCGACCAAGTTGTTTATGAATTGTACGGCCTCAGCGAAGAAGAAATCAAAATCGTGGAAGGCGGGGAGTAGACACCTGTTATCCGGTGTGAGGCGAGTGTAGAACGGAGAGCGGCGCGGAGATCCTGCGAAGTGGGGGCGCAGCCCCGGGTACCTTGCGAGACTCATCCGTTGCGCCGTCTGCAACGAACCGCCTTCCCCCGTTGCCTCAAAATTAAATGTTACCCAAATTTGTGAGAACTGGGGTGATTTTGATTTATTGTTCTTTTGCTGTTGTCTTTTGGTGAACGACAGTGAAAATGCTTTTGATCTTTGTTTTCATCTGCTCTTGTAAGTGAAACGGGTTGGAGAGTTGGTATTGTGCTTGGAGCCGTCCTTTGGTCTTTTTGTTGATTTCGGTTGCGCCGAGTACCCGCGCGAGTGGGGTTTTCGGAGCATCATGTTTTTTGATGATTTTTGATCCTTTCCGTGTTTTCTCCAGGAGTTTGACCGAGGGGATGAAGAAGTTTAAGAATAAACGCCATTCGTGGCAATAGAGATCATTCAGCAACGCGGTAATTTCGGGCTGATCAAAGCGTGCATAACCGAGGTATTGTCGGATCTGAGTCCAGTTTTTTTCTTCGATATGGGCATTATCGTTTTTGTGATACGGTCGAGAGCGGGTCAGCGACACAGGATTTTTGCGCTGCGTGAAATATTTGAGCAGGTGATGATTTAAGAACTCCGAGCCATTGTCACAATCAAAGCCTCGGATGGGAAAAGGCAAGGTTGCTTCGATGCTTTGAAGTGCCGCCAGCACATCGCGTTCGCCTTTACCCCAGACCGCGCGTTGCTCGGTCCAGCCGGTGGCGATATCGACGATATTCACAGTAAAAACAAACATTCCTGCCGTGGTGGAGCCGCAATGGGCCACGGTGTCGGCCTCCAAGAATCCCGGCCGGGTTTCATCCCATTGATTGGTTTTGATGGGGATGTGCTTCTTCAGCAGTGAACCCGGTTTGGTGGTGGCCAAACCCAAGCGCTGGTACTTTGGGCGTTGCGGTGCTAAGAGTCGGTCGATCGTCGCCGGCGAAATGCTCGTCAAAAGCGCTAAAACGCCTTTGGAGAGCCGAATGCCGAAGTGTTGGACATAAGCTGGCACCCAGAGCGATAAAGCGGCGTGCAGGCGTTTGGCGCACGGCAAATTCATCGCGCGCCAGATGCGCATCAACACCTCCAGCACTTCAGGGTGATTATATTTGGCGGGCCGCCCGACATGGTTGTGACGCCGCCGACTTTGAACACCACTGCGTGAACGAAGCGCTTGATTGAGCCGTCGAATGGCATGTTTCCGATGAAAACCACAAATCTGACAAAACTCATCGAGCAGGGCTTTTTTGGTGTTGCGACCGGCACGGCGATAGCGCTCCAGGATAGCCTGCACGTACTCGTGAATTGACTTCTTGCTCATAGTATGGCTCCACGATTGGGTAACACATATTATGAGGCAACGACGCCATTTCAAAAAACCTTCGGTAACAATATTTATGAGCCAATGCGGCCTGCCGCCACCAAGATTTCTATTTGACTTTCAGAAAAGTTCGGTTATATTTTGCGCCTGTTTTGTAAGAGGGATCGCGAGGCGAATGTGACACGGGTGTCGCTGCCTGCTTTGCATTTGGGAGTGCCTTGCCGCGCAGCACACCACGCTTCCTCTGGCGCAGGCCAGGGCGCACCAATTGCGTTTTTGCCGGAATCGGTCTCATCGCGACCCGGGCTTGCCGAGGGCGGGTGCAGGCCTCATCTTCAACCAATGATCGGGCTGGAAAAACTCATGAACGTGCAAAAAAAATCTGCCAAGAAAGCATCATCAGACCGGAATAGCCTGCCGGCCGGACGCAAGTTGCCCGACGGCGCTGCGAGCGAGGAAGAGAATGGCTTAACCGCCACATCGAAATCATCTGGAGGCGGTATGAATTTGGATGAAATCAGAGAACTGGTGAAGATCGTTGAAACCAGCGGCATCGTGGACTTGGAAGTCACCCAGCGCGGCAGCAAGGTTCGGATTTCAAAGTATCCCGGCAATGCGCATGCGCCCCTGCCCATGGCTGCCGGCCACTTCTTCGTGCCGGATCAATCCCTGCGGCAGCCCGTGCCGGCTCCTGGTGCCCTCTCGCCGGCAGCAGGGCAGGAGCCGCCAGCCGGCAGCACGCCGGCACCCGCCAGCCAGAAGAACCTCATCGAGATCAAATCACCGATGGTGGGCACCTTCTACCGCTCGCCCGCGCCTGATGCCGAGCCTTATGTCAACACCGGCGACACCATCTCCAAGGGCCACGTCTTGTGCATTATCGAAGCGATGAAACTCATGAATGAGATCGAGGCGGAGTTTGCCTGCCGCATCGTCGAGATTTTCGTGGAAAACGGTCAGCCGGTCGAGTACAACCAACCTCTTTTCCGGGTCGAAAAACTTTGAAAAAAGTTCTGATCGCGAATCGCGGCGAGATTGCGCTCCGCATCATCCGTGCCTGCAAGGAACTGAGCATCAAGACGGTGGCGGTGTATTCCGAAGCAGACGCAGACTCGCTGCACGTGCGCTTTGCCGATGAGGCCGTTTGCATCGGCGCCGGACCCAGCAAGGAAAGCTACCTCAATATTCCGCGCCTGATCAGCGCCGCGGAGGTGACCAACGCGGACGCGATTCACCCCGGCTATGGCTTCCTCGCCGAAAACGCCCACTTTGCCGAAATCTGTGCCTCCTGCAACATTCGCTTCATCGGCCCAACCCCCGAAATGATCAACGCCATGGGCGACAAGGCGCTGGCCAAGGAAACCATGCGCCGGGCGGGCGTGCCGACCATTCCGGGCAGCGACGGCATTCTGCCCAATGCCGAAGCAGCGCTGGCCTTTGCGGAGGAGTTTGGTTATCCCATCATCGTCAAAGCCTCCGCCGGCGGCGGCGGGCGCGGCATGCGCGTGGTGCGCGAAAAAAGCGAGCTGGCGCGCTCCTTCGACCAGGCGCAGTCGGAGGCCGGCGCGGCCTTCGGCAACCCCGCGGTCTATGTGGAAAAGTATTTCGAGCAGCCGCGTCACATCGAGATCCAGCTCATCGGCGATTCCCACGGCAATGTGGTGGCGCTGGGCGAACGCGAATGCTCCATTCAGCGCAAGCATCAGAAACTCATCGAAGAAGCGCCCTCGCCCGCGCTTACCGAGGAATTGCGCCAGCAAATGTGCGAGGCGGCGGTGCGCGGGGCCAAGAGTGTCAATTATGAGAATGCCGGCACCATCGAGTTTCTGTTCGACAACGGCAAGTTCTACTTCATGGAAATGAACACGCGCATCCAGGTCGAGCATCCGGTGACGGAATCGGTGTTCGGCCTCGATTTGGTCAAGGAGCAGATTCGAGTGGCGCGCGGGGAAAAAATCGACAATCTCAACCCCAATTTCAAAATGCGCGGCCACGCGATTGAGTGCCGCATCAACGCGGAGGACCCGGACAAGGAATTTCGCCCGTCCCCGGGGCGCATCGTCACCTGGCACGTGCCCGGCGGCATCGGCATCCGCGTCGACACCCATGCCTATGCCGGCTACATGATCCCGCCGTTCTATGATTCCCTGATCGCCAAGTTGATCGCCCATGGCAAATCGCGCGCGGAGGCCATCGAGCGCATGGAGCGCGCCCTGGAAGAATTCGTCGTCGAAGGCATTGCCACCACCATTCCCTTCCATCAAAAAGTCATGGCAGACGCCGTTTTTCAATCCGGCAGCCTCAATGTCAAGTTCGTGGAAAACTTCTTTAGCCGCACGGCGGCGACTGCCAAGTCCAAATAATCTCATCCGGCGAGGAGCAACCCATGGCTATCCCAACGAATCTACTCTACACCAAAGAGCATGAGTGGGTCAAGATCGAAGGTGAAGTCGCCACCATTGGAATTACCGACTATGCGCAGGGCCAGTTGGGCGACATCGTTTACGTTGAGTTGCCGGCCGTGGGCGCCACGACCACGCAGATGCAGCCCTTCGGCACCGTCGAGGCGGTCAAGGCAGTTTCGGACTTGTTTGCCCCGCTCAGCGGCACCGTGCTGGAGGTCAATCCCGCCCTGACGGAAAAGCCGGAGCTGATCAATCAAGACTGCTACGGCGAGGGTTGGATGATCAAATTGAAAACTTCCAACCCCGGGGAGCGTCAGGCTCTGCTCGCGGCCTCGGACTATGAGAAACTGATCGCCTGAAGCGAGAGGGCAGGGCCACCAGCCCCGCCTCATGCCCACGCCCCCGGATTCCAGCAGTGGAGGGGCATGCCGGTCTGCCACCCGCGCTGGCCAAGCGGCATCGTCCTGACCCCGATTCCCCTGTCTCTGCAGCCGCGCCGCAGTGCAGGTATAGACTCGTGATTTGCCAGGGGGGAAAGCGGGCCCGCATGGCGCAGGCTGCCGTGCCTGGCCAAACCAGGCCGCCGGCAGAGGGCAATGCGGCCGCTGCCGCCACCAAAAAAGCCCTTGACAATCACTGCCCAAATTTCTACTTTTGCGCCGTTCAGAAATCGAAACAACTCATTACCTGACCTGTTCAATTTCTTGGAGCCAGCCTATTCGACGTTCGCTACGGGATTCAATGAAGGAATTTGCAGTCTTCTCATTTGAAACAAGCGTAGTTGAATCCCGACGAAGCGAGTGTTCGGTGGCGGCTGATTGGAACCGAAACGCTGGGTGCCTGACTTCTAGCCGAATCGCAGAATGGGCGGCGAATAAGTCAGCAAAGACACCCTGAGGGCTGCGTCGTGACGCCCGCGTTTTCGGTTTTTTTGTTTATAGAATTTGCCAAACCAGTTTCATCTTCCAAGTCAGGAGATTTTGATTATGAAAAAGACGATCATGCTTTTCAGCCTGTGTGCCTTGCTGCTTCCCGGGTCACTCGCTTTGGCGCAGGGGCCGGGCAGCAGCGGTGTCTTGTTTCTGTTGATTGCGCCGGGAGCGCGCGCCGCCGGCATGGGCGAATCTTTCGTTTCGATCGCCGATGATGCCACTGCCACGTACTGGAATCCGGCGGGCTTGGCTTTTCAGGAGAAATCCCAGCTCGCGCTGATGCATTCCAACTGGCTGCCGGAGCTCGCGAGTGATTTGTATTATGACTATGCCACCGTCGTGCGCCCAATGGGAAATGTCGGCACTGCCGGCCTGTCGCTCACGTTCATCAACCTGGGCACCCAAATTATCACCGGTGAAACCAGCCCCGACCCGCTGGGTGAATTCAGCAGCTATGAGCTGGCACTGGCGGGCTCCTACGGCACCAAGCTTTCAGCCAATAGTGCCGCCGGTGTGACGCTGAAATTCATCTACAGCAACCTGGCGCCGCGCGGCGCCGGCGCGGAGCAGGGCGATGGCCGCGCCACGGCATTTGCGGTCGATCTGGGCTACCTGCATCGCAATCTTTTCTTCGACCGCTTCAACTTCGGCGTGAACCTGACCAATGTCGGGCCGAAGATCAGCTACATCGATGCCGCGCAAGCGGACCCGCTGCCCACCAACCTGCGCCTGGGTTTCAGCTATCATCTGATCAAGCAGGAATTCAACAGCCTGACGATTGCCACCGAATTCGACCGCCTGCTGGTGGCGCCCAATCCGGAGGGCGGCGCTGATCCCGTGTTCAAAGCCCTGGTCACGGCCTGGACCGACGAGCCGCTCAAGGATGAGTTGAAGCACATCATCTACAATGTCGGCGCGGAGTATTGGTACAACAACTTCGTCGCCTTGCGCACCGGGTATCATTATGACCGAGTCGGTCGCGTGAAATATGTTTCGTTCGGTGCGGGCTTGAAATACTCCAGTTTGGGTCTGGACTTCGGTTACATCTCCGCCGGTGAAGGCCACCCGTTGAGCAACACCATGCGCATCTCGCTCGGCATTGGCCTGTAAAACCGCGGGGAGCGTGGAATCGTTGGATTGATGGAAGGTCGGCGCGGTTGGGAATTGCGGCGTTGCCGGTTGACTGCCCTGACGTTCCATCACTCCAGCGATGCCAGAATCCATCAATGCTCTTCTCTCGCCTGTGAACTTTGACCGCCCGTTCGAATCACCTATGCCAAATCGCCTGTTCGGATCCGCTCTGTCGGTTTTGCTGTTGTTACCCTGGTTGAGTTTTGCCAGCTCCGCACCTGAGGCAAATTCGACCGGCTGGCAATCCCCGCGTGCGCGTTTGCGCCCGCATTATCGCGCCAGCCAGCCCAGTCAGCGCCTGCTGCAATCAGCGCTTCTCGCAAAATCCTCTTCCGCTTTCACAGCAGCCGTGTTGCCAGATACGCTCGCCATTCTCGCCCTGCGCGTCGAGTTTCAGCGCGATGCCAGCGAGCAAACCACCGGCGATGGCGGCTTCATGCTCGCGGCGGATCCCAACAAGACCATTGATCCGCCGCCGCACAATCGCGCCTATTTCGCCGCCCAGCTCACCGCCCTGGCGAACTACTACAAAAACGTCTCGCAGGGCAAGGTCACGCTGACGTTCGAAGTGTGGCCGAACGATGACAACGCCGGCTATCAGCTTGCGCAGGAGATGAAGTATTATGGCCCGGGCCGCGACAGCGCCGAGCGCGACCGCCGCCTGGCCGAGCTGCTGCGCGACGCCATTAACGCTGCCGATGCTGCCGGCGGGGTGGATTTCTCGCGCTTCGACAGCTTCATCGTTTTTCACGCCGGCATCGGCGAGGATTTCGACGAAGAGATCGACAATACCCCCAATGACATTTCCAGCGCCTTTTTGAACCTGAATGATTTGCGCAAAGACCTGGGCAACAACGATCCGGGCTATCGCGGCATCGCGGTGCAAAACGGAACATTCTTTGTCGAAGATGGCATTCTGCTGCCGGAAACCCAATCGCGCGAGATTGCCGGCAGCGGCTTGATCGAGTTCGGCTTGCTCGGCACCTCGACGTTGATGTTTGGCTATCAGCTCGGTTTGCCAAATCTATTCAATACCGAAACCGGCGCCTCCGGCATTGGGCAATTTGGCTTGATGGATCAAGGCTCGAACAACTATCAAGGCTTGATTCCGGCGCAGCCCGAGGCCTGGTCCAAGGTTTTTCTCGGCTGGGAAGAGCCAATTGTCATCACCAGCGGCGAGAATTTTGAAATCGCGGCAGCGTTGGCCCACAATCCCAATAAGATCTACAAAATCCCGATCACCGACAGCGAATACTTTCTATTGGAAAACCGCTCGCGCGACGTCAACGGCGATCGTATTGCCTCCGGACGCGACGTCAACGGCGTGCGCATTCAATTTCGCGAGAATGATTTTGCCGCGGAGCAGGCCATCAGCGTGATTACGCAAGTCGATGAATACGATTTCGGTTTGCCGTACACCGTTGATCAAAACAACCGCGCCTTGCCCGGCCCCGGCATTTTGATTTGGCATATTGATGAAAGCATCATTCGCGCGAATTACGCCAGCAACCGCGTCAATGCCGACGCTGATCACCGCGGCGTCGATCTCGAAGAAGCTGACGGCGCGCAGGACATCGGGCGTTTTTATGGCTTTCTCGATCCCGGCTCCGGCAGCGAGCTGGGTTTGCCCGAAGACGCCTGGTGGTCGAAGAACCCGGTGATCACGGAATATTTGCGGCCCGATGAGCCGGTGAGTTTTGGCCCCAAAACCATTCCGAGCACTGCCGCGAACAACGGCTCGAATACCGGCATTGTGATCACAAATTTTTCCGATATTGCGCCGGTGATGACATTCTCCCTGCGCAATCAATTTGCCGTGCCGAACTTTCCGCAATATGCCGGAGGCAGTGCGGCTGTGGTGCTTTCGCCCATGCTGGCGGATCTCTCCGGCGATGGCAGAACGGACATTGTCGCGGCAACTGTTTCCGGAGAGATATTCGCGTGGCAGGCGGACGGCAGCAAAGTCATCGCAAACGGTGACGTGGCAACCGTCACCCAACCCAACGGTTTGACGGCGCAGATTCCGCGCGCAACCTTTGTTGAGGGCGGGCCGTTGGCTTCTCCGCCCGCGCTTGCCGACGTGGTTGGCGACGGCCGCGCGGAAATCATTGCCTTGTTGCAAGAGGGGAAACTCCAGGTCTGGCAGGCAAAAGATGACGATGGCAATGGCCGTGCGGATTTGGCCTGGCAGGTTGAGGTGGGCGCAACCCAGTCAAACGTGGTTGTGCGTGCAGAGACGAAGAATATTTTTTGCGGCAATGAAGCCGGCACGGTTTTCTCATTTACCGGCGCCGGGGAATTGCGTTGGCAAACCGCGCTGCAACGGCCGGTGCGGGGTCTTTCTCTGCTGGGAAATGGTTTGCTGGTGGCCCTGGATAATGGTTCGGCTATCTTGAGCGAGGAGGGCGTTGCAGTTTTCAGTAACCCACCGTTGCCGCTCTCGCGCGGGCCGGCGCCCAACGGCGCATTTGCAATTGCTGATGTCGACAATGATGGCCAAATCGAAGGTTTGGTTGCGGAGCAGGATGGCCGGTTGTTTTTTCCGACCAATCAAGGCGCTGAGCAAGTTGTGTTGGATTTCGGCGACGCTATTGGCGGACTGGCGATTGGCGACCTCAATCGCGACGGCCGCAAGGAAGTTGTGCTGGCTGCCGGGAATCAACTGTTTGCCGTGAACTACAACGGCGTGCTCACCGAGAATTTTCCTCGCAAAATTGGCGCACAACAGAAAACTGCCAATGCAGCGCAGGATTTGATATCGCCCATCATCGCAGATGTGGATGGCGGCGGCGGGCGGGAAATAATCGTGCCTGGCGTTGACGGCAACGTTTATGCCTATCGCGGTAATGGCTCTTTGGTGGAAGGATTTCCGCTGGCGCTGCCGGGGCCGGGTCACGGCTCTCTTGCGGCCGGTGATCTCGACAATGACGGCAAGCTCGAACTCGTCGGCGCTTCCGGTAGCGGTTTTGTGCATGTGTGGCGCATGCCCGAAAGCAGTGGGCAAGCGGATTGGCTGATGTATCACCGCGATGCTGCGCAAACTAGCCTCAATCCGGCGCGCGAAACACCGGTGATTGCAGAAGGCAAGCTGATGCCGGAACAATCGGTTTACAATTACCCCAATCCGGCGCGCGAGGGTTCCACGCGTATTCGCTATCGCCTGAACGGCACCGCGAAAGTGAAAATCTCGATCTTTGATACCGCCGGCGATTTGGTGACTGAGCTTGAAGGTCCGGGACTGGCGCAAGCCGACAATGAGGTGGAATGGCAGCTCGAGGGCGTGCAAAGCGGCGTATATCTGGCGAAAGTCGAAGCCCAGGGCGAAACCGAGAAGGTGATGAAGGTGATCAAAATTGCAGTGGTGAAATAGCGCTGGAACTGCTAAACAGAGATATGGAAATGAGATTTGGCAGCAATGCGGATTCAGATTTCAACATGAGGCGATTGCCGTGAATCGTTTGCAAAAATGTTCTGCCATCGCCGCAGTTGGCGTTATGGCAGTGTTCGCAACCTTTGCTCACGCCCAGGACGAGCCGCGCTGGACCCATCCCGAGCTGAAATGGAACACCATCGAAACCGAACACTTCTTCGTCCATTTTCACGACGGCGCCGAGCAAACCGGAAAACTCACGGCCAAGATCGCCGAGGAGATTTACACACCGATTACCTCGCTGTACGGCTATGAGCCTGACGGTAAGGTGCATTTCATCATCAAAGACTATGATGATTTTTCCAACGGCGCGGCCTACTATCTCGACAACAAAGTCGAAATCTGGGCGAGCGCGATGGATTTTGAATTGCGCGGTACGCACAGTTGGCTGCGCAACGTCATCACGCACGAATACACGCATATGATTTCGCTGGGCGCGGCGCGCAAAATCACGCGGCATATTCCGGCGGCCTATGTGCAGTGGCTCGGGTACGAGGACGAAAAGCGCCCGGATGTGCTTTACGGCTACCCCAATCGCATTCTCTCCTACCCGCTGCCTTTCACCGTGATGCCGCCCTGGTTCGCGGAAGGCGTGGCGCAGCATCAGCGCCCCGAGCTGGAATATGATTTGTGGGACGCACATCGCGACATGCTGCTGCGCACCGCGGTGGTGGAAAACAAGCTGCTGACCTATTCCGAAATGAACGTCTTCGGAAAAAACAGCATTGGCAGCGAGCGGGTTTACAATCAGGGCTATTCGTTGGCGGGTTACATCGCAAGGGACTACGGCGAGGCTTCCTTGCAGCAGATTGCCGCCAACATGCGCAGCCCGTTGCGTTTTTCGTTTGACAGCGCCATCAAAAAAGCCACCGGCAAAAGCGGCGATCAAATTTATGACGAGTGGAAGCAACACCTGCAGGAAGCCTATGCGCAGCAATTGCGCGAGATTCAGGGGCATACCGTAACCGGCGAATGGGTGCAGGCCAAAGGCTCGGGCAACTTCTACCCGCGCTGGTCGCCGGACGGCAGCAAACTGGCTTATCTCAGCAATGTCGGCGCGGATTATTTGGGCCAGACCTCGTTGGTGTTGCGTGAGGGCGTTGACGGCAAGGATAGATTGATCAAGGCCGGTGTGCATTACGCTTTTTCCTGGTCGCCTGACGGCGCCCAGCTCGGCTACTCGCGCAAATCTGGAAAAAATCCGCATCACTCGGTCCTGTATGATTTGTATCTCTACGACATCAAGAATAAAAAAGAAAAGCGCCTGACGCATGCCGCGCGCGCACACAGTCCAAGTTGGTCGCCCGACGGCAAAATGCTTGCTTGTGTGGTCAATGGTGACGGCAGTCAAAACATTGCGCTCTATGATATCGCGGCCGATCGACTCAAGCTCATCACCTCTCACAAGACCCAGGAACAAGCCTACACGCCGCAATGGTCGCCGGACGGCCGGCAGCTTTTGTATTCCTATTCGCATGCGCGCGGTCGCAATTTGCAGCTTTACGACGTCGCGAGCGGCGAAATCACTCCGGTCAACTTGCGACATGCGATCATGGGTGAATCATCGGGCGCCAAGCCCAGCGATGCGCGCGACGCGGTGTTCAGTCCCGACGGCCAGAAGATCTATTTCAGTTGGGATGTGACCGGCATATTCAACCTCTACAGCTATGATCTCGCCACCCAACACGTCACGCCGCTGACAAATGTGGTGGGCGGTGCGTTCATGCCTTCCGTCAACGGCAACGGCGAATTGGTGTTTAGTACGTTTGTGGCCGAGGGCTACAAAATCGCGCATCTCAAAACACCACAGCCGGTGCCGCCCGAGGTCACACAGTATCTGCCTTCTCCCGGCAAGAACATACAACTGGCCGCGGTCAACGGTGATCTTGCGCATCTCAACTTGAGCGGTATTAAGCACGGCGCCTATGACGACAAGCAGATTCCCAATTTCGAAGCCAAGCCTTACCAGGATCACTACTCGGCCATTGCAGTTCTGCCGCGCGTGATGATGGATTATGGCACGGTGAAGCTGGGCAGCTATTTCTACTCCAGTGAAATGCTCGATAACCTCAGCTTCATTGGCGGCGCGGCGATCAATCGCGACAAGGACTATGACCTTTTTCTGCTGGTGGACTATTACAAGCTCGGGCCGCAGTTGTTTCTCGAAGCCTATAATCAAGTCCGCCACGCCGGCGCCGACGGTTACGGATTTCTTTACAATTTGACTGAAGTCGATCTGGGCACGCGGCGGGCGTGGAACAGCCAGCATCATTCCCAGCTCAGTTTCATTTACAGCCGCTACAATGCCAAGATCTCGTTCGTCGATCGCGGCCTGAAGCAGAGCTTCGGATACACCTATTATCAAGGCAAAGCCCTGGCTTTTCGTCATTCTTTTCACCAGCGGGTGCGCGCGGTGGACGGCGAAATCAATCCCCGCATGGGCCGCGAGGTTGAATTGCGCTACACGCGCGAGTTCAACGACTTCATCAATTCCGATCCCGAAAAAGCTTTTACGTTGACGGATTATGGCACGTTCGTCGAAAACTATGAGCCGCACAACGTGCATCGCGTTGAGTTGGATTGGACCGAGCGTCTGCCGTTGCCCGGGCGCACGGGCCTGACGCTGTATGGCCGCGGCGGCTGGCTGGATCGAGACGTGAACAGCTTCTTCTACTTTTTTGCCGGCGGCCTGGATGGTGTGCGCGGCTATCCTTACTACAGCATGGAAGGCCGCTATTTGCTGCACGGTCGCCTGACCTATCGCTTTCCGTTGTTTCGCCATCTCGATTTGTCGTTGCTGCATCTTTATCTCGACAAAATCTACTTCGCCGTGTCGTACGATTACGGCGGCGCATTTTCCAAGACCAAGGGTTTCAGCGACAAACTGCACGACAGCGTCAATCTGCAATTGCGCTCGGAGATGTTTTCGTTCTACGGCTTTCCGACGCGGGTTTCGTTCGATGCCGCATATGGTTTCGACAAATTCGTTCTGCGCCGCGAGGGCTATGCTCCTCTCACTTACGGCAAGGAATGGCGCTATTACCTGACGGTCGCCTTCGATTTCCTGGACAATTAGCGTTCGTCCGGGAATGTCCCAACCTCGGCGGTGCCGAGGCCGGGCAATGCCAAGGGCATCATCAAATCTCGCTCGACGACACCGTTTGCTTCACCCATTCGACTACAGGATACTTCATATGCGCAACTCGAAGTCTATCTGGCGGCTGTTCTTGCTGATCGGCGCCCTTGCCGCCGCCAGTCACGCGCAACCGGCAACCGATGCCACCGCCGTGGCTACGTTGGAATTTCCGCTCGCGGCCTGGTGTCAGGCTGCCCAGCAGGATCTGGTCTGGAGCAATCATACGCCTGATCTCGCGCTGCACGCCATGTTTCAGGAAGAGAAGCCGGCGGCCGTGCGCCGATCGGTGGCGCGCGCGGCGATTTTTTCGGCCGTTCTTCCCGGTGCGGGCCAGGTCTACAATCGTTCCTATCTCAAAGGGCTTTTGTTTCTGGGAGTGGAAGTGGGCGCGTGGGCGGCCTATGCCAAATACAACAGCAGCGGCAACAGGAAAACTGACCAGTTCGAGCGCTTCGCGGATCAGCATTGGAGTGAAAGCGAATATTGGGCCTCGATTGACCGCGCCTTCGGCTGCAGCCCCAGCGATCGCGAGTGTGAAAAGCAGAAGGAACGCGAGAATTTCAGTCACTATCTGCCGGATACGAAGAACCAGACGTACTATGAGAATATCGGCAAATACGATCAATTCAATGCCGGTTGGGATGACAGCATCAGCGGCGAAATTCTGCAGCGCGATTCGCAAAACCGCCTGGCTTACACCACCATGCGGCGTCTGGCCAATGATCAATTCCGCAAGGCTACGCTTTCTTCGAGCGTAGTCATGGTCAACCACTTGGTGAGCATGGTCGAAGCAGCCTATTCGGCGCACAAATTCAATCAGGCGCAGACCAAGGGCACTTCGTTCGGCATGAAATTGAAGAAACACCACGATGAATTGATGCCGGTGCTGGCGGTGCGCGTGGTGTGGTAGGCGTTGGTGAATTCCGTTGCGAAAGACGAAATCCAATGAATCTCAATCGAATTCTTGTTGCGGCGATGTTGCTTGGCCCCGGTTGGGCTTTAGCGCAAGATACTCACACTTCTCCGCGGGCCGCGGCGGTGCCCGGGCAAGAAGCGCATCTGGCCGCTGCGGACGCAGCCACGCCGCCAGAGGCGACGGGCAAGCGCATCGGGATTGGCAGCGCGTTTTTGCGTTCCGCGCTGATTCCCGGCTGGGGGCAGAAGGTCGTGGGCGCGCGCACGGCCGCACGGAATTACTTCGTCGCCGATGTGACGCTCTGGATTGGCGTGATCTCATTCAACGTGTACGGCAATTGGCTCCGGGATGATTATCGCCTGCTGGCGGTGGAGCATGCGCAGGTGAAGGCCGCAGGAAAGAGCGACAAATATTTCGTCGATGTTGGCAATTACGCCAGCCTGGAAGATTACAACCAGTCCCGTTTGCAGCGCCGTGACGTGGCTTCGCTGTATGATCCGGCCACCCACTATTGGCGCTGGGATTCCGAAGCCGAGCGCGCACGCTTTGACCGCACGCGTTTGCGCAGCGAGCGCGCTTTCAATCGCGGCGAATTGGTGATTGCCGGCATCATCGCCAATCACATCATCAGCGGCATTCATGCGGCCTGGCTGGCCAATCGTCACAACTCACGGTTGGAGCAGCCCAAGCAGGCCGCAGCCTATGTTCCGGCGCTGGGGGTGAAATCAAACGGGGAGGAGATCCGGTTGTCGGCGCAGTGGGAATTTTGAAAGCCGGAGAAAGGAAGAAGATAATTCAAGCAAGAATGCCCATCTCTTTTGCCCTCGCCTACGTGTCAAACTCAGGACCCTGCCGCAGCCATTCGCGCTTGCTTCAAAAGCCCGGCACGGCCACCGAATGAATCTTGCCTGCCAGCGGCGCAATCGGATGATAGCGCCGATCCTCACCCAGTGAATAAACCGCCACCCGCTGTTCTTGCCGATCGCTGATCCAATACTCCCGCACGCCGGCGGCCTCGCATTCGAGCTATTGCTCATGCCAATCGTGAAGCGTGCTTGCCAGGGAAACGAACTCCGCCAGCACATCGGGCGCGCCCTCGAAGTGGGTTTCGTGGATGAGATGATTGCGGGATTTTTCAAAAAAGATCGCGTCAGGATTGCGCCGCAGGCCGGGGCGCAAACGAACTTGCACGTTTCCGACGGCAAACCCCCAGCCCAGGCCGTTCTGGGAGGCAAACAAATCAAACAAGGTGGCAAACCACGTTTCCTGCCTGCTGGTCCACGTTGATTCCGGCGACATGACAATGATCTCTACATCGGTGCAATCGGCTTTGGTGTCCTCCTCGCATCACGTCGCAAACTCCTCTTCGGTCGCGAAAAACAGCGAGGCCGGCGTTTGTGTTTCGGCTGGTTCGACGGCAACGGCGCATGGCGATCGTCCCTCATACAAATCCGGTATTTTGAAAGTGCTTGCAGGCGGTGCAACAGGAGAGAATGAGACGGCGCAGTGATCACGCGGCGGCTGCGATTGTGGCAGAGCTTTGCAAGAGCGCGGTTCCAAATGCAAAATTGGAATTTTCGCGACGCTGCCGGCCTTGCTGCCTTCGTCCGATCGTCTCCCAAGCTTGCAAATCACGTCATTTTCCGCTATATTGCCCGCGTTCATTTTGATCCCGAATCTCATCTGTTCACGTTGCGCGAGGTGAACCGGGCTGAACAGTGACGGCAACCACAGAAGGAATTTCATCATGGCGAGAACCCGAGTGCTGATTATGGGAGCTGCGGGACGCGACTTCCACAATTTCAATGTCACGTACCGTGAGCGCGAATCTCATGAAGTCGTGGCTTTTACTGCAACGCAAATTCCCAACATCGACGGCCGGCGCTATCCGGCGGCCCTGGCCGGCAAGCTCTATCCGCAAGGCATCCCCATCCATCCGGAGAGTGAGCTGGTGGATTTGATCCGTCGCGAACGCATCGATGAAGTGGTTTTTTCTTACAGCGATATTTCCCACGAATATGTGATGCACCAGGCGAGTCTAGTTAATGCCGTGGGCGCTTCTTTCACGCTGCTGGGCACAGGCGCGACGATGCTGCCTTCCGCCAAACCGGTGATCGCCATTTGCGCGGTGCGCACCGGCAGCGGCAAGAGCCAAACCACGCGGCGGGTCGCGCAGATCCTGCGCGGGTTCGGCAAGAAACTGGTGGCGGTGCGGCATCCGATGCCCTACGGCGACCTCGCCGCCCAGGCCGTGCAGCGCTTCGCCAGCCTCGCGGATCTGGCGGCGCACAACTGCACGATCGAAGAGCGGGAGGAATATGAGCCGCATTTGAACATGGGCACGATCGTTTATGCCGGCGTCGATTATGCCGCGATTCTGGCCCGTGCCGAGCAGGAGGCTGATATCGTGTTGTGGGACGGCGGCAACAATGACACGCCTTTTTTCAAGCCCAGTTTGCACGTCGTCGTGGTGGATCCGTTGCGGCCCGGCCATGAAACCCGCTATCATCCCGGTGAGACGAATTTGCGCATGGCGGATGTGGTCGTCATCAACAAGGAGGTTTCGGCAACGCCGGAGAACATCGAGCGGGTGCGGCAGGCGGTGCGCGAGCACAATCCCGCGGCCATCATTGTGGATGCCGCTTCGCCCATCACCGTGGCGCAGCCGGAGGTCATTCGGAATCAACGTGTGTTGTGCATCGAAGACGGCCCCACGCTGACGCACGGCGAGATGACGCTGGGCGCCGGTATCGTGGCGGCCCGGCGCTTCGGCGCAAAGGAGCTGGTCGATCCCCGGCCCTTCCTGAAGGGCAGTCTGGTCGAAACCTTCCGGCGCTATCCGGGTATCGGGACCTTGTTGCCGGCCATGGGCTATGGCGACCAGCAGATTCGCGATCTCGAAGCCACTATCAATGCCACGGACTGCGACAGTGTGATCATCGCGACGCCGATTGACTTGCGGCAACTGTTGCAGATCAACAAGCCCAGCACGCGCGTCACCTATGAATTGCAGGAAATCGGCCGGCCGACGCTCGCCGAGGTCTTGCAGCGGTTCGCCTGAGCTATGAATGAAAAGTGCATGGTCATCGCCATTGGCGGCAACGCGATCACGCGCGAGTTTGAAGACGGCAACATCTACCAGCAGTTTGCCAACACGCGCCGCAGCCTCAAGAGCCTGGTGCGCTTGATTGCGGAAGGGTATCGCGTCGTGATCGTGCATGGCAACGGCCCGCAAGTCGGCAATGCGCTCATTCGCGTCGAAACCTCGCGCCATCTCGTGCCCCCCTTGCCGCTGGGTGTGATCGTCGCCGATCTGCAAGGCGGCATGGGCTACATGATTCAGCAATCGCTGCAAAACATGCTGCACCGGCACGGCCTGCAGCGGGACGTCGTGACTGTGGTGACGCAGGTGGTGGTGAATCCGGATGACCCCTCCATCAAGCAGCCGAGCAAATTCGTCGGGCCGGTTTACACCGCGGAGCAAGTGCCGGAGCTGCGCGAACGTTACGGCTGGCAAATGAAGGAAGATCTTGGTCGCGGCTGGCGCCGGGTGGTGCCTTCCCCCGAACCGGTGGCAATTGTCGAGCGCAAGGTCATCCGCGAGCTGGTGCATCTCGGGCACATCGTGATTGCTGCGGGCGGCGGCGGCATTCCGGTTTACTATGATCAACACGAACGCCCAGAGCTGCTGGAAGGCATCAACGCCGTGATCGACAAGGACCTGGCCGCAGCGGTGCTGGCCAAGGACATTGGCGCGGACGAGCTGGCGATTCTGACGCCCATCGAGAAGGTTGCGATCAACTACCGCCAACCGAATGAACAATGGCTCGATGGCATCACGCTGGCCGAGCTGAAGCGCTATTACGCCGAAGGCCATTTTCCGGCGGGCAGCATGGGTCCGAAGATGCGCGGGGCGATCAATTTCCTGGAAGGCGGCGGCCGGCGCGTGGTGATCACTTCGATCGACGCGTTTGAAGAGGCCTGGCAAGGCAAGACGGGAACCGTGGTGTCGGCGGAAAAAATGCTTGATTGAAGCCGGAATGCTGAGCAGAGCGTTATACCTGGGCGGGTAAGATGCTGATCGTGTATTCGCACAACGGTGTTCCAATCCGTTTGACGGACGAGCGGTGGCAACATATCGTTGATCGTCACGTGGAAATGCTGGACCAGAAGAACCATGTATTAGAAACAGTGGCGGAACCCGAGATGATACCAGCGGGTGATTTCGGTGAATTGCATGCCATTCGTTTCTATTCATAGACGCCGTTGACGCGCAAGTATTTCGCGGTTGCCTATCGGGAGATCGGGACATCGGACGGTTTCATTGTGACGGCCTATTTGACGGGTCGACCTTCAGCACGGAGGAAAGTTCTATGGAAGCGGTAAAGATTTTGGAAAAACCCACAGCCGTCGATTGGGATTATGATGAAGAATCGGATGTTCTTTATCTCTCTCTTGGCAAGCCTCAACCCGCTCTGGGCATTGACATTGGCGAGGGGGGTGATTCTCCGTTACGATGCAACCTCCAATGAAGTTGTGGGACTAACTCTCATCGGGTTGCGGGCCAGACTTCTGCAAAATTTGCCGCATGTGCGTCAATCCGAAGCGATTTGATCTTTTTGATTGTCAGTGGAATCAGAATGCCAAAATTTGAAGGAAAACTCACGATGGCACGAGCTGAATGAATGTTTCAGAGCGATCGAAATTATCCCTCTAAACTGTCCGGGAAGGGCAATCGCAGATGCACGAATATCAAGCCAAATAAGTTTTGCGCAAATTCGGGGTGAGGGCGCCAAAAGGCAAAGTCGCAAAACGCCGGAAGAAGTGGGCGTCAGTGGCTATCCCAAAAATCATGTATCCGATAAATCACGAGTTTGGGAGAAGCAGAATATGCCCCAAGTGCCAAAAGTGCTCTACGGCTTCTAGCCCAACTTCCGCAGTTGCTGGATCTAAATTTAGTATTTTCAATAGAAGGGGTCAAAAAGTCTTCACTACAACT
>JAKLJX010000011.1 GCA_023150945.1 bacterium | reverse complement strand
CAGCAAAAGAACAATAAATCAAAATCACCCCAGTTCTCACAAATTTGGGTAACATTTAATTTTGAGGCAACGGGGCTGGAACACCTGCCACGGCCGTCTGCCGCAGGCGCAGAGCCGGCCGCAGCGCTGTACGGCGGTCAGCAATCTCCCGCGTCGCGAAACCCGGTGGTGCCGTGACCGGAAGTGGCCGGCGCGTTGCCGCGTGCGCTGCCCGCTGAGGCGATGCGGCTCTGAATCTCGTGCGTTTTGAAATGCTGCAACCCCGGCTGAGCCGAGGTTGCTGAAACTTCGAATGTCGTGGAATTTCTGGGAATTTGGATGCAACGGCCAAGCTGTTGCGGGAGCATTTTCTCACAAGTCCGCGATTGCAGCGCTAGGTTTCCGTTTCCAAAACCAGCGGGGTGCGCTCCGCCCGGCGCACGGCCTCGTGGTGCTCACTCCTGCCGTTCTTGCCGGCGTGCTCGCGTTTCATTCCGGGTTGCTGCTTGAACCAGGCCACGGTCTTTTCCAGGCCGTCCGCCAGACTGGCCTTGGGTTCCCAGCCCAAGATACGGCGGGCAAGAGAAATGTCAGGCTGCCGCACTTTGGGGTCATCCACCGGCAGCGGCCGCTCCACAATGGTGCTGGCACTGCCGGTCACCCGCACGATCGTCTCGGCCAGCTCCCGAATCGTCATCTCATGGGGATTGCCGATATTCACCGGCTCATGATAATCCGAGATCAACAAGCGATAGATGCCCTCGATGAGATCATCGACATAGCAGAAGCTGCGGGTTTGCGAGCCGTCGCCGAACACCGTCAACGGCTCGTTGCGCAGCGCTTGCGGAATGAAGGCGGGAATGGCGCGGCCGTCGTTGGGGCGCATGCGCGGGCCGTAGGTGTTGAAGATGCGCACGATCTTGGTGTCCACGCCGTGCGTGCGATGGTAGGCCATGGTCAGGGCTTCGGCAAAGCGTTTGGCTTCATCGTAGACGCCGCGCGGCCCGACGGGATTGACGTGGCCCCAGTAGTCTTCTTTTTGCGGATGCACCAGCGGGTCGCCATACACCTCCGAAGTGGAGGCGAGCAGGAAGGTGGCGCCCGTGTCTTTGGCCAGGCCCAGGGCCTTGTGCGTGCCCAGCGCGCCGACCTTCATGGTTTGAATCGGCAACTGCAGATAGTCCATCGGACTGGCAGGTGAAGCAAAATGGAGGATATAGTCCAAACCACCAGCGAGGTAAATGTACTCGGTGACGTCATGCTTGATGAATTTGAATCGCTCGCCGCGCAAATGTTCGATGTTCTCGGTCGTGCCGGTGAGGAGATTGTCCATCGCGATGACTTCATGCCCCGCGTTCAGGAGGTATTCGCACAAGTGCGATCCCAAAAAGCCCGCCCCGCCTGTGACAAGTGTTCTCGGCATAATTTCGGTCTCCACAACTCAATCATTCATTGAAACAGGATGCACAGCCTCGATGTTGGATGTGATTTACCCTAATACCGTCATGGCAGCCGGTCTGAAGAAGCCGCAGAAAGATTCCCTGCGGCTGCCAGGCTGGAACTTCATGCGCTGGTCAGCCAAACCATCACACACGCCCGTTTGCTTCCCGAGCCGGGAACTGCCCAGCGAGGAAGAGTTCTCCTGCCTGACGCACGGGACGCGTTGCTGCCGGCAGTTTTGCCGGCACTTTCGTGGCCGCGCCCTCAGTGCCGAATGACAAATTGTATACCAGGGCAGGCAATCCGCAACCGTGGGCAAATCACATGGGGATCATGAATGGCAGGACCGTCAAAACGGCAACTTAGGCGGGAGAACCGCAATTCCAGCCGCCCCGGCGCAGAGGCGGGGCGGCTGGGATTGCCCTCGAAATGTGTCTCATGCCGGCATGACTGTTCCATCCTCGCGCAGCCACTGGGGCGCCCACCCCAACGCCAGCAGCCGCACCGCAATGCCGGTTTTCTTTGGGCGCACGGCGAGGGTTTCCAGCGCTTCGGTTTGCGCCGCGCCTGCTCCCAGCGCCGCCACTTCGGCGTCGAACTCCGCGTTCAAATCAGCCACCTGCTGCTGCAGCATTGCGAGTGTCTCTTGCGCGCTTTGCACGTCTTGCGATTCCCGGCTGGCGCGGCTGACACTGCGCATCGCGGCGCCGGCCCGGTTGACGTTGGTGCGGCTGAGGGTTTTGCGGCCCATGAACGCGCCCAGAATGGTCGCACCCACGTCCAGCACGGTATTGATCTGCTGACTGCGCGCCTGCGCTTGCTCGCGCGCCACGCGCTCTTCCGCGCGCCGGATTTTCTCTTCGAGCGCCGCGATCTTGGGAGCATATTTGCGCCGCAATTGTTCCATCTCCGCGTCGCGATCCTGCCGCGTGAGCTGGCTCAAGCGCACGCGAAAGTCACGCTCACTTTCGCCCGGCTTGGAAATCTCCTTGTAGCGTGCACTCTTCCACAGCTCCAGTGCGCAACTGCGCTGCAACTCCGCCACAAATTCCTTTTGCCATTTGCCGTAATTCGCCGCTTGCGCCGCGCCGGCCGGCAGCTCGGCAAATCCCGCTCCGGCCTCGGCCTCGCTGCGCAGCTCCGTTTCCGTGACTTTCGCGTCAACCGCCTCCTGCCATTTCACCGCCAGCACTTCATCGGTAATCGGCATCAGGCGGCTGAGCGTTTGCATCACGTCCACACCCTTTTTCGCGTCGCTGAACTGCACCTGCGCCAATCCGAACAGAAACGGTTGATACAACAGCCGGCTATTCGCCGGGGCCTCGCGGCGCACCGGCAGAAACACTTGCGGAATGGTGTTGGGCACAATCGGCCGGCTCGCGCTGGTCGCCGGCGCGGCCGCGGTCACGCGCACGGCCGGCGCGGCGGCGGCCGGCCGGCGGCGTTCATCCATCAGGG
This sequence comes from bacterium, assembly GCA_023150945.1. Lineage (NCBI taxonomy): Bacteria > bacterium. The sequence continues at coordinate 226,958 of JAKLJX010000011.1, read as the reverse complement.
TCTTGATCTGATTTCGCGTCAACGGGCCGGCGAGATACGACATCACCCAGCGCGTCTCGAACACTTCCGGCTGGTCTTCGTGCACGTTGTGCATCAGAAAAACCCGGTTGCCCAGGCCGGCCAGCGTTTGTTCCATCAGATTGCGGTCGAACGCACCGCCGCTGCCTGCGCCCTCCAGGCCTTCGAGCACGCGCGCCTTGTCGCGTTCGGTCTGCAGTCTTCCCAAAAACCACGTGCCGATGTTGGACAGGCCTTTGTAATCGAGATCGACCGGATTCTGCGTCGCCAGCACCACGCCCAAACCGAAGGCGCGCGCTTGCTTGAGCAACGTGAGCAGCGGCGCTTTCGAAGGCGGATTCGCCACCGGTGGCAGATAGCCGAAGATTTCATCCATGTAGAAAAGCGCGCGCAAGCTGGTGGTGCCGGACTGCGCCCGCATCCAGCCCAGCGTCTGATTGAGCAACAGCGACACGAAGAACATGCGCTCGGCATCGGAGAGATGCGCGATCGAAAAAATTGCATGCCGCGGCTTGCCGCTCGGCGAATAAAGCAGGCTCTGAATATCGAGTGCCTCGCCCTCCAGCCACGACTGAAAGCTCGGCGAAGCCAGCAGATTGTTGAGCGCCATGGCCAGTTCCAGCCGCTCTTTGGCGGGATAGAACGAATCGAGATCGAATACGCCGATTTTGCCCACCGGCGGCGTTTGAATCGCATGAATCAACGTGGCGAGTTCGAGATGCACGCCCTGCTGCCAGTAGTGATTGAGAATGGTGGAAATCAAAATGTGCTCGCGGCTCTTGATGGGATCCGCGTCGATACCGAGCAGACCCAACAGACTGGTCGCGGTGGTCGCGATGCGTTCGCGCAAGGCGTCGCTATCCTGGCGCACGGCCGCGCTGGGCGCCGCAAACGACTGCAGAATGGAAACGGGCAAACCGGCCGAGCTGCCGGGCGTGTAGATGACGAACTCTGCGGCCTCATGCAGCCGGCGAATGCGGCCGGCCTCCTGGCCCCAGGAAGCCAGTCCGTTTTTCCACAGCTCGGCCTGCTTGGCGGCAAAAGCCTCCGGCGTCAGACTTTTCTTGCGCGCATCGTCTTCATTGATCCACGGCCGGAAGTCTTCCGGCCGCAATTCCGGAAAAGTGAGCAGCAGGTTGCCGAGATCTCCCTTGGGATCGACGATCAAAGCGGGAATGCCGTCGATCGCGGCCTCTTCCAACAGCCCAATGCACAAACCGGTCTTGCCGCTGCCGGTCATGCCGACGCACATCGCGTGCGTCACCAGGTCTTTGGAGTCATACAGAATGAGATTCTCTTTTGCCTGTTTGGCGGCCAGATCATACGCACGCCCCAAATAAAACACACCGAGCTTTTCGAAATCTGTCATGGCTTGATACTGGATGCTTGATACTGGATGCTTGATGCTTGATGCTTGATGCTTGATGCTGGATACTGGATGCTGGATGCTGGATACTGGATACTGGATACTGGATACTGGTCACTGGACACTGGTTACTGATCAGTGTCCAGTGGTCAGGGCACGGTCTTACGCTACCACGGCGGTGCAATGGCCGCAGCGCTTGGCCTTGAGCGGAATCGTCATCATACATTCCGGGCATTCTTTGGTCGTGGGTGCGGCGGGCGCAGCTTCTTCCTTCTTCTTCAGGCGATTCATGGCCCGCACGATCATGAACATGGCAAAGGCAATGATGACAAAATTGATCACGGCATTGATGAAGACGCCGTACTTGATCGCAACCGCCGGCTCGTTCTGGAGATTGACCGCCAGGTTGCTGAAATCGATGCCGCCGGTGAGCAGACCCACGGGCGGCATGATCACGTCATTCACCAACGAACTGATGATGCCGCCGAAGGCCGCGCCGATGATGATGCCCACGGCCATGTCCACGACATTGCCGCGCATCGCGAATTCCCTGAACTCTTTCAACATTTTGCTCCTCCTCACAGAGAGTGATTGCAACCGCATGGGCGTGGCCGGGAAGTCCCTTGCGTCCGGCCGTTCATTCATGCCGCGCCGGCCGCCCGAGACCAGGCCGCACCGCTTTAGAAGAAGGTATAGGACACGCCGAAGCCCAGCACTTGTTTGAGCTGGCGCTTCTTCGAGAGGTTTTCATCATACAACACGCGCACGTTCATATTGACCGTGAAGAGCTTGCCGAGCTTGGCCGTGAGGGTGTTGTCCCAGTTGACATCCACCTCCTCGAGATGCTCAAACGCGCTGAACATTTCCAGCTTGGTGGTGAATAGAACATTCTCCTCGAGCTTCTGCGAGAAATCCGTCACCGACTCGATACCGGTTTCGACCCGCACGTTCTCATCGAGTGCGTTGCCGTACAGCGGCCGGAATTCTTCCGTGCCGACAATGGTCTCCTTCACCGAAAGGCCCAGACGCGTGACGAAATTGTTGACCGGCTTGTAGCCCATGCCCAGGCTCTGCCGCAGGAAGGTGGGATCAAAAGTGTCGGACACCAGCAAACGCGGCGTTTTCCCGTAGTCATAGCCATTGGCAATCTGCGTCAGTCCGTTGAAGGCAACATAGGGATTGAGATACTTGCCGACTTTGTAGGTCAGCACCGATTCCACCCGCAACTCGTCGTCACTTTTGCGCACTTCCTGATCGCCCTGTTTGACCTGGCCGTAAGCAAGTTTGCCGGTGTTCTTCCAATTGATTGTGGTTTGATTGTTTTCCCAGAGCGTTTCAATGACACCCTTCCAGGCCACCGCGTTTTCGCCGCCTTGCGTCCAGTTGCTGTAGGAATTTTGGGTCAGGGTCAACGCGCCAATGAGATTCTTCTTCCAGCCCATCGGCTCCGGCTTGGGCGCTTCTTGCGCCACCGCCGTCCCGGCCGCCAAGAGGGCAGCCAGAGTAAGGGCATGTGCCACGAGTTTTCGCATCTTGCCTCTCCTCACATGAAAGTCAACTTGATGATGGTTCGGCCCGGCGCCGTGTTGCTGCGCGGGTTTTTGCGCCAATTGTCGGCATGCAATGTACAAGTCTCGCCGCAAAAGTCAAGTCGGCAATCCGGCAGCGCTCTCGCCTGAGTGAAAGGCGAGAGGGCTGACCTCATGCCGGCTGCCCGCGGGACGCCGGTGCCAGGTCGGCCCCGGGCCTGAGGCGATACGCCGGCCGCGGCTTGCGAAAAAATCCATATGCAGCAGCACTCAAAAGGGGAAAGCAGAAAAAAAACGGCGGGCGCGATTGCCGTGGCAATCGCGAGTTGGTTGGGAGGAGGGCAGCGCCGGCGCGCCGGGCGTGCGCCGCCGGGTCAATGCAGGCGATACAGTTCAATGCGACGGTTTTTGGCGCGGCCCTCGGTGCTGCTGTTGGAGGCAATGGCATTCGCTTCGCCAAAGCCGGCGCAACGCATGCGCTCGCGACTAATGCCAGCGGCAGCGAGATAATCGTACACCGCTTGCGCCCGTGCCAGTGAAATCTGCAAATTCTGCGCGGCCTCGCCGGTGTTGTCGGCATAGCCGCGAATCTCGAACGCCAGTTCCGGAAACTCACGCAACGTGCGGCAAACGCCGTCGAGCTGCTCCCTCGACTGCGGCGCCGGCTGCGTCTGGCCCTCGGCAAATGTGACTTGGCTCAGCAGGAAGGATTGCCCAATCTCCACCCAAAAGGCCGGCTGCTCATCCGGGCAGCCATCGTTGTCTTCGTAGCCGTTGGCGGTTTCCAGTTCATTCGGGCACTGATCCAGCTCATCGGCCACGCCGTCCCCATCGCTGTCCGAGGTGAGCGCGTTGGAGAGCAGGCTGCGCACTTCTTCGCCGTCACTGAGGCCGTCACCGTCGCTGTCGCGCCGCCGGGGATCGGTGCGGTATTGCAGCACCTCCTCACCGTCCAGCAGGCCGTCGCGATCGCTGTCGGGCCGCAGCGGATCGGTGCGCGTCTCCAGCAATTCAACGCGATCCTCCAGGCCATCACGGTCGCTGTCGCGCTGGTTGGGATCGGTATGATACTTTTCCACTTCTTCGAAATCCGACAGGCCGTCGCCGTCTGAGTCCGCCTGGGTGGGATTGGTGTGATGGCGGTTGATCTCATCACTGTCGATCAGACCGTCTTTGTCGCTGTCCGGTGATCGGGGGTTGGTGCCCAGCATTTTTTCTTCATGATCCGAGAGGCCGTCGCCATCCTTGTCGACTCGTGGCTTGACTTTCGCCGGCTCAAGGCCCTTGGAGTTGAGACTCATGTTTTGCATCGCGGCAAGCGTGAAATCAAAAGAGGAGAACGGCGCGAGGAAAAAAAGTATTGGCAGGAGCAGCTCCAGACCGGCGGCGCGCACCAGGAGGGTGAATTTCGTTGGCATGACTGGCTCCGTTGTTCAGGTGAGGGCAGCCATAGATTCGTTTCCTTGAGATGCGGTGCGAGGCGTGTGGTGATTTGGTCGATTGAGAATTCGCGGTGTCGGTATCGCAAGGCTTGTGCCGGGCTGCCTGCAGAGGTTGCGCTGCAGGGAGAGGGCGTGGAATCGCAGTCGCCAAGTTGCTGGCAAAAGCGCGGCAGACTCCGCGACGCAAGTAAAATGATTCTCTGCGATTAGCCTGCGAAAATGAAAAAAGATATCTGGCTTCAGAAACTGAAGGACGTGGCGGTGGGAATGAGAGGTTTGATGCCCGGGCTGGACTGAAGTCAGCCCGCCGTTCAGGTGCATAATTGACTCAAAATTGGCCACGCGGGGTGCAACTTGCCGCGTCTGAGACGAACCAAGAATTTGTTCGCGCCAAAATGGAATTGTGCAGTACGCATCACTCTACCTACCCGAAGAAGGTTTTGCCTCTGTAATTGACCCGAAAGACGGCCTGCAGATCACAGGCCGCGAAGTCGGCCGCGCCCAAGCCAGACACCGGCAGCGCGGCAAAGCATAACAAACTTTTGCTTCAATAACAAATCCTTTTTCCCGCACACCCAGCCGCGCTCAGCTTCTGCCGCCTCAGTTCTTGCCGTAGGTGCGCGTGAGGTAGAACACGAGCTGCTCGAATTCCTCGTCGGTGACGTCCAGGCCGTTGTCGATCATACGGTCGAGCAGCGCGGTGGCGTCAGCGGCGCTGGCGGGCGGGCTTTTTTCGATATTGCCCAGGCTGTGGCATTGCGAGCAAGTTTGCTCGAACAGGGTTCGAGCCGCCGAGAGATCGGCCTCCGCCGCAGCTTGCGCGGCGGGAAGCTCCTGGGGCAGCGTTGCTGAAACCGCGGCGATCGCCGCCCGCGCTTCCTCGCGCTTGATTTCCTGCTGGCGAATGGTCATGGCGGATTTCTGCAGCTCCGGCGTAATGGCGATGAGATAGGCCGTAGCAAAGCGCTGCTCGAATTCGTTGAGCGGCTCGGCCAGCACCGCGCGTTCGGCCATGCGCGCGACCGTCTCGCGCCACTGGCCGGGCGTCTTCGGCCGCAGCAGCACGGTGCGGAGATCATGACACTGCACGCATTTCTTCAAAAGAACCGCGCGGCCCTGGCGCAGCGCCGCTGGGGTGGCCAGCGCGGCAACGGGAACCTCGGCAGGGAAACCGGCCTGCGGCAACAGCGCGGCAACGCGCGCGAGATTTTCCCGTTCGAAGGCCGGACCGCCGGCAGCGCGCTGGCTCAAGTAGTGCTCGCGCCAAGCGAAGGGCACCGAAAGTCCGATGAGCAGCGCGGTGCACACCAACAAACCGGTGCCGAGCAGCGGCGCCATTTGCGCTTCGAGGTATTTGAAGAAGCGCACGATCATGACCTTGGCGAGCAGAAGCACGCCGATGGCCATGCCCAGCATCAAATGGGCAACGGTGCGCGCCGGCAGTTCAACTTGATACTGCCAGAGGCGCGGCACCATCTGCGACATCAGATAGAGATAGATCGCGAGATAGAGATAGCCGATGGCGCGGTGCAGCAGCACCAGCGGCCGCGGCGCCGTGCTCTTCTGCTGCTGTTCATCGAAGGGATAGCCCCACAGTTTGTACATCAAGAACGTGCCGGCGAGCGAGAGCGCCAGAAAGACCATCCCGAGAATCGCGTTGCCAAGAGTGTCCATCATCGTTCTCCGTTGCTTGCTGTTGCGTGAGCACCGCGAAAGTCCTCCATCGCCGCGCCGGAGTCCTCCCCGCCGCGCGCAGGTCGGCGCGCAAGATACCCAACCGCTCCGGGAAAGTCAAGGCCGGCCATGCCAGGAGAAGCGAACACTTCCATTCATCACCATTTAATGATGTCCTCATTCTCCCGTAAATTCTTCCCGCTATATTGGCGCCACAAACAACAACCTCGCACTCGCAACTAGGAGAAGAAAAGGCTATGGCATTATTCCATCTGCGGCCGGTAAACCGGCTCAAAGAAGAGGGCAAGAGCTTTCTGCTCAAGCACGCCGGCCTCCGGCGCATTCACATCGTCGGCTGTGCGCGCTCCGGCACGACCATGTTGCATTATGCCATGATCGCCTTCAGCAATACCATTCTCTTCGACAAGGAAACAGCGCCGTGGAGCGCGCCGGGGCTCGGCCTCTGCTATACGCTGTGGCGGCAGGCGAGCGGCCGGTACGACCTCGGTTTCTTCATCACCAAGCGCCACGCCAACTGGTGGCGGCCGGCACAAATCAGCCGGCTGGCGGACTATGCGCGGCGCTATGACGTCTTCCTCATCAATCTCATTCGCGATCCGCGTGATGTGCTCACCAGCCGCCATCCGCTCGATCGCAAGCAATACTACGTCGCACCCGGATTGTGGCGGAGCAGTGTGGCCGCGGCCCGCCGCCTGGAGCAGGAGATGGCGGGATCGCCCAACTTCCTCACCGTCAAATATGAAGACGTGATCCGGCAGTCGCATCGCCTGGAGTTGCTGCTGCAGCACAGGCTGGGGCTGTGCCTGCGCCCGCATTTGCGTTCATGGCGGCGGCTCAAAGAAAACCTGCAAGCGAGCAACGTCTCCGCGCGCATGTTGCCCTATATGCACCGGCTGCGCGATTTTGACGAAAGCGCGATTGGGAGGTGGCAGCGGGATCCTGCCAAAGCCGCCTACCTCGAGCATCTCCTGCAGGCAACGCCGCACGGCGCGAGCCTGCGCGCCTATCTCGCCGAACACGGTTACGCGGATGACCGCGCCCAAGCGCCGGCCGCCCGGCCCCGGCCCCTGCTCGAGTCCGCCTGAGGTGCGCTGTTTCCTACTGATGCTCCCGCGGCGGCCGTTCGAACAGCGCAAGAGCGGCCGCCAGCCGTCTGATCCCCGGCATCATTCTGCCGTCAAATCAAGCTGTCACCAGACTTGCCGAATGTGACTCCAGGTTTGAAAGGCCAATCGCCTCAAGACCCGGCCGGCGGCAACCAGGCGGCCATCCGTCATTTTGCGCTATCCGTTTCCGGCCTTGCATTCTTGCCGGGGGCTTGTTAGATTTGTGCCGCTCTCACCGTCCGGCAGCATGATCGCCGGGCGAATCGAGTTGGCCCCATCAGCGCGCGGGCTTGGCCTGCTGCCGCTCTTTCTCCACCGGAATTCACGCGCACAAAATTTCGCGCCGCACACATTTCGCCGAGAAAGCAAGCCTCTGACCCCCTATGGTTGCAAGGATTGGCTCATGTCTGAATCCACTCGTGAAGAATTGACCCGCGTCGAGCGCGTGGCCCTGACCGCATCGCCCTTTCAGGCGCTCTATCCTCCCACCGAGAAGATCAAAACCATCGTCGTCGCCAACTTCCCCGCGCTCGGCAAGCTGGCGGCGATGCGCTTCCTCGAATGGGTGCAGCACAACCCCGGCGGCGTGATATCCCTGCCCACCGGCAAAACGCCGGAACACTTCATCAAGTGGGTCACACACCTGCTGGGGCATTGGGACAACCGCGATACCCAGGCGGAGTTGGAACGAAACGGTATTGATCCCGCCATGATGCCGGATATGCCAAGCCTGCACTTCGTGCAAATCGACGAGTTCTACCCCATCAATCCCCACCAGCACAACAGCTTCTACCATTACGTGCGCGAATTCTATATAGAAGGCTTCGGGCTTGATCCCAAAAAAGCAATGCTGATCGATTGCTCCAGGATCGGCCTGGAGAAAAACGAGACGCTGGCGAGCGTGTGGCCGGACAACGAGGTCAACCTCGAGCTGCGCTATAAGCAGGGCAAGAGCGCGCGTGAGCGCCAGCAGAAGCGCGTGCTGGAGCGCATTGATCAGTGGTGTCAGGAGTATGAAGCCCGCCTCCGCAGCCTGGGCGGCATCGGCTTTTTCCTCGGTGGCATCGGGCCGGACGGCCACATCGGCTTCAACGTGCGCGGCTCTGATCATTACAGCACCACCCGCCTGACGCCGACCAATTACGAAACCCAGGCCGCGGCGGCCTCGGATTTGGGCGGCATCGAAGTGTCGCGCAAGCGCCTGGTGATTACCATCGGCCTGGGCACGATCACGCACAATCCCGACTGCTCCGCCATCATCATTGCCGCGGGCGAGGCCAAGGCGGAGATCGTTGCCAGCGCGGTGCAGAGCGAAAAGAACATCCTCCATCCCGCCAGCGCGTTGCAGGCGCTGCCGAATGCCCGATTCTATTTGACCATGGGCGCGGCCAAGCTGCTGCAGGAGCGCCAGCACGCCCTGCTCTTGAGCGCGGCCAGCGTCGAGGACGCCGAAGTCGAACACGTAGTGGTCGATCTCGCGGTCAAGCTGCGCAAGCGCGTGATCGATTTGACCGAGAACGATTTCCTCGGTGACCGCACCGCGCACGCCATTCTCGCCAAACGCCAGCAGGAGCATCACGAGCTGACCGCACTGGTGCAACGCAGCCTGATCAGCAAGCTGGAAAAGGGCGCCAAGGCGCTCAGCCACACCCGCTTTCTCCACACTGAGCCGCACCACGATGATTTGATGCTGGGCTATCTGCCCGCCATCGTGCGCCACATGCGCGATGCCAGCAACACCCACTACTTCGTCTGCCTGACCAGCGGCTTTACCGCGGTGACCAATCAATACATGCGGCAACAGCTCGACCGGCTGGGCGAGTTCATCGACATGCCCGAGTTTGCCGCACTGTTGCGCGAAGGCTATTTTGCGCCCGACAATGATGAGGGCCGCAATCGCGATGTCTGGCAATACCTCGACGGCGTGGCCGCCAACCGCAACCGCGTGAAGGATGAAGGCACCGCGCGCCGCCTGTTGCGCAATCTCATCGAGCTGTTCGACGAGCATGATCTCAACAACATCAAAGATCGCATCGCCGAGCTGGCGCACTACTTCGACAAGCAGTATCCCGGCAAGAAGGATCCCGACTACATTCAGCGCCTGAAGGGCATGTGCCGGGAGTGGGAAGCGGAATGCCTGTGGGGTTACTTCGGCTGGGATTGCGCCAACGTCCGGCATTTGCGGCTGGGATTCTACACCGGCGACATCTTCACCGAGGAACCCACGGTCGAGCGCGACGTCGTGCCGGTGCTCCGCACGGTGGAAGACGTGAAGCCTGACGTGGTGAGCGTGGCACTCGACCCCGAAGCCAGCGGCCCGGACACCCATTACAAAGTGTTGCAAGCGATCACCGAAGCGCTCAAGCGCTACGAGAAACACAGCGGCCGCTCCGACCTGCGGGTGTGGGGCTACCGCAACGTCTGGTTCCGTTTTCATCCCAGCGAGGCCAACATCTATGTGCCGGTGTCGCTCAACATGTTCTCGGTGATGCAAAGCGCGTTCATGAACACCTTCATTTCGCAGAAGGATGCTTCGTTCCCGAGCTACGAACACGACGGCCCGTTTTCCGAATTGGCGCAGAAGATTCAAACCGAACAATATCAGCGCATCAAGATTTGCCTGGGCCGGGAGTGGTTTCACGAGCATGAGAGCGCGATGATCCGCGCCACCCGCGGCCTGGTGTTCTTGAAGGAGATGAATTTGCAGGAATTCTATCAGCGCAGCCGCGAGCTCAAGCAGGCCGCCGAGAACCGCTGAGGCGCAACCCTCACAGAAAAGGAATAAGCATGAAATTGAAAAAGATTCTCGTGTGCACCGACTTCTCCGCCAGCGCGCGGCAGGCCGTCAACTATGCGGTGAAGCTGGCTGAAACCAACGCGGCCAAACTGGTGGTGCTCACGGTATTGCCCGACTTGCTGCTTTCGGATGAAGAATTGATCATGGCGCGGGTGAGTGTGGAGAAGGTGAAGCAGGAGAGCCAGGAAAAGATCGCCGAAGCGCATGCTCAATTGGTGAAACAAATCCGCCCCGCCGCGCTGAAGAAACTGCGGCCGCAATTCATCGTGCGCGACGGCAAGCCCTTCGTCGAAATCGTCCGCACCGCAAGAGAACTGAAAGTTGATTTGATCGTTCTGGCGAGCCACGGCCAGAGCCGGATCGCGGAAATGCTGCTGGGCAGCACCACCGAGCGCGTCGTGCAAAAGGCGCCGTGCTCGGTGCTGGTGGTGCGCGCAGAACAGCATGAATTCAAGATGCCGTGAGCGCAACCGGCAGAGCGGTGCGGCGGCGGGGCGCCGCAGCCCGGCCGTGCCCCGGTTCGACCGAAAGCCCCGGGCGCGGCTGATCTTCGAAAATGAAAATACGTGAGCAGTCCGGCGCTTCTTCCGCGGCAGTGAAGATTGTTCAATTCTCCCAAATCACCCCGAGGCTCACCCGCCGGCCGACGTCATACGCCGTCGGATCACCCAGCAAGCCGCCGATCCGTCCCTGTTGATCGCGCCACAGCAAGTTGCGGCTGTCGAGCAGATTGCGCGCTTCGAGCTGCACACCGAGCCGGCCCGGGCCGAATTTGAAATGTCGGCGCAGCTTGAGATCGAGATAGTTCGTCCAGTCCAGCCGGCGATTGTTGGGGGTAATCAACTTGCCGGCGGCATTCACTTGGCCTTCATCCAACGTGTAGGGTTTGGGACTGTTGATGCGCCACACCAAATTGGCCAGCCAGCGGCGAGGCGCGCGGTATTCGAGATTGCAGATGATCGTGTGGCGCTGATCCCAGCTCAAATAGTGTTCTCCCTCCTCCACGATGCCGCCGAATTGCAGCACGTTGGCCCTGTCGCCCACCGCATAGCTCGAGCCTTTGGCTTGCATGAGGGTATAGCTCACCTGCCCGCTCCAGCGCTCGCCCTGCTGCTTTTTGAATAGAAACTCCAGTCCGTTGGCCGTGCCGTACGCCAGGTTCACGAAGCGCGTGTAGACACCGCTGGAATAGATGCCGGTGTCTTCGATCGGAATCTGGAAGAATTGCGCGTCGATGAGGTTGGTGATGTCCTTGTTGAAGCCGGTGACGCTGAACAGCATGTCCGGGCCGATCTTCTTTTCATAGCCCACTTCCAGCGCCACGGTCTTTTCGGGTTTGAGATCGGGATTGCCCACCAGCGGATTGTAGCCGGAGAAATCATATTCGAGATTGGTGTAGAGGTATTCGAACAGCGGCGCCTGGAAGAAATGGCCGTAATTGATATGGAGCTTGTCATTGACGCCCAGCGGAAACGCGATGCCGAAGCGCGGGCTGATCTGTGCTTTGCTCGCCACCGGCACTTTCTTGGTGAAGACTTGGATCTCATTGCTGTTGAGCTTGAGAATGTCTTCGATCACGGGGCGTTCGCCGGCGGGATCGAGATAATCGTAGCGCAGCCCCAGGTTCATCGCAAAGCGCTGCAGGTCGAATTTGTCCTGCAGGTAGAGCGCGGCCATCTTGGGGAAATAGCGGTAGCGCGTGTTGTAAACGTTGAAACGGAACTCCGGCGGCAACTCGGGGTGGAAGTTGGGCGGGAACGGTTCGATCTCGACGTTGTTCATGGCGAGATCGTAGTAGGTCAAATCAATGCCCGCTTTCACCTGATGGCTGTGATGCACCTGGCTGACGAAATCCAGCTTGAGGTTGCTGGTCACCTCCTGCGCGTCCTGCCACCAGGCCTTGTCCCCGCTGAGAATGAACAAGCCCTCTTCATCGAACACGAGATTGAGATTGTACTTCGCTTGCGGCCGGCCGAGGACGGATTTGAGAATGTTGTAGTAGCTCAGTTTGGCGGTGTAGAAGGTTTTGTCGCTCAGCATGTGCGTCCACGTGCCGTTGAGGCGGAAACTATCTTTGGCGCGCGGCGGCAGTCCCTGCAGGTGATGCACCCAGCGATGCTCGTAGGCCCGCCAGTCCGACAGCGACAGCAAGCCCTGCACCACCAGCTTCTGAGTGGGATTGAATGGGATGCTGAGCTTGGCATTCGCGTGCAGATTTTCTTCGATGGGGCCGGACAAAGCCGCCCGAAACGCCCGGCGCCAGCGCGTGTCGCTGGCGTTGTATTGCGCGGAGACATAATACCGCAGCCCCCAAAACAGCGGGCCGCCCAGTGACGTCTCGGCATTGTGCAGGCGGTTGAAGCCGGTCTGGTCCCACGAGCCTGGCACCTCGCCGGCCAAGTCGGTGGTGCCTTCCAGGTAATATTTCTGCTGCGCCGTGCCTTCGCGGGTGATGATGTTGACCACGCCGGACATGGCATTGCCGTATTCGGCATGAAACCCGCCGGTTTGAATCGTCATGTCCTCGATCGAAACGTTCGGCACGGTGATGCCGCGGCCGCCGGCGATGGCCTCCTGCACCGGAATGCCGTCGACGAGATAGAGCACTTCAGTCACGCGGCCGCCGCGGATGTGGCCCTCCACCACGCCCGGTTGCAGATTCACCACTTCCTCGGGCGTGGCGATCGGCAGCGCTTTAATGGCCTCGCCCTGCACAGCGTGCTGCGTGCCGGTCACATCCATCTGAATCAGCTCGCGCTCGGCGGTGACGATCACCTCTTCGCTGAAGCTGAGCGTCGTGGGCGCGAGCTTGAAATCGAGATTGGTGCGCACATCGGCGCGGATGATGACATTGGTCTTGGTGAGTTTGCGGTAGCCCATCATCTGCGCGGTGACGGTGTAAACGCCCGGCCGCAAATTGGTGATGACGTACTGGCCTTTCACGTCGGCGGCCGCGCCGAGCGGCGTGCCTTGCATGAGAATGCTCGCCCCGGGCAGCCGCTCGCCGGTTTCTTGATCAGTCACCGTGCCGGCCAAAGTGCCGGTCACGCCGGCCGTGGCCGGCCGGGCGGTGAGCAGCGCGAGACTCCAAACGAGGATCAGCGTGGCGGCTGAGCGAGAGTTGGCGCGCAGCATCATAAGTGATCCTTCAATGGAATGGTCAATTTAAGGATCTGCTTGAAACTGGTGTTGATCGCCCACATGTTCGTGCCGTCCCAGGCGATTTGATCGAGCGCTTCGCCGGGCAAAATGTAGCGATTGCGGATGCGGGCATCGTGATGCAATTGCAGGAGGCGATTGGCCGCGGAAATCCACAAGTATTTGCCGTCCCATGCCGCGCCCACGGGTTTTGACGCCGGGCTGGGATAAACGGCCAGGGCGGTGAGCGAATCGAATCGGAATTTGGGCAGTGAGTTTTTGAACATGTTCGTCAGCCACAGTACCTGCCCATCCCACGCCAGATCGGTGATCAGGCTGAGGACTTCGATGTCGAGGGTATCGCGCACTGCGCGCACGTCGAGCACTTCCAGGGATTGAGGATCGAGGCGGAAAAACCGCGGCGCGCGCACCGATTTAAAGGGATCGGGCGGGGGGAACTCCAGTGTCCAGAAGGCGCCAATGCCATCTGAGGTATAGATATGGTCCCCAATGCGCACCACCCCATAAAGGCGCTGACTGCAATCGACGAAGACGGAATCGAGCGTTATCGAATCCGGCCGAAACGGGTCAATGGGATCGATACGCTCGTAACATATGCTATCTTTCCAAAAACAAGTGCGGATGCGATAAAAGCAGGTGTCGTGGAACAGCGTGCCGAGGTGGGGCGAAACCTGCAGCACGCGCAGGTTTTCGTCCAGGCGATACATAAAGCCGCCCTTGGTATCGTAGTTGGTCATGAAGAGCTGATTGTTTTCCCACCAAATGCCGGAGGGGTTCGCAAACGGCACGTCGCCGCGCCAGGCGATCCCCAGCGCTTTGGTCAGGGCGACGTCCTGCACCACGTCACGATCCTCATACTGAAATGTGACTGCGATTTGTGCGGTGGCGTAGTTGGCTGCCGAAACCTGCAACGTGCGCGTGCCGACTTTCAATCCGGAAAAAGAATAGACGCCGTTACTGTCCACCTGGGACTTGAGATTCAGGGCTTTGATCTCGACCAGGGCGTCGCGCAAGGGCCGGTTGCTATCGATGTCACTGACGCGCCCGGTGAGGGTGAAGAGCGGATCGCCCGCGCCGGTGATCTCCGTGTCCTGGGTTTTGAAGCAGCCGGCAGCGTTGAGCAGGAGGAGCGGCCAAAGCGCAAGCCGGAGCGCGCGGCGGCGTGGGAAGGTCAGGGAAGCCATATGCTCTTTCCTGTTGCGGTTTGAACCCAAAGGCAGACATAGCAGGAGAGATTTACAGCCGGCGAAAAATCTGAAGAATCACCGAAAAACGCAATCACAATTTCAACCCCGGCGCGCCCCCACCGGCTGCAACCTCATTTCCCCGTCTTCGTAAAGAACGGCGTCCCTTTGGCGAGGAGGCTGTCATGTTTGATCTGGTCGCCCTCTGTGTTCTGATTCTGATCGCCGCCTTGGTTTTGAAAGGCCTGCTCTGGGTCGTCAAAATCGGCTTTTGGACGCTGACTCTGCCGCTGCAAATCATCGGCGGCCTGCTGGCAGTGGTGTTGCTCGCAGTGATTGCCATTCCTTTAGGGCTGCTCGCCGGCATTCTCGGTTTGATCATGATTCCCTTTGCGCTGTTGTCCGTGGGCCTGCCCCTGCTGCTCATCGTTGCCGGCCTCTACCTGCTGCTGCGGCAGTAAAGCGCGCGGCGGGATTGCGCCACCCCGGCCGCAACCCTGCCACTCATTTCTTCTCCTCCTCTGGTCTACCCTCCGGCCGGCCGGCCAGGCCGCAATAACCCAATGTCAGTGTCTCCTGCTCCTTGGGAATGGTGACCGCGCGCCACATCATGCAGTCGCTCGCCAGGCACAGGCAATCAGGATCGGGTTTGCCGCTGCCGATCTTGCGATTGATGGTCAGTGAAGTCGCTTCGTGCCGGCGAAAGCCAGCCCGCGCCATCGGGCACCATTTGTTCCTGGCATCCTTGTCGGCCAGCCACATCGCTCTTTCTCCGCTTGTTGGTGAATACCTTGAATCCTGCCAAAAATTTCCAGAAAACCGCTTGACTCGCACGGTAAACTTCTTCACATTGCCCGGACATTTTGCAAAAGTCTCATCATTTTTTCAAGGAAGTGCCCCATGACCTTTAGCCTCGAGGCAGTAAAATCCAACTGGAACGAAGTCGTAGCAAAATACCAGAAACCCGATTTGAAGAAAAGTATTTGGCAACTGCTCAACACCACCGTGCCGTTTTTCGTGGTGTGGTACCTCATGTATTTGAGCCTGGACTTTTCCTACTGGCTGACGCTGGCGCTGTCACCGATTGCCGCCGGCCTGTTGATTCGCATTTTCATTTTCCAACATGATTGCGGCCACGGCGCATTTTTCAAATCGCAAAAGGCCAATAACGTCGTCGGCTTCCTCTGCGGCGTGCTGACCATGGTGCCGTACCAATACTGGCGCAAGTCCCACGCCATGCACCATGCCGGCGCCAGCAACCTCGACCGCCGCGGCTTTGGCGACGTGACCACGCTGACCGTGCGCGAGTACCTGAAGCTCTCGAAATGGGGCCGGCTGAAATATCGCCTCTATCGCAATCCCCTCATTCTGTTCGTGGTCGGCCCGACGTTCTACTTTCTGGTGTTGAACCGCTTTCCCTCCGCGGCTTCCAAGCAGTGGATTCGCGAGCGCCGCAGTGTCTACTGGACCAACCTCGCCCTGCTCGCCCTGGTTTTGCTGCTCGGCTTCACCATCGGCTTTCGCGAGCTGGTGATGATTCACCTGCCCATCGAAGTCTTTGCCGCCACGGCCGGCACCTGGCTGTTCTACATTCAACACCAATTCGAGGACACGTATTGGGAGCACAATGACGAATGGGAATATGTCATGGCCGCGTTGCAGGGCAGCTCATTTTATCGCCTGCCCAAAGTCCTGCAGTGGTTCACCGGCAACATCGGCTATCATCACATTCATCATCTGAGCAGCCGCATTCCGAACTACAACCTGCAGAAATGCTACGAGGAGAATCCGGTTTTCCATCAAAGCGAAACCTTAACCTTCTGGCAAAGCTTGAAATGCATTCCGCTGAAATTGTGGGATGAGGAACAGCGCAAGTTGGTGGGATACCGGCATCTCAAAACTCTGCGGCAGCCGGTGGCTCGCCGTTTGAATGCCTGAGGCCGCCGGCGCAATAGCGCGCCGCGTTCCAGCCATTGCGGTGCGCGGCCAGCTCAGACGCGCGCGCCAGGGTTGAACCTGCCCTCCGGCTGTGCCGATTGCTTCAGCTCGCCCGGCCCGCGGGCGAGTTCTTGTATGCGATACTCCTTCGCCTGCAATTCCATGAGCAGCGCATGGCCGGCCGCATGCGCATCCCCGCGGCCACAGAAAAAAACATCCGCGGCAAAATAACCCCATTCCGGCCAGGTGTGAATCGTCATATGCGATTCTGCCAGCGTCGCGGTGGCCGTGAGTCCCTGCGGCTGAAACTGATGCACGGTCAGCTCGAGTAAAGTCGCGCCACCTGCTGCCACGGCCCGCTGCAATGCCTGGCGAACATGGGCGGTATCATTGAGCAAATGCGGCGGCACCTGCCAACCGTCGATGATGAGATGAATGCCCACGGGACTCATGCTTCTGCCGCCTGCCGGCATGCGCTGCCGGCGCTGAAATTCGAAACTCCAACCACGCCTGCCTGCTCCCGCGCGCGCGAATGCCGGTGATCCGGGTGAATCAAACAGAACTGCGGAACCAGTTCACCGGCAATGCCGGCGCAGCAAATCAAAAAAGCCGGGGAAGGAAATATCCGCACACTCGGCTTGCCGAATGGTGACCGGTGAAGCCGCGATCAATCCGGCAATCGCAAAGGCCATGGCAATGCGGTGATCGCCATGAGAATCGATTACCGCGCCGCGCAACCGCACCGGCCCGGTGATGATCAAACCATCCGGCAATTCCTCGACCATTGCTCCCATCGCCCGTAAGTTGACCGCCAGCGCCGCGAGGCGATCGCTCTCCTTCACGCGCAATTCCTGCGCGCCGGTGATGATCGTTTGCCCTTCCGCCTGCGTTGCCAGCACGGCCAAAATCGGAATCTCATCGATCAACTGCGGAATCTGCTGCGGCGTCACGTTTGCCGCCTGCAGCGTGCCGTGGCGGGCGCGCACATGCGCCACCGGCTCGCCACCGCTGCCGGGCAGTTCTTCGAGGTCGAGGGCCGCGCCCATCTCCTGCAGCACATGCAGCAAACCAATGCGCGTCGGATTGACGTTGACATTGGCCAGCAGCAAATCGCTGGCGGGCAGCAGCACCGCTGCTGCGATCAAAAACGCCGCCGAGGAAAAATCGCCGGGCACCGTGATCATGGCAGGCCGCAAACGGCCGGGACGGATCGTCACGGCATTGGCGGTAACGCGCAACTCCGCGCCCATGGCGGCCAGCATGCGCTCGCTGTGATCGCGCGTCGGCAGCGGTTCGATTACTGTGGTCTCGCCTTCCGCCTGCAAACCCGCGAACAAAATGCAGCTCTTCACCTGTGCCGAGGCCATCGGCATTTCATAACGAATGCCTTTCAGATTTCCGCCATGAATGGTGAGCGGCGCGGTGCCCTCCGGCAAGGATTCGAGGCGGGCGCCCATGCGCTGCAATGGCGCAATGATTCTCTGCATCGGCCGGCGGTTGAGCGAGGCGTCGCCGTGCATCATGGTGGTGAAGGGACATCCTGCCACAATACCGCTGAGCAAGCGCATCGTGGTGCCGGAGTTTCCCGCGTCGAGCGCTTGCGGCGCCGGTCGCAAACCCAAGAATCCCTTGCCATGAACGAGAATGTTGTTGCCTTCAGCTTGAATTGCAACGCCGAGTTGCCGCAAGCATTGCCGTGTGCTTTGCACATCTGCGCCGGCCGCGAGACCGGTAATGCGGCTTTCGCCCTCCGCCACCGCAGCCAGCATCAATGCGCGATGCGAAATGGATTTGTCGCCGGGAACACTCAGCCGGCCCCAAATGGCGCTGACGGGATTGATGGTCAGATTCATGAGAATGCAAAACTCGCGCGCTTGCGAGTTCCGTCGGTTGCGGTGCGGCTGCGACTCCAGGCGCGCACCGGAGTGCAGCGAATTGTGAATCGATCATTGGGCAACGCGCGCAACATACACAACCCGCCGGTTGCGCGCAAACGCTATTTCAGTTCTCCGTCTGCGGCGCAGCCTGACGGCAATGCCGCGGTTGCGCAGTGCAGATTCCCGGCTGCTAGCGCAGGCGAATGAGCTTGCATTGCCTGATTGAACGTTCGCACTGCAGCCGGCAAATATAGACCCCACTGGCAACCGGCCGGCCCTGTTCATCACAACCGTCCCAGACCTCGCGAAACTGCCCGGCGGGCCGCCGCGCTTTTACCAAAGTGCGCACCGCACGGCCGAGCGGATCGATGATGGTCATTGCAACATTGGCCGGTCGCGACAGGGAATACTCGATGGTTGTGGCGGGATTGAAGGGATTGGGAAAGTTTTGCGACAATGCCATGAGCAGCGCAGGCGTGGTGACCGCGGGAGTCGTCACGCCGGCACGCACCGCGCTGGAATCGGGCCGGTAGGACGGCAGCTCGACGACATAGGTATCCACCGAGCTCCCGCCTTCCCAGTCGCTGCCAAACAGAATGCGAGTTCCGCTCGGACTGGGCACGGCATGCGGCTCAGCCCAATAGCCCATCGGACCCAGCCGGCCGCGCGAGCGATGATGCGCGACGCGACAGACTTTGCCGCCCGGCGCGGTATTGATCAACAGAATTTCATTGTCCAACACCTCGCTACCATCGGCAGCGAATCCGACGATGGACACCACCACCCAGCCGGGGTGCCGAAAAATCAGTGCGGAAATGTACGTGCCGGAGGGCGGATAGGGATAACCGGTTGCGGGACCAACGATGACGCGGTGGCTGCCGTCGGTGAGATCATGTGCAACCAGCGAGCCGACGCCGCTGTGCTTGCCCGCAGTGTAGGCAACGGTGAAATAGGCATCATGCCCATTTGCCAACCGGCCGAGGGCGGCATGCTCGGTGGGATCAAACAGATCGAGCGTGCGTACGGTTTGCATCTCGAAATCGACGACCTCGCCTTCGAAATAGAACAGCTTTCCGCTCGGCGCAGGCGCCGCGGCTCTGCTGCAATTGCCGTGGCGAATGGCGCCCACGCGATTGCGTTGCAGATCATAGGCGAAGGTCAAACGATTTTCCGTATCGGCGAATCCAAAAATCTTGGAATCCCAGCAGGAATAGCCCGGGTCTGAGCCAAAGCTGAAACCATAGCCGGTTTTGACAATGTCAGTGAAGCTGCGCAGCGTGTCGCGCTGTCCGGAAACGACATTGTAGCGGATGAAATCGCGATAGAACGGCCCCAACTTGAAGGCTTGCGGGTAGAACAGCAAATGCGGATCGCTCGCGTGCCAGGCGACGTGTTCGAGATCGCGCGGCCGGATATCGAGCGTGCGCAAAAATCGGTAGGTGCGGCCGTCATGCAGATTGTGCCCCACGCCGCGTTGCCAAAGAATCAACAGGGATTCGTCGGCATTCCAGGCCGGCATGGTGAAATACATGGGCATGATGATGGCATTGTCGCCGGAAGTCGTGGCCTCCACGTCTGAAATGCGCCGCAGCACGGTGTGAAACTGTGGATCCACAACGGCCTGCAGATGGCCGGGCTTGGCCAGTGCCGTCATGGCGTGGGGGGCGCGGTCAAATACCAGGCCCTGCGCCAAATCATCCGCCGTGCCCGAGTCGGGCAAACAGCGGCCACCAACGCTGGCAACCGTCAGCATGCAGACGGCACAGACAGTGAGAACTGCAAATGGCGGCCGATCAAACATGTTCACCTACCTTCGCGCATGAGAAAAAAGCCGGGCTGAAGAACGGTCGTGCAGGATATGAGTGGGCATCTTCTTCAGCAGCAATTGGCAACAGCAGAACGGACGGAATCCGCCGGCGCAGGGAAATACGTCACCATGTCGCATGCTTCCTGTCAAGGAACGAAAACAGCGCGGCGTGCGGCGGCGAGAAACTCAGAATGGGAAAATGGGCGGGGCTTCGATGCTGGCTCGAGGATGGAGGAGCGAAGAAGAGTGAGTCGAGTTGATTCGCGCGACCCCGATGCGCCAATATAATCCTTGCCGGCAGCGGAACAAGAGAATTCTGTCAGCCGGCGGACGGCATCCCCCTTGCAATTGGCGGGGCGAATGGCCATTTTTGTCCGGTTTGGCCTGCTGCCGGTTGCAAGCCGTCAACGCTGCGTTTCCTTTTGGCAACTGAACCACGGTGAAACCATGAACCACTCGGCCGTGATCCTGATCGTCGATGACGATCCCCACCTGCGCGAGAGCGTGCGGGAGATTCTGGAATACCACAAATACGCCTGCCGCGAGGCGCGCGACGGCAAGGAGGCGCTGGATATTTTATCTCACGAAAAGGTGGACGCCGTGCTGCTTGATTTGCAGATGCCGCGCCTGAACGGGCTGGAGGTGCTCAGGCAGAGCATGAGCCTGAAACCGGACCTGCCGGTGATCATGATCAGCCTGCATGGCACGATTGGCAGCGCGGTGGAGGCGACCAAGCTGGGGGCCTATGATTTCATCGAAAAGCCGCTGGAAGCGGAACGCATGCTGTTGACCCTCCGCAACGCGCTACACACCAGCCGGCTGCGCGAGCAGCGCGATCACCTGCTCGCCGAAGTCAAGCAGCGTTACCGCATGATTGGCCGCGACGAAAAAATGCAAAATGTGTTTGCGCTGATCGAGCGCGCCGCGAAAGTCGACAGCAAAGTGCTGATCACCGGTGAGAGCGGCGCCGGCAAGGATTTGGTTGCGCGTGCGATTCACTACAACAGCCGCCGCGCCGAGTTTCCCTTCGCTGCCATGAACTGCTCCGCAATTCCGGAAACGTTGATTGAAAGCGAGTTGTTCGGCTATAAAAAGGGCGCTTTCAGCGGCGCGGATCACGATCATCCCGGCAGGTTGCAGCAGGCGCATCGCGGCACGCTGTTTTTAGACGAGATTGCCGACATGAGTCTGATGATGCAGGCCAAAGTGCTGCGCGTGCTCGAAGACGGCGCCGTCAGCATGCTGGGCAGTGCGGAGACGCGCCAGGTGGATGTCCGTCTCGTTGCCGCGACCAACAAAGATTTGCAGCAGGAAATCGAAAACGGCAATTTCCGCAGTGATTTGTACTATCGCTTGAACGTCATACCCATTCACGTGCCCCCGCTGCGCGAACGCAAGGAGGATATTCAACCGCTGGCGGAGTTCTTTTTGGAGGAGATTTGCCGCGGGCAGGGCCTTTCACAAAAGCGCTTTGCCGGCAATGTTTGGCCGCTGCTGCAAAATCATGATTGGCCGGGAAATGTGCGTGAGCTGAATAACGTGATCGAGCGCGCCGCCGTGCTTTCGTTCGAGCGGACGATCGATGCCACCCTGCTGCGTGAAGCATTAAAAACGCCAATGCCGCAACCGCCCGCAGCAAAATCAACCCCGCGCGAACAAACGTTGGAAGAAGCCCGCGCCGCGTTCGAGCGCGCATTCATCCTGAAGAAGCTGAATGAACATGACTGGGAAATCATGGTAACCGCCGAAGCGCTCGGCATTAACCGGACGTCGCTGTGGAAGAAGATGCAGGTGTTGGGGATAAAAAAGTGAGAATGCAAGCCAGCGTCGTCAGTATCGAAAAAATAGAGGACCCGATGAAGCAGAACAAGAAAGCGCCCCGCATACTTGTGCATTCTCTGGACCAAATTCCAAAATTCGCGTCGGAAGACGAGGAGCGCGAATGGTGGGCGACGCACGACCTGGCCCCCGAATTGGGTGAAGACGTAACGGCGCAGGAGCATGAGTTGATTCAGCGACTCAAAGCAAAATATGGATATGCGTCGCCGCGAGAGGAACACGAAAAAACCGTGTAGAAAGCGCTCTTTCACGCCTCAAACTTGCGAATGCTTTTGCTGCACCAGCATCAAGCTGTCGCGCTGGCTTGCTCCGAGACCGTGAGGCTGATGTGATATCCCAGCCGTGACAAGAAATCCTCGCAATCCCTCCAACTCAGTCCAAACGCCTTGACATCCGCCACTCCCAGACGGCTAACGATATCCCGCAGCGTATTGAAATCGCGCTCATCGAAATCCGCTTCCATGGTCGCCCACTCCGCCCAAGTTACCAAATCAGCCAGGGTCAAGCGATGCTGGAGAAAGGCGATGAGTTTTTCAGCCACTTCGCGGCGTGTGATTATCATGTTCAAGCTCCAGAGGTTCTAAT
Organism: bacterium; assembly: GCA_023150945.1. NCBI lineage: Bacteria > bacterium. The sequence goes on along the minus strand of JAKLJX010000011.1, from coordinate 204,616 downwards.
GTGTCCCTTGTCAATCGGATACTTTTCGTGAATTTCGATCAGCCGGCCGAGATGATCATAAATCTCTTGATAGAACTTCATCGTCTCCTCGAAAGCATCCACCTCCTTGACATAGCGCGCGCTCCAACCGTGATGGCCTGCGACTACGAAGAAATAGCGGCGGCCGCCGTCGGGCAACTCATCCCATGCCGTAAATTTGCGCTCATTTTCGGCGCGCTTGCGTTCATCTCGCATGAAGCATCCCACTATTCTCCATGCTTCTGATTTGAACCACCTTCAACCAGATTACTCGCTTATTTTAGTGAATTGCTCACTCTATGTCAACCACTCATTTTGCCGCCACCGCCTTCAGTCACAGCCAATAAAACCGCTTGACTTCCTGCCCAATTGTCCTACTTTGCTCTCCAGTTCAGCCTCCTTGCTGACACCCAGGACTTGCGATCCCACTCGAATTCAATACTACAATCTAGGGCACATCCAAACGGGGTCATCATGGCATGCCGGCGCGCGCGAAGTCTGCTTTTGGCTTTGTGGATCAGCGGTTGCTCGCAAGTTCTTCAGCATTCAGTGGATTCGAACGACTTTCCTTTCAAGCTGGAGAGCGTCGCCGCATATGATCCCTCCGTTATTCTGGAAGATTTGAACGGGGACGGCCACTATGAGATCCTGAAAATCCATAATGCCACAGACGCCGTCACCGGCACACGCTCGAGTTTTCTGCAAATCCGGACCCACGCCGATCTCATCGTTGAACAAGTCAACTTTCCGGCGTTGATTTGGGACGTCAGATGCCTGGATTGGAATCGCGACAACAAGCAAGAATTGGTTGTGACGCTTCTGCGCAATGATTCTCTATTTGTGAGTTTTATTGCCACCGATGGCCGCAAGCTGTTTTCCTTTTTTCTTGTCAACGGCTATCCCCGGCACGAACCGGAGGGTGAACTGGAATGGGATCCTGCGATTACAGATTACCATCTTGCCGATGTCAATCAAGATGGCCGGAATGATCTGGTGACTGTAATCCGTACCGGCTTGGCTCGTGCACCGCGAGGAATACTCGTTCATTCGTTGCCGGAGGGCCAATTGCTGGCACAAAAACTGGTTGGCGCCATGATAATGGACAGTTACTGCGATGATTTCAATAACGATGGCGTCAGCGAGGTTCTGGTGCGAAGCTTTTCGCCCAATAATGGGGCACAAGCTGGAGGATTTGATGATCAACACTCCTACCTGATCGCTTTCAAGCTTGCCATCCCAATTGAGATCGTGTGGTCAAAACAATATGGCAAAACCTGGAGCCTGGTCAGTTTGAATTCTGCTGATTTTGATGGCGATAGCCGGCGTGAATTCATTGTCCGCAGCAGCACGCTTGCCGCCCAAGATCCGCTGAAGTCGAGTTTTGAAATCATTGAAGCCGGAACCTGGCGCAGCCTTCAAAAAATTGAATTCCCCGATCAGTTTCGTGGCCATGTGATCGCAGATTTCGACCGCGATGGCAAGTTCGAGATCGTAGCGCTCCGCCACCCCGACGAAATTTGGGTAATGGATCGCACCTTCCGATTGCTCAAACGCCATCAGCTTGCTTTCGGGGAATTTTCACTGGCCCTCTTGTCCGATTCTGATGGCGACGGGCTGAATGAGATTGTCGCGCATAATGACAAGACGCTCTACGTGCTGGGGCCCGATCTCGAAATCCGCGCGTTCATGAGTGGCGCAAAGTATTTGGGCGGAATGCGAAAGGAAGTCGGGGAACCGTCGTGCCTCCTCGTTGCTTTTGATGACAAGATCACCTTGCTGCGCATGACCAAGAACGAATTTCACCTGTGGTACCGCTATGGCAGGCCTGCTCTGGCAATTACCGCGCTCGTTCTTGCCGTGATGATGACCGGCGCTGTCATCCGAATGCGGGGGCGTTCACGCTTAACGGGGGCTTTACAGGATTTCGTCTTTGCAAACGACTCCCGCGGCTTGCTGTTTCTCCGGCCCGATGGCCGCATCTTGCGGTGCAATCATCGGCTCTTTTCCTGCATGCAGCAGGCTGAACCGAAATCCTTGCAGGATCGCCATTTCACCGAAGTTTTGAATCATGACGAATTGCTGGCCTTTTTGCGGGCCGCGCTGCAAGCACCTTATCATCGCCACGAAACCAAAATCACGTGTCCTCCGGAACAAAGCGAGCGCGTGGTTCATGTGATCGCGGATCCGCTGCCAATCAAAGGCCGTTCCCGGCCGCATTGGCTGGTGCAAGTGCTCGATAAATCCGTTGACTTGGAAATTCACCAGGCCAAAACCTGGGGCAAAATGGCGCAGCGTATCGCGCATGACATCAAGAACCCGCTCACCAGCATTCTGCTCACGCAGCAGCGCCTGCAAATGGAATATCGCGCGCGCTCACCGGAAGCGGCCGCGGTTTACGACGGCTACTCCGCCAGGATCATCGAACGCATCGAAGCGCTGCGGCTGATGACGCGCAATTTCATGAAGCTGGTCAATCTCGAAAAGCTGCACCTGACCGAAACGGAGCTGCATCCCTTCCTGCGCGACACCGTGCAACACCTTTCCAAGAACCTCCCGCCCGACGTTGAACTCGAGCTCAAGCTCAACGGCCAGGATGAGACGGGCAGCATGGATCCGGATCAAATCAAAGTGCTGCTCGAAAATCTCATCTCGAACGCCGTCAATGCCATGCCCCGCGGCGGCAGGATCACGATCAGCGCCAATACCACCAAAGACTTGCACCTCGTCGCCGTGGCGCCTGGGCCGCGCGATTACGCCGTCATCGAGATCAGCGATACCGGCAAAGGCATGCCGCCGGACATGCTCACCAAGATCTTCGCGCCGGAATTCACCGCCACCGAAAACGGCACCGGCCTGGGTCTCGCAATGGTCAAAAAAATCGTCGACGGCCACCACGGGCATATCGAAGTCGAAAGCACGCCTGGGCTGGGGACGGTGTTTAGTGTGTATTTGCCGGTGCGATAAAATGCCGGCGATGATCGGGTGAGGGGTTCGCTGCAAGCGCCTTTTCCCGCCGCGTTCGACTGCATCCCTCGTCATTCACACCCCACCAATGTTTCTTCTTTCCGACTCTGGCGTTGAGAAAAGCCGACATTTCGACACCTTTACTGCCTATACACGATTTCCCGCCCCCAAAACTAAACCCATTGATTTCAGACTGCTGTCGATCGCCGAATCATCGTCGTCAGCCTGGCATAAGGTTTGATTGCTCATGGGCAAGAGTCCCACAGATTGTTTACTCTTCATCAACCGTATGAATTTCGTATCACGGAGGAGCTCATGAAGCGCAACGCATCCGTTCTGGTTTTGATCATTGGGATGTTGGTCAGTTTCATCTCGCCGTCCTTTGCCTGGGACGGGCAGCGCAAGGGCTTCATTCTCGGCATTGGCGCCGGCGGCGGGCTGGCAACCTACAAGCCCTATACCACATTTTCCGATTTCGGCTCGAACTCGGATTCAGAAATGAACCGAGAAAAGAAATTTGCGCTCATGACGGATTTCAAGATCGGCTATGCGCCGAGCAACCAGGTGGCGCTCTTTTGGATAAGCAAAGTGGCCTGGTTCGGCCACACCTATGAATACGCCGACGGATCCAGCCAAAGCTACACGTTTGCCGACGGCATTGGCGGTTTGGGCGTGGCCTACTATTTCCAGCCGCAAGGCCCGTCGCCCTACCTCACTGCGGGTCTGGGATTTTCCACTTTCAGTGCGCCTTTTGAAAAGGATTTCGACGGATTTACCGGCTCGGGCTTGGCGCTCGGCGCGGGCTACGAGTTTTCCAAGCATTGGAGCGTAGAAGGTAATTTCACGTGGGGAAGTCCGAATGAGGAATATTTCGACGGCGAGGCGGGCTTCAAAACCTGGGCGGCGAGGGTGACGATCAATGTGTTGGGATATTAGGTTCAGGAAATGAGGCACCCAAATGAAACTAACCTATTCACCTTTTCCAGCAAGGGAGTATAACATGACTCATATTTCTTTCAAAAACGCCTGCGCAGCTTTTGTGGCGCTCGCTTTCATCTTGACTGTCGCCAGCTCGGAAGCGCAGGCGCAATCGCAGAAAAAGGTCGAGAAAACGAATACAATTAGTAATGTGCTTATCGTCAGCGCCCTTGTGATCACCGCTGTCGCCGTCATTCTCACGGTTACAAAAGGCGATAAAAAAGACGCTGGCAAAAAAGGCGAACAGCAAAACAATCCAGAGAAGCCAGAAGAAGAGCAGAAACCCGAGGGCCAGGCGCGGGTTGAGCCATTGGTGTTGCGCGATAAGGCGGTTGCTTTGGAATCATATGAAACTGGTTGGGGGAACTCGTTACCAGATAACGTCCCGCTCTCTCGTGCTGAAAATCAGCAGAATCTTGGCTGCTGGAGGTTTGCATATGAGGTGGAATAAAAACTCCCATCAGTGAAATGAAGTACAATGATGATGTCATCGATGCAGAAAGACGAAGCTCTTATACGCCAAGCGATGCTCTGTGCGATGGCGAGGGGTTCCAACTTTACTATAAAAGAGCTTCCAACTAACTTCACTAAGTTTCTACAGCGGATTTTCAGGCAAGCTGAAAACCGCAGCCCTTCGGGCGGCCCAACTAATCGCTTAATCAAGGGAGGTACCATGAAGTACTTTACGTACGGTCTCGTCGTCATTTCGCTGCTTAATTTGGCGGAACTTCTGGCTCAAACGACAATATCCGGGCCTATTTCTGGAACTTGGGACACAAGTGGAAGTCCTTACCTTGTAATAGACAACTGTGTTGTGCCCACCAATCAACGCTTGGTAATTATGCCGGGCGTGAAAGTGGTCATCGGACAGAATCTCAGAATCACGGTAAACGGTTGGATTGAAGCCCTTGGAACGTCGACGAATCGTATTCAATTCGTGGCGCCTAACGATACCGTATATTGGGATAAGATGGTGGTCAACTATTCTACGAGCGGGGTGACAAAATTTCGTTACTGTGATTTCATTAATTCCGGTACAGCCTTGCATCTCTTAAATAATGCTCACACAAACGAAGCAATGAAAAACGAGGTGCAGAATTGCGTGTTTCGAAACTGTACCCAAAGTGGAATTCAGGTAGAAGCGGTGGGCACTTTTAGATCAAATGGCATGCTTCCGCCTTCGGCATTTCGGCCCTATGCTAGCCCAATAATCAGCAATAATGTCTTCGACGCTACAACTGATGGTATCACGTTGTATATACAAGGAAGCCGATGGCAGCACACCATGGGGTATTGGTATACGTATGGCAATGCTTCACCAATTATTGCCGGAAACGTGTTCAAGAACCTGAGCGGTTCTGCACTTGGCATGACAAAAGGCAATATTACGGAAAATGCCTCTTTTCCAGTTTTTGTGAACAACACTTTGTGGGAGGTGAGCAGTGGGGTATTTGCGCAAGCGCCTTACGACGCAATCGTGAAAAACAACATCTTTGCCAATACCGAGATCGGTGTCAAAAGAGAAGGGGCGCTGACTTCATCGGTGACTCACAATTGCTTTTATGAGAAAAATTCCAACAACTTCGTGGGATTCCCATCATCCTATGGCACGATCGTTATGAACAATAATAACGGCACGCCATCCGATATCGGTTTCAATATCTTCTTAGACCCGCAATTTGTAAATGGACAGGATCTTTATTTGCCACAATCATCGCCTTGCATTGATGCAGGAACCAGAGATTCAACGACTTTTTTCTTGCCTGATTTCGATATCGCCGGGAATTCTCGTATTTTTGATGGCAATGGCGATGGGAGCAGCGTGGTAGATCTTGGCGCATATGAATACAGTTCACCTACCAACATTACTGAAAAGCGTGAAAGGTTGAATATGCCATCAGAACTTGCTCTCTTCCAAAACTTCCCCAACCCCTTCAACCCCGAAACCGCCATTCTTTACGAATTGCCGCAAACGAGCCAAGTCGAAGTTGCCATTTTCAATCTGCTTGGGGAGAGGATTCGCACTCTCGTCAATGAGCGGCAAGCGGCGGGGCAGCATCGCTTGCACTGGGATGGCCGCAATGAGTTTGGCAGGCAAGTGCCCTCGGGTGTTTATCTCTACCGCTTGCGCGCCGGTGAATTCGTGCAAACGCGCAAGATGATTTTGATGCAGTAGAATTACACTTTCTCGCTACAAACGGGCGGCGGGGGGCCGCCCTTTTGTTTGTCATCTCTCGCATCCTCATTCTCCCGTCCCGCCTGCGCCATGAAACAATGATTGTTTTATTCGAGAAGACGAGGTTGAACCCCGATTACTTCGATATGCTGAAAGCTTTCAAATGATGACGACGCGGGCCTCGCGCGATCATTTCCGGCTGATTATGGCTCACATGCAGCAGCAAACTCAAAAGCCACGAAATCTCTTGCACTTTGCCCCCTGCCCCTTGCTTCATCTCACATCATACCGCAAGAACACCACAAACGCGCCGGCAAATGCACCGATCGGGCAAAGCGCCAGCAATCCCCAATCCATAAGCGTGGGCGCAAGGGCTTCTGCAAAGGAATGGGCAGGCGCTTGAAAGCGCGGCAGCTCACTCAAATCCAGCGAGCCTTTGTCGCGGTCGCCGCTGATCGAAAAGCCCTTCTCAGAATCAACTGTAATGCGAATGCCGCCGAGGCCGCCGGCTTCTTTCTGCTTTTTCTCGGTGAAGGAGGTGAAGGTATTGCGGTAATTTTGCATGGCGTCTTCGTAGCGCGTCTTCAGCGTCAAATCCGTGCCCGCAAGATGCATCGCAGCAAGCTGGTAGGCCGAGGCCGGTGAAAAGCGGGAGAGCGCGAATCCCAGGCGTTCTTGCTGCGCTTTGCGGTTGCGCAAATCCTCATTCAATTTAATGGAAAAATCGTTGATCTCTTTCAGCATGGTTTTGCGCGCCTTATCTTCCTCCTCGAGCCATTCCCACTCGTGTTCGTCGCGATAGGCTTCACGCTGTTCGGGCGACATGCCTTCCATCTGCGCATCGCGGCTGCGCCAGCGCGCGGACATGTCCTTCATGTGTTTGTCCCAGCTTTCTTTCTCGAAGCGATCTTGCTGGCCTTCGATTTCAGCGACGCTGGGCACGGAAACGATTTGCCCGGCAGCCATCACGCCGGCGCGCGGGATAATCAACACAAACAAAACCCACATCACCAGCGCAAGCAGAAATGAGACAGAGGAATTGCGCGTCAAGCTGGACATCAACACGCCGAATGCAATGAAGAAGGTGAAGAATAAAATCGACATGCCAATCAGCGCCGTTACTTTCAGCCAGAAGACGCCGTCCGTGGGAACGCGGTGCAACATGATCAGTAAAATGCCGAGCAGAATCGGAATCAACAGCGGCAGCACCAGGCCGAGCCAGGAGCCGAAAAATTTTGCGAGAATGTATTGCGCGCGCGGAATGGCATTCGAGAACACCAGCTTGAGCGTGCCGCCTTCGCGCTCTCCGTTGACCGCGTCGAAGGTGAAGAGAATGGCGAACAGCGAGAGCACGACTTGTACGATGAAAACAAAATCAATGAAACGAAACACCGCAAAAATGGGATCATCGGAATAACTGCTGTTGCGCAGCTTGATGGCTTCCATCGCATTGACCAGTGACAACCGGCCGATGTCGTTGTTCACGCCGGAAACCAGAATCTGCATGGGATCGGGCTGGCGGTAGACGCGCGAGGAGATGACGCGCCAGGAGGTTTGTTCGCGCATCTCCTGCTCGTTGAGTTGTTGCGCGGCGTCATACTGCCGCACGGCGGCGCGATAATCCTGAATGCCGATAAAAATGCTCAACAGAATCAACGCCGCGCAGGTGGCAAATGTTGCGGCGAACTTCGGACTGAGCAGGATGGCTTTAAGCTCTTTTTGAATGAGGGTTGCAAGCATTTTCATTCCTTGTTTTGTGGTAACGCCTTCAGGCGTTCAACGCAAATTGCGGGCAAGCCCCTGAGGGGCGACTACGAACGAGCTACCGCAAGTCATACCGCAGAAACGACACGAAAGCGCCGGCGAAGAAAACGACATTAAAAAAAATCAACAATCCAATATCTAAAATCGCGGCTTGCAGGGCGCGCGACAGTGGCATCGCCTGATAGACGAAAGCCGGAATGGCGTGCGGATCGATGGGATTGCGTTTCTCTTCTTCACCGTCCGTCGTGCGGAACATCATGACGCGCCCACCCATCAGGCTGCCGCCGGTTTTCTCGCGAATGAACGAGGCGTAGGCCTGCTGGTATTTGCCCGCTTCCTCCAAGTAATGTTGCTTTAACACCAGAGAAGTGCCGACGAGATTCGAAGAGGCCAGCGCGAAGGCCGCCGCGGGTGAAACACGCGCCAAATTGAATGCCACTTGCTCTTGCACCGTCTGCCGGTTGCGGCGTTGTTCATTGAGGCGCACAGAAAACTCCAGCATCTTCTTCTCGCGCTCGTCTGCGATCTTTTGCATGAAGCTGTTGAATTGGTTCAGCAACTGATCGGGCTTGTCGTTGGATTCCGGCTTGAAAGCGCCCATGGCCTTGCGGTCTTGCTCCCACAACTGCGCGTGATACCGGCTCTTCTGCGAGGCAATTTCATCGACCGAAGGCACGTCCACGGCGCGGCCTGCCAGCAACACCGAAGCGCGCGGCACGATCAACACCGCTGCAATCCACACGACGAGCAGCAGCAAAAAGGAATGCGCCGAACGATGCGTGCGCGTGGAAATGAAAACGGACAACGTGAGAAATGCGCCGAAATACAACATCCCGGCGAGCACCACCAGCGTGAGCCGCAGCCAATCTTCGCCGGACATGGGAATACTCATGAGCGGCAAAAGCAACGCGCCTAGGGCAATGGGAATCAACAACGGCACGGCAAGCGCGAGAAATGAGCCGATGATTTTACCGAGAATATACTGCGCGCGGGGAATGGCGTTTGCAAAAGTAAGCTGGAGCGTGCCTCGTTCTTTTTCGCCGTTAATCGCGTCGTACGCGAATAGAATCGCAAAAAGGGAAAGCACGATTTGAAAAATGAAATCCAAATCGAGAAAACGAAACACGGCAAAGACGGGATCGTCGCTGTAGCGGCTGTCTTCGGCGCCGACTTCGCCGCGGCCATGTATCGTTGCCGTGCGGCCGATGTCGTTCGCAACGCCGGTGACCAGCGCGGCCAGCGGATGCGGCGGCAAAAAAATGCGATGATTGCGCACCATCAGCCAGTCGGTGAGGCCCTCCATCTGGCGCAGGTTTTCCGCGACCGCGGCGTCGTATTGCGCTTTGCTCACTTGATAATTCCGGCCGCCAACATAAAATGCGAGCAGAATCAACACCGCGCACACGGCAAAGGTGACGGCGAATTTCGTCGAGCTGATGATTTCGCACAGCTCTTTTATGATGATGAGTTTGAGCATGGGGAGGCCGGTTGTTGGTGGTTGAGGAGCGTTTTGTTCTTGCGCGCTTCACTTTTCGGTCGATTGTCAGTCCACGGCCTCGGCGTGACCGGCCATGTATTCCATGTAGAGATCTTCCAGATTCTCGCCGGCCAGTTCGGCGCGCGTGCGTTGCATCACAAGTTTTCCCTGTTTCATGATGCCCACGACATCCGCGATTTCCTTGGCGCGGAAAATATCGTGTGTCGACATGAGAATCGCCTTGCCCTCCGTCCGCAGCTCATGCAGCAAAGCCATGAACTCAAAACCGGCTTGAGGATCGAGACCGGAGGTCGGCTCGTCGAGTAAAATCGCAGGCGAATTTTTGAGAATGGCGATGGCGATGCCGCATTTTTGGCGCATGCCTTTGGAGAAGCCTTTCAAGCGCTTGTGATGCGCCTCTTCCTGCAAACCGACGCGTAACAGCACCCGGCGATAGTCATCCTTGGTGTAACTCGTCTGGCCGCCCAGGCGCGCAAAGAAATCGAGATTCTGTAACGCAGTGAAATTGGGGTACAGCATCACATTCTCTGAAACAAACGCGACGTTCTGTTTGGCGCGCAACGGCTCGCGATGCGTGATCACGCCCGCAATGCGCGCTTCGCCTTCAGTCGGCTCGATAAAATTGAGAAAGAGATTGATGGTGGTGGTTTTGCCGGCGCCGTTGGCGCCGAGCATGGCATAGATCTCACCGGGCTTCACCGCAAAGGAAACATGATCGAGTGCAAGCACGCCGTCTTCGTAGCGCTTGGTCAGCTTATCCGCTTCGAGCAAGGCGTGCGCACCGTGGGGAGAGGTTTGTAATGCCATCGCATCCTCAAAAGTGATAAAACTTGCTCATCCATCTACTCTTGCTCGCTTCCAAGGAGCTTGAAACGAGTAAGAGTAGGAGTAGGAGTTATTCAGAAGATCAGTCGACTATCTTCGCGACAGCCGGATGCCAAACACCACGATTCCTACCACCAGGCCGAGTATCAACGTCACCACCAAGGCCATTCCCAAAACATTCGTCTCAGATTGAATCTCCACCGTAACGGTTTTGTCTTCGCCATTCACCGGCTGATTGTCGGCGAGTGAAGTGGTGCGCAAACGGATCTCATAGCGTCCTGGTGAAATATCGCGGGGCGGAATGAACTGCAATTGCACACGTTGCTCCGCATCGGTGTTGAGTGCGGCAATCACCAGCGGCTCGATTTGCTTGCTCCAATTCAACGGCACATCGGCTTCGACCTTCACATTGTCCAAACGGCGCGTGCCTTCGTTGACGACGTCGAGATTCATCGCGACAGTTTCGCCGGCTTTGATCGAATAAAAGAGCTGTGGCGCGCGCACCAGCAATTTGCCGACGCCGCGCGGCACCAACTCCAGCCGCACGTAGCCCGCATTCAGCGCTTCGATCTCCTCCTGCGACCATTGTTTGGCGCTGAGATCGCCCAACGTTTCGGCCTGCTCACGCGGAATCACCAGCACGTAAAACGGAATGGGCTTGTCGATGAGCAATCCTTCACTTAGGCGATCCGGCAAAAACACTTGCAACGCTGCGCGCCGCGTATTGGTATTCTCGGTAAATCTGAATTGACTCAAACGCGCTTGATTGCCGGGGTCAATAAAATAACGGTTGATCGCCGCCGGCAAATTGACCACCTCGAGCTTGAAGGTATTGTTCTCACCGCTGAACAACTCCAGCGTGAAATTGAACGAGGCCTTGCCACCCAGCTCCGCCTCCTGCGAGAATTGCTCGGATTGCAGCACGACTTTGTTGACGGTGGCATCTTTTTGCAAAAAAATCTTTGGACTACGCTGTGTGCCGCTGCCGTAAGTCACATTCACCGTGACCGCATCGAGATCCTGCAACAACATGAAATCGAGCGTCACCGGCCGGCCGAATTGCAACTGCTCGATCTTGGCTTCATACGGCTGGCTGATGATGGCATTGCTTTCGTTCAGCAGCGAGACATACACATCGTTGATCATGTCCGGCTGCAGTGAACGAAACAACTCGTCATCGAGATTGAGCAGCTTGCGATATTCCGCGCCGCCGCCGGAGGCGTTCTCCAACGTCAACTTCACATGCTTGCGGCCGTCTTTGCTCTGATACTTCACCGCTTTGGCGACGGCGACATATTGCTTTTCAAAAAGTACGGCAAGCAGGGATTGTTGATAATTCACTTCCGCATCGGCCAGCAGGTTGCGGCTGCGCTCGAGTTCCAACTTCGAAATCAGATTCTTCTCGAAAAGCTGCTGCTTCTGCTCGAATTCCGCGCGGGAATATTCAAATGCTTCCTTCGCGCGCTTGAGGCCGAGTAGGCGATACTGATCGTCGCGTTGATTGAACGGATTCGTTTGCGCTCCGGCAGGAACGGCGTGCGATAAAAGAGCAAGAAGCAATATGCCGGCTGTTCGCAAGAAAGCCTGCTTCAATCGGTAATAGAAAATTTGTGCTGTTGAGAATTCGGATTCCATGACGCTTTAGTTTTCCAAACGTGGCAACCAGGCGCGAATTTGCCGGCCGACTTTTTCCGCGCTGGGCGGATCGTAATTTGACAACACGATCAACGTGTAACCGCTGGCAACGTCCAACTCCAAAATGGCATTGATTCCCGGCGCGCCGCCGGCGATGCCCAAATCGCCCTCGGTAATTGGTACAGTTGATTTTTGTGCGTGCGCTCGCGGCGCGGCCTCCATTCCCGCAAGAAGCCATTTTGTATACTCGCTATTCAACAGCTTCAAATTCTGCAACGCCAGCGTGAACTTGAGTAAGTCTTCCGCCGTTGAGTAGCCGCCGCCGGCAGAGCTGCCGCGCGCCGGTTTCGTGTAAACATTGCTGCGCCGTTCCCCGCTGCCGCCCGCGCGCAAGGTGTAGCCGGTCGCGAGGTTTGGCGTCGCCGCATCGGCTTCATAGGAGTCGGTATTCTCCATGCCCGCGGGTTTGAAAATGTGCGCGCGGACACAATCAAAATAATCTTCACCGGAAACGGCCTCGATGATCGCGCCCAACACGATATAACCGCCGTTTGAATATCGCCGCCGCGCTCCCGGCTCAAATGCCAGAGAATCGCTGGCGAACAACGGCAAATAATCGTTTATCGTGCGCAACCGTTCTTTGGGCAAATTGGCATATTTATCATTGAAAATATCGCCGATGCCGGATGACATGTTGAGGAGATGCAAGATCGTCACTTTTTCGGCGGCATTCTGATTAGGGTAATTTGGCAGATGCTTGCCGAGGGGATCATCGAACGACAGCTTGCCTTGTTCTGCAAGCTGGCAAATCGCGATCTTGGTGAAAATTTTGTTGATCGAACCGAGATTGAATTTTGTGTCGATGCGATTGAAGACTTCATACGCTTGATTCGCGAAGCCGTAGGCTCTTTGAAAAATCGGCATGCCATTTTTTGCCAATAACACCACACCGGAAAACTCATCGGCTTGCACAAGCTTGTCCAGATGCGCGCTTACGGCATTCACCAGCTCGAGCTCTGACTTCGGTGTCGGGGAATCCGAAACAGCCTCATCGCCAACCTCAGTCTGATCGATGCTGAGGCCCGTGATTTTATACTGACCTTCTGCATCAAAGCTAAAATCACAGCGCAGCGATTCACCGTTCGCGGCAGTGACTAGAATCGAGATTGCATCATTCTCGGCCGTCAGCACACGGCGCAGCGTCAACCGGCCGAGATTGCCGTGAATTTGGCGATACATTTGCATGCGCTCGGCTTCCGGGCGGCGCTGCAACAACGCAGAAGCAAAGTTTTTGTCTTGAAACTCACGCACAGTCGCTTCGTTGCCGGAATTGAAAGATTCGATATAAGCGGCCACGCGACGGCCCGCCGCGCTCTCCGGAAGCTTGTTCTGCGGCGTGTCCGTTTGCGCCACGGCCACAACGTTGAGCGCAAAAAAAATCGTCCAGCACGTCATGGTATACGAATTCAAAAAGGAAAACCGCACGCAGAGCCGCAAAGCCGCGGAGAATCGCAAAGAAACGCCCGGTGTGAGTTTTGTGTGCCGGCGCGTTGGCATGAAAGTTTTTGCTGCTTTCGCGCAAAGAAACTTTGTGTTCAGGTTCATCGCATGATCTCAATTTGAAGAAGCTCTCGCGGACGCTGCACTATTGCCGGATTTCTCTTCGAATCGTCGTACCGGCGGGCGCATCCGGCTTGACCAGCGAGGCGGTCATGGCTTTATCGCCGCGACGATAGTGCAGCTCGAGCTTCGCGCCGACAGCGATTTTTTCATACAATTCGCCAAGCTGCACGGCGGATTTGATTTTTTCGCCATTCAATGCCAGAATCACGTCGTCTTTTTTAATGTCAGCGCTGCCGACCGCCTGGCTGGCATTCGGCATCAGGTCAAGCACGCGCACTTCGCCGCCCTCTTTGCTGCCGGCGATGATGCCCAGGCCGGGCAGCGGCGCGACGTCGCCGGAGAACTCCCGGCCGCCCATCACAATGCGGCGGTTGGGACCGGCCTGGCCGCCGGCATTGTCCGTATTCATCACCATCATCATGCGTTGCGGCAAGTCCTTGGGGTCGGCTTTGCTGAATGTAACGATGAAGCGTTCTTCCTTGCGTTTGATGCCGAGTTTGACTTCCTCACCCACTTTGAGTCCGCTATAAATTTCCTCGATTTCTTTGGCGGATTTCACCCGCTTGGCGTTCATCATCAAAATCAAATCGCCGCTCTGCAGATCAATGTCTTTGTAGGCCTTCGGGCGATGCTCCGAGGGCATCACAGCCTCGAACTTGATCTCTTTTTCTCCACCGATGATTACCGCGCCCAACTCCGGCAGATTGAAAATGCCTCCCGGGCCGGCGGCCACGCTGGTGAAGGTGAATGAGCGCCCGCCGGTCGTGTCGCGCACAGCGGTTTTCTCTTGCGCCGCACCGGAGAAGGCAAGCACGAGCATGCTCACTGCCGCCAGCCTTTCGCAGAAGACCAAACGCATGGATTTCTCCTTTCGTCCAGGGATTTTCGTGGTTATATTTGCACGCGCACGGCGCGCCCGCCGCCGCATTCGAATTTGCGCGTCTTGCGTGCGCCGCAATTTTTGACGGCGAAAAGTAGCCAATTGTTTGGCCCGGACATAGTTAAAGAGTGTTAGAAAGTGTTAAGGAGTGTTAAATCAGAAGATTTTTATGGCGGGATGATCTACATTGGCGGCAAGATTTTCTGCGGACCATTTGCTGCGGCCAAGCCGCAGGATGATTATTTCTAAACACGAACAAAGTCACGGCCAAGCCGTGACTGATCAAATATTCGCATGCGACTAAAACAAAAAACCATCGTCGCGATTGCGCTGCTCACCACCCTGGCCTTGCTGGGCCTGGTGTTCGTGCAATTCTACCTGCTGCGCAACGCCGTGCAGTTGAAGGAACAAGCCTTCCGCGAGAACGTGCAAGATGCGCTGAACAAGATTGTCGACAAGCTCGAAACCGGCGAAACGGTGTCGCGGGTGTTCAGTCTCACGCTGCATGCCAGTCCTCCCGGGCAGCAGGGCACGCTCAAGGTGCAGGCGCTGGCGGTTTCCGATTCCACAATCGCGACCGACAGTGTGCAGGTCACCAGCGACGTTCTGCTCCTGCGGCCGCCGGTCAGGCTCGAGGGGAACAGAATCAGCTACACGCTGCCGGCACGGCAACAGGTCAATCTGCGCATTTTCGACGCTCTCGGCCGCGAAGACACCGTGCTGGTGAATGCGACGCAGCCGGCCGGAACTTACACCGTCGTGATCGATTCCTCGCGCTACAACACCGGCGAATTTTTCTACAAGTTCACGGCCGACAGTTCTTCCACCGTCTTGCGCTTCAAGGACGGCACAGCCGGCGGCGCGCTGCCGGGCAAGCTCGCCTTTGAAAAAAGGGAAGAGATGGTCTGGCGCGTACTCAATCGATTGGCGCCGGCGCACCGCGATCCCCGCGCAACACGCCTGACGCCGGCAACGCTGGACTCGATTATCGCCTTTCAGCTCAAGGAGAACGGCATTGCGCTCGATTACGCCTATGGCGTGCTGACCGCGCCTGACAGCATGAGTTTGGCGACGCCGGCGCATCACCGAAAAAACTTGCTGGCCTCGCCCTTCAAGCGCCGCCTGTTCCCGCATGATCTGTTCACGCCGCGCAGCGATCTGGTCTTGTATTTTCCGGGGCAGCGTTTTTATTTACTGCAACAAGTCAGCGCGCCGCTGGCCGCCACCGTGATTCTGATGGCAATCATCGTGTTCTGCTTCGTTTTCACCCTGCGCACGGTTTTCCGGCAAAAACGCTTCACCACGCAGGTCACGGACTTCATCAACAACATGACGCACGAATTCAAGACCCCGATCGCGACCATCGCGCTGGCGAGCGAGGCGTTGCAGAAACCGGAGATGGCGCAACAGCCCGGGCGGCTGCTGCGTTACGGCCGCATCATTCACGATGAAAATCTGCGCATGCGCCATCAGGTCGACAAAATTCTGCAAATGGCAATTTTGGAGGAAGGTGATTTTGAATTGCATCTGGCGCCGGTGGCGGTGAACAAGATCGTGGCGCAGGCCGTGGAGAATATCGCCCTGCAGGTCGAGAGCCGCCAAGGCCGGATCGAATGCCGGCTGGAAGCGGAGCCGGACGTAATCGCAGCCGATGCCGTGCATCTCGCGAACATCGTGCACAACTTGCTGGAGAACGCCAACAAATATTCGCCGGCAGCGCCCCGCCTCCGGGTTGCGACGCACAACCAGGAGGGCGGAATCCTCCTCGAGATTGCCGATCAGGGCATCGGCATCCGGCCCGAGGACCAAAAGATGGTTTTTGAAAAATACTATCGCGTGCACACCGGCAACCGTCACGACGTGAAGGGCTTCGGCTTGGGCCTGAGCTATGTGAAACTGCTGGTGGCCGCGCACGGCGGCCGCGTCAGCCTGGAGAGTGAGCTGCACCAAGGCACGACGATCAGGGTCTTCCTGCCCCTCCAGCCGGGAGGCCGTGGCCGGGAGGGTGCGGCCAACCGGCAGTGAATTTCTCGAGCGATCGCGATCAGTGCAGGCAAGGACATTCCATGGAGCAAAAAAAGATTCTGCTGTTGGAAGACGATCCCAATCTCGGATTTCTGCTGCAGGAAAACCTGGAGCTGCAGGGCTTTCAGGTGCGGCGTTGCGCCAACGGCCTGGAGGGCGCGGCTGCCTGCCGCGAGACTGCGTTCGATCTCTGCCTGGTGGACGTGATGATGCCGCGGCAGGACGGATTCACCTTCGCCGCCGAGTTGCGCCAGCGCGATCAGCGCACGCCCCTCATCTTTCTCACCGCCAAATCGCTCAAGGAAGACAAGATCACCGGCTTCAAACTCGGCTGTGATGACTATATCACCAAGCCGTTCAGCCTGGAAGAGCTGGTGTTGCGCATCCAAGCCGTGCTGAAACGCGCCGCCCCCGGCCCGGCCGCACCGCCGAACGATCGCTTCACCCTCGGCCGCTGCAATTTTGACAGCGTGAGCCAAACGCTGGAGCTCGACGGCCGGCAGCACAAGCTCACGCAGAAGGAGTCGGCGCTGCTGCGCCTGTTGTGCCTGCACCGCAACGAGGTGCTGGAGCGGGAAACGGCACTGCGGTTGATTTGGGGCGAGGACAGTTACTTCAACGGCCGCAGCATGGACGTGTACATTTCCAAATTGCGCAAGTATCTCAGCGCGGATCCGAATCTCGCCATCCTCAACGTCCACGGCCGGGGGTTCAAGCTGGTGGTGCGTTGAAACCCGCCGCTGGATTTTCTGTTGTCTCTTTTCACAAAATTTGATAGATTGCCGCTCCCCAACGCGATCAGGAGGACGATGCCGTTCGCAGGCGGGTTGGGGGATCAAATCATCGTATGACTCTGGAAAGACCGGCGCGACTGCGAAGTTTTTTCCAGCTTGGTTCATTGGCAGTCGGGCAGACTGCGCTATGGGATAATCCGGAAATTTATGCAGGCAAACGTTCGCAATTTCTGCATCATTGCACATATCGATCACGGCAAATCCACGCTGGCTGACCGCTTTCTCGAACTCACCGGAGCGCTGCGCAAGGAGGAAATTGTTTCGCAAACGCTCGACAGCATGGACTTGGAGCGCGAGCGCGGCATTACCATCAAGCTGCACGCGGTCACGATGAACTATCATGCGCCTGACGGCCGCGAGTATCTGCTCAATCTCATCGACACGCCCGGCCACGTGGACTTCAGCTACGAGGTGTCGCGCAGCCTGGCGGCGTGCGAGGGTGCGATTCTGGTGGTGGATGCCTCGCAGGGCGTGGAGGCGCAGACCATCTCCAACCTTTATCTCGCCCTGGAACACAATCTCACCATCATTCCCGTGATCAACAAGATCGACCTGCAGGGCGCGCAGATCGAAATGGTGAAACACCAAATCACCGAAGTGCTGGGCATCGACGAAAGCGAGATTATTCTGGCGAGCGCCAAGCAGGGCGTCGGCATGAGTGACATCATGCAGGCGGTGATCGACCGCGTGCCGCCGCCTGCCGGCAAAGCAGACGATCCGCTGCGCGCGCTCATTTTCGATTCGATGTTCGACAGCTATCGCGGCGCCGTGGCGTACATTCGCGTGTTCGACGGCACCATCAAGCCGGGGATGAAAATCCGCTTCTTTTCCACCGGCAAGGAATTCGAAGTGGCGGAAGTGGGCACCATGTGCCTGCGCAAATTTCCCCAGGCGCAACTGCAGCCGGGCGAGGTCGGCTATTGCATTGCCGGCGTGAAAGAGGTGAAGGACACCAAAGTGGGCGACACCATCACGGCGGTGGATCAGCCTGCGGCCGAGCCGCTGCCCGGCTATCGCGAAGTCAAACCCATGGTGTTCAGCGGCATCTTTCCCACCGTCTCCGAGCAGTACGAGGTCTTGCGCGCCGCGCTCGACAAGCTCAAGCTCAACGATTCTTCGCTCATCTACGAACCGGAAAGCTCGGTGGCGCTGGGCTTCGGCTTTCGCTGCGGCTTTCTCGGCCTGCTGCATCTCGAAATCGTGCAGGAACGGCTGGAGCGCGAATACGATCTCGACATTCTCACCACCGTGCCCAACGTGGAATACTGGGTGTTCAAGACCAACGGTACGAAAGTGGTGGTGGACAATCCCGCGCTCATGCCCAATGCCGGCGAGATCAGCCACGTGGAAGAACCGTACATTCGCGCGCAAATCATCACGCCGGCGGAGTTCATCGGCAACATCATGAAGCTGGCGCAGGAACGCCGCGGCGTGCACAAGAACACGCATTATCTCGACACCAGCCGGGTGGATCTCACCTATGAATTCCCGCTGGCGGAGATCATCTTCGATTTCTACGACAAGCTCAAGTCCTTCACCCGCGGCTATGCCTCGCTCGACTATGACTTTCTCGGCTATCGCGACGGCAATCTTGCCAAGCTGGATATTTTGATCAACGGCGACCCGGTGGACGCGCTCTCGCACATCGTGCACCGCGACAAGGCCTACGAATGGGGCAAGAAGATCTGCGAGAAGCTGCGCGAGCTGATTCCACGCCAAATGTTCGAAGTCGCGATTCAGGCCGCCATCGGCTCGAAGATCATCGCGCGCGAGACGGTGAAGGCGATGCGCAAGAACGTTACCGCGAAATGCTACGGCGGCGACATCACGCGCAAACGCAAGCTGCTCGAGCGCCAGAAGGAAGGCAAGAAGCGCATGAAACAGCTCGGCCAGGTGGAAATTCCGCAGGAGGCCTTTCTGGCGGTGCTCAAGGTCGAGCATTGACCTGCCGCGCCGTTGGCCGGGCGCAGCCGCTCAGGCTTCGGCGGCACGCACAGTCTTTCCGGATGCTTCGCGGAAATGAATCTCTGAGAAATTATCATTGCATCCCTCGCGGGACTTATCAAGCTCCAAGGTAGTCAACACTATGCCCCAAGCAACCCTGAAAATGACCAAGCCCAAAGGCGAGACGCCGGAACATCCCACCAAGAGCAAGCCGCGGGAATACACCGAGGCGATTCTGGTCGCGCTCTTCTTCGCATTGCTGCTGCGCACCTTCGTGGTGCAGGCGTTTCGCATTCCCACCGGCTCGATGAAGGATACCCTGCTCGTCGGCGACTTTCTGCTGGTCAACAAATTCATCTACGGCGCGCGCACGCCCGACGGCATCCCGTTCACCGACATCACGTTTCCGGTGTGGCGTTTGCCCTCCCTGCGCGAACCGCAAGCCGGCGACATCGTGGTGTTCAAGTATCCGCGCGATCCCATGCTCGACTATATCAAGCGCTGCATCGCCGTGGGCGGGCAAACCGTCGAGGTGCGCGCGGGCGTGGTTTACATCGACAACCGGCCGGAAGGGGAAAGGGTTTTTCTCAAAGAAGAATATGACGCCGCGGAAAATCACAGCGTGCGTTACTACCGCATCACCACGCCTGCCGGCCAGAGCTACACCATCCGGCACTATGCCGACCGCAACGAGGCCAACGACAACTACGGCCCGATCATCGTGCCGCCCGGCCAGTTCTTCATGATGGGCGACAACCGCGACAACAGTCAAGACAGCCGCTACTGGGATTGCCTGCCGCGCGAAAACGTCGTGGGGCAGGCGCTGGTGATCTACTTCTCGCTCGACACCGACAAGCCCTGGCTCACCTGGCTCAAGAACATTCGCTGGGGCCGCATCGGAAATTCCATCAAATAACTGCCATGGCGGAAGCCGGCCTTTACATTCACATTCCGTTTTGCGAAAAGCGTTGCCGCTATTGCGATTTCTACACCCTCGCCGGCAGCCGCGGGCGAATACCTGACTATCTTGCCGCGCTGCAACGCGAGCTGGCGCTGCGCGCCGCGGAGCCGTTTTGGCAGCGCCAGCGCTTTGCCACCCTCTTCTTCGGCGGCGGTACCCCCTCCCTGCTCTCGCCCCAACAGATTGCCGAAATTCTCGACAGTTGTTTTGCGCAGCTTCGTTTCGCCGAACGCGTCGAAGTGACGCTGGAGGCCAATCCCGGCACGATTGACGGCACGCAGATGGCAAAGTATCGCGCCGTGGGGGTCAATCGCTTGAGCCTGGGCGTGCAGTCGTTTGACGCGGCGGAATTGACGCTGCTGGAGCGCGTCCACTCGCCGCAGCAGGCGCTGGTGGCGGCGCAAAACGCGCGCTACGCCGGCTTCGAGAATCTCAATCTCGACTTCATGTTCGCGCTGCCGAATCAAACTCTGGCGCACTGGCAGCAAACGCTGCAGCAGGCAGTGGCGCTGGCGCCGGATCATCTCTCCGCTTACAATCTCACCATCGAACCCGGCACGCCGATTCATGCCGCGATTCAACGCGGCGAGCTTAAACCGCTGACGCCGGAAGAAGAACGCGAGTTTTTTGCCTTCACCATCGGCTTCCTCGAGCAGCACGGCTACCGGCATTATGAGATTTCCAACTTTGCCAAGCCCGGTTTTGCCGCGCGCCACAATCTCAAGTATTGGGACGGCAGCCCCTATTTGGGACTCGGCGCTTCGGCGCATTCGTTCGACGGCAAGCGGCGCTTTTGGAACGTGGCCAATTTGCGCAAATATCTCGAGCGCTTGGCCCAGGGCAAGCTGGCCGAGGAGGGCGAGGAGAAACTCACCCTGCAGCAGCGCATGTTCGAGTTTGCGTTTTTGGGATTGCGTCAGCGCCGCGGCATTCCGCTGGCCGAGTTTTCGCAGAAATTCAAGATGCCGCTGGCGCAGGCATTCAACGGCGAGTTGCGCCGGCTGGAAGCGCAGGGTTTGGTGATCCACGAGGGCGAGTATTTGCGATTGAGCCGCGAAGGCGTGTTTCTTTGTGATGAAATCTGCGGCCGGCTGGCGGGGTGAGGGGTGGGGAAACGGTCAAATAAGTTAGCGGCAAACACAAACCCTCGCCAACGAAAAACGTCTAGCCGCATTGCCATTGACCTTCGCCTGTTGTATATGAGAGCTACCGCCGCAGAGTCATGCGGCGTTTTTCATACTCGCTTCAGGAACGAGAATCACAGAGTCCGTTCCTGCCCGCCGCTCACCCTCCACCAGGAGACCCTGCCATGCCCATGCGTCTCTGGGGTTTCGCCATGTTGGTTCTGGGATTGTTGGTCATTGCCGAAGGCAGCTTCCGCCTGCTGCAGCGTGACACCGGCCTGCCTCGCTGGATTTACGTGGCGTTGGGTGTGCTGCTGGTGGTGCGCGGCCTTTATCTCACCTGGCCGTTTCGCAAACAGCCGCCTGCTGACGGCGCGGCGTAAGCGTCTTTCGCTCCACCCGCTTATCCCCGGCCCGCCGGCCGTGCTGCCCGAATTTGCCGCAAGCCCGCCTGCCGCAACCGCCCGCTTTGCTGGTACTATCCTGACACAATTGAATCTCCATCATCAGGACGAGGCATGGCGGCTTTCGAACACTACAGCGACTGGCTTGAGATTCTGGGGAGCATGTTTCCGGAAGTCGGCTACACGGCGATTTTGGTGTTCGTGCTCTATCTGGCGCGGCAAAGCTGGAAAACCCGCGAAGACTGGCAGATCGGACCGCCCTGGAGTGCCTACACCCAATACCTGAAAAAATTCCACCAGGAATTCGGCCACCTTCAACGCCACGGCTACGGCCAGCAAGTTTCCTTCTACATCCTGAAAGCCCAGCCCGCCACCGCCAAGCGCCTGGATGAACACGAGGCGCACGATATCGAAAGCATCATGCAATTGCTGGCGATGGAAAAGCGCGCGCTGCTCATCACCGGCGGCGCCAGCTCGGGCAAGACCACCTTTTTGCAGGCACTTGCCCTGCGCGCCAGCTCGCCGCAGGAGCACCGCAAGCTGGGCTTTCGCAAACCGCGCATTCCCATCTACCTGCCGCTCAAGCTCATCGATACCTCGCTGCCGTTTCCCAAAGCGCTGCGCCGGGCGTTGGCGGGCCTGGGTTTGCGCCTGAAGACCGTATACCTGCATCGGGCGTTGAAGAGCGGCCGCGCGCTGCTACTCTTCGACGGCCTCGATGAAATCCCGGCGGGTGAACCGCGCGAGCGCATGTGCCGCTGGCTCGACAGCGTCGCCAAAGTGGCGGGGTCGATCATCATTGCTTGCAAGGCCGAGGCCCTGCTGCAAAATGTGCGCTTCGCGTTCCCGCATTTCACCGTGGCGCTGCGCAACTATGCCCTGCTGCAGTACCGCTCGCTGCGGGCGGTTTCCGAAACCCGCATGCCCGCGCTCTACCGCAATCCCGTGGAGCTGGAGGCCGAATACATTCTGCTCTCCCCACCCGGCCTGCCGCTGATGTTGAAGGGCGCGAAAAAACCGGCGCCGCTGTATTTCTATCATCTCGCGAAATATCCGGTGACCAATCAGCGCTATCGCGCCTTTGTGCAGGCCACCGGCCACCGGCCGCCCAGCCTGTGGCAGCAGCCTGATTTTGCCGGCGACCATTTGCCGGTGGTGGGCGTGGATTGGGAGGAGGCCGAGGCCTACTGCGCCTGGCTCACCGCGATGGTGGCGAAGCTCACCAATACCGCGGCGCTGGGCAAGTTCGTTTTTCGCCTGCCGGCGGAGGAGGAATGGGAGTGGGCAGCGGGCAACGGTGAGCGCACTTATCCCTGGGGCTTTGAATCGCCGCGACCGGAGCATGCCAACTTTGCGGATGATTTGTGCCGGCTGCAGCCTGTCGATGCGCATCCCGCGGGCGCCACGCCGTTGGGCATCCACGATCTTGCCGGCAATGTGTGGGAATGGACTGCGACCAAGGAAAGCGAGAAACCCGAAAAGCGCGTGGTGCGGGGCGGCGCGGCCTTCAACGATGCCGGCGCCCTGCTCTGCACCGCGCGCGATGCCCACGTCAAGCAACTTTCCCGTTTCATTGGCTTCCGCGTGGCGCGCCTGCCGGTGGAGTGAGGCGGCCGCTTCGTTCCTCCGGGGCGCGTTGGACATGGCCGGAGTGCGCACGCCGTGCTATTTCAGCAGAATCGATTTTGACGACTGCGTAAATCCCTCGGCAACAATTCTGTAAAGATAGAGGCCGTTCGGCAACGGTTGCCCGTGATTGTTCTTGCCATCCCAAACTACAGACTTGACTCCTTGCTGCTGGAGCTCGTTTACCAAGGTTTTCACCTCCCGGCCGAGCATATCGTAAATCACAAGCTTCACCAGTGTGGGCTTGGGAAGGGTGTATTTGATCGTTGTTTCGGGGGTGAAAGGGTTGGGATAATTTTGCAGGAGTTGAAACTGGGAGGGGATTTCCAAGTTAGCTTCGTCAACTTTCACGACTGGAACGTTCAGGCACTGAGTGAAGTCTATACTCCGATCAGAACAAATTGCAAAAGCACCGGGCGGGCATTCACCCCAATAGTTATGTTGCGCATTGATGAGGCGGCCGGAGCCCTGGCAATAAATTTGTATGCAATCAGCGGCACTGTTCGCGTGAATATCATTAGCGTTCTCCAAGCTCCCACCGATCATAGGATTGGAAGTTGAATCAATCCAAATTCCTCCTCCAAAATACAGTAAATGTGCGCATGGTCCAATGATATCGTTTGCAGTAATAGCATTCCTCACAATGAGGGGATTGGATGAATCCATAATCGCGATCCCGCCGCCAAACCCGAAACATGCCGGCCATGTGGAGTTGCGTGTGATCAAATTGCTTCTTATCACAGGGCTCGCGCCGCGAATTAAGATGCCGGCGCCACCCACGAAATCTCTGCGGGTAGAATCGATCACTGTTCCTGTGCCGCCGGTGATAGTAAATCCGCAAAGCAGCGCATTCTGAGTCTCGCGATTAACAAAAGTAACGACGCTTCCGCTATCGGCGTCGATTACGGTAGTTTGGAGGTATCTCTTGTCTTTCGTTGTCAAGAAGAGAGAGCCGAGTACAATATCCTTCCCTACAAAATCGATATTTTCACGATAAATTCCGGCTGAGACCAAAATGGTGTCGCCGACAACGGCAGCTTCTATGGCGGACTGGATATTGGAATAATCCTGTGGAACGCGAATAACGTTGGCCCAAGCTTCTCCTGCAAGCAAGAAAACGATGGCGGCTGCAATGAGTTTCTTTTTTGTATACATACTCATCTCAACAACAACGATTTGTATGATTTTGTAAAACCATCTGTGGTGAGTCGATAGAAATATTGACCACTTGGAACGAGTTGACCGTGATTATTTCTGCCATCCCAAACCGCAGATTTAGTTCCCGATTGTTGAAATTCGTTTACCAAAGTTCTTACCTCTTGAGCAAGTATGTCAAAGAGCTTAAGGATCACGAAACTCGGTTGAGGCAGCGTATATTCAATCGTTGTTTCTGGATTGAACGGATTGGGGTAGTTTTGGGAAAGGCTATATTCCTTCGATGTCGATTCTTTAGGGGAATCTTTTTGATCAGTACCAGAACCGCCTTCAGCAATTTTGGGCGGCGGTGTTGGGCCGATCGTAACGTTTCCAACTGGCGCAACGATCGTCATGGCTGTATTGATGGTTATGCTTTCGTTATATGCCCCACGGACAATACTTACGATGCCACCCGCTGGCACGGCTGCAACTGCTCCAGCTACGGTGTTATAAGGTCGAAATACAGTGCCACTTCCAGTAGCAAAAGGATGACCGTTGTCCGCATAAACGATGTTGGCCCCGGGAAACGTATTAACCTCATTTTCCAAAGCATCGCAATCAAATGAAGTGGCGAGATTGTTATTGTCGGGATTGAATAAATCTGGACAGACATAGGAACCACACGTTTGAATGCCAACGGCCAAGCTAGTACCCTCGGGGATCATTGGGCTTCCAGAATTGCCATTTCTTATGTCGACGGCATAATTCCAATGAACATAATTGCCACTTCCTACTTCTCCGTAATTGGGTCCCGTACTGGTTTGCTGGGTATTGCTACTGGAATTCCTTAGCGTAGCGGTACCCGTCCCAGGTGGGCATTCATCAAGACCAAAACCGGTAACGCGGAATGTAGTTGGATTGTTGTCGAGGGATAAACGGTAGAAGGCATCTTGCGCTTGCACTGGTACTAACCCTGTATTGGGGTTAGGAAAGCAATGGAACACACCCCAATCCCGCCCGCAATATTGATCGTAAAGGTATTCCCACATAGCATTGATCATATCAATAGCATATTGATCATTTGGATGGGCGAAATGCGGTGTGCCATCAGGGTCAGAAGCTGGCACATTAAATTCAAGCCATTCTGAGTGAGTATAGTTCGTAACATCAGCAAGAACATGTCCAGCAGTTATATAAGCTCCATTTGAAGCTATCCATCCAGTTCCTACAGTTGCTGAGAGACCATCGGAAGTTCTTATTCCACTTATTCGACCCACAGCGTGATCAAGTGGGCTTGTGGGTACGCGATCATCGAAGCCACCGCATATCCCAAGCGGGCCACTGCATGGATCACTTGTAACTTGAGAAGCTCCTCCATTCTTACTCAAACTTCCCAAACGTTCGCCCACGACCACTTCCACAACCTCAAAGAAAATCCCTTTATCCTCGGGGTCAACAGGAAGCTCCACGTCAACAGCATCGCCGTTAAAATAAGCCGAAGTATTTTGCCATTGCTTCAAGCTGATGGCGTTGAGGCGTTGATAGCCGCCGTCGTCCAGCGAGATCATTTTGATATAGCTGTTTTGCCCCAGCTCGCAATTGCCAAAATAAATTTTCACCCATGGTGCATTGGCAATTTGGACCGTTCCTCGAAAAGCTGGCGTGGGCGAACTTAAAGAAATTTTGCTACCTTCATGAATGCCGGAGTTCAAAGAAAAAATTTCCTTGCGGCATTTTAAAGTATCCGGTTGTCCCTTGGCTAGGTTTACCAAGCCCAACAAGGCTGCCAACACCGTCAACTTTGCAATCATCATCATGCGCGCATTCATCTCGCCCTCACTTTTGGCTCAAGCTGTTCACTTGCGCTTTGAGATCATCGATCATCTTCTGCTGCTCTTTAATCGCTTCGACCAAAATGGGAATGAGCGCAATCAAGTTGACGGACTTGTACACGAGGGGATCTCCGCCCGAGCCGCCTTCCTGCTCTTCTGCGGAGGGATGGCTCTCCGTTTTCACCAAATCCGGAAACAGCGCTTCCAAATCTTGCGCAACAAAGCCATATTGCGTGCCGGAAGGCAAATTCATGTGCTGATATTGGGGATCTTTTTTGTAAGTGAAGGTTATGGGATTGAGCTTCGCCACCAACGGCAACACGGCGCGCAAAGAATCGACGTCATCCTTCAAATTTTCATCCGAGGGATTTGAAAAGGCGCCGGTGACCGTCACATTGCCGCTGAAATAACCGGCGTAATTGGTCGAGCCGCCCGATCCCGAGGCGAGAACGCCGTAAATAACGGAACTGCCGCCGCCGGCGGTTGCAATAACGGCTGCTCTGTTGCCACTGCCTGCGGCCGTTGCGGTGCCGACTATGCCAATATACCCTCCAATAAATTCCCCTCCGTATCCTTTGCCTGCCACCGGCACGGACCTTCCATAGACTGCGCGCGCATCATAAGAACCGCTGCCGGTGTATTCCGCGCGCAGCACTTTGGCGGTTGTGCTGTTTACGTTGCTCGTAAAATAGCCTGCATAGAGGTTGTTGTGCACGACATGGAGCTTTGTATTCACCTCGGGCGTGGTGACGCCGATCCCGATCTGCCCGCTGGTTGTAATGGTGAGTTGGGCGTGCGCAATTTCGCTTGTCAACGCGAAGCCCACAAAAACGGTGAGCAAAAATTTTCCCTTCCTCATCTTGACCTCCTGCTTCAGAAACCCATGTTACGCATTTGGCGTGCAATCAACAGCCACAAGATACGCCTTTTCATATTTCCTCAAAATCCAAACAGGCACTTTTGATTCCAAACGAGCACTCATTTTTTATCACGGAACAATTTTTCCGGACGTTGGGTGGCGAGGCGCAGGCGCGCCGCAGTGGGAGAGCACCCCAACTCTTTGCGAAAATCGCGGGCGAGATTGCTGGCTTCGCTGTAATTGAGCTGAAGCGCGATTTCCCCATTATCAAGATTGGTATGCTGCATGAGGCGCAAGGCGTGATAGACCCAAATGCGACGCAGCAATTGCTTGAAAGAGAGATCGAAAAATCGCCGGCAGAGCTTCTGCAACCAGCTTCGGCTGATTCCTAAACGCCGCGCAATATCATATTCACTCAACCGATGCGGAAAGGAGTGCACGATTTCGTCAATCATTTTATGCGTATGCGGAGAAGAAGAAAGGCTGCCGGGGTGGCGCGCTTCTAAAAACGCTTTCAACCCACCGTGGCGAATGGCTTCGTATATAATGTCTCTGATTTTTTCCGGAGCCATATCGCACAGCACAAAACGGTCTATGCCATGTTGTGCTGCCTGTTGAATGAAATCCGGGTCAAGGGACTCTGAGCAGGATATGACCGGCACCAGGCTGTCCAACCTTCCCAGCGTGAGCAGTTCCGGCGCTTGTTCGGCTCGCGCAGAGCAAAAGCAAACGACTGCGGCGTCCGCGCCCACCGCGTGTATTTTCTTGTGAAAACTCGCGGCGGAAAGAGCAATGTGACATTCGAAGGCAGCGGCGAAAACGCGAAAGCGGCAAGTACAGCGTGGCGGCGCTGGCGAATAGAGTACCAACTGGGGCGGAGGCATCAAAAATTTTCCTTCAGCAAGGCAGCCTTTCCCCGTTCCGGAAGAACGACAAACGGTGCAGCAGGCGGGAGGAAGCAGCCAGCTGTCGTTCACAATCGGAAGGATTGTTGCCCTTTTCAACAATTTAACCCGCACCCTCGATTTCATCAAGAGAAAGCTCGATCTCTCCCCGCTGCGGACGCTTTGCTGAAGCGTTCAAGATCAGAATGCAAACAAAGAGAAAGGGAAAACGGGAGCATTCAATGTCAGGTGGGAAATGCTGAGCGGATTTCCAGTGCCGGGCGCCCCGTGCCTGCTCGCCCCTACCTCCAAAAAGATTCCGTCCGCTGCGCGTAACCTTGACTCTCCCCCGTGCGTATTGCATGCCCGCAGTGCAATTGCAGGAATCCCGCTGGTATCGTCTCAATCAAGAGCATAAGAATTCTTCCAACAGATAGAAACAACCCAACTGATAAAAAGCTTTGCCATCTGTTGGCGATCTTCCTTGCCTTGCGGTTGCTCCAAGCGGCAAGGTGGAGATTCGACTCAGCAATGGCCGGGGCTGTAAATGTTTAGCCAGTTGAAGAAACCCACCGCCCGGGCGGTTCTTTAAATGACTAAATTCTTGCCCGGGGCTTTATCTGCGACCGGCTTCGCGCTTGACTCTGGCAATTTCTGCCGCTATATTCGCGGGCGTGACACCAGGACGCCAATGGCTCATTCTTCTGCTTTATTTGAGCTGTGCAGTCGCAATGTCATTCAGACTCATTTTCTCGAGCATTGAAATAGTGTCTTTGCCGGGCAGATGTGTCCAGCATAACGGGACGATGACACCGGCTTCCTCCGCAGAAGACGACTGCAGGACTACTGAACGTCCGAAACGCCACCGCCCGGGCGGTTTCAACAATTCTGGACAGAGACCAGCTCAGGTTTTCTCCGCCGATCTTGCACACATCTAACGCCCCCAATTCCGAAAGGCAGGCCGCATGGGGCTGCGTGATTTCTTCAACAGCAAAAAGTCAAACAGCGGTTTTGATCCGCTCACCGATCTCGTGCTCGCCAAGCTGCGCCCGGGCTATCTCGTCGATTACGCCGGCCACACCTGGCAGGTGACCGGCTATGCCCGCAATGATTTCGGCGAAGGCTACCTCTCCGAGGAATGGGAGCTCAACTCAGGATCCGAAACCCGCTGGCTCGAACGCGAAGATTTGCAGCGCGAAGTGGTATGGTACTGGTCGCAGCGGCTGCCGCTCGGCGAGCTGGGCAGCAGCATTCGCCAGCATATCCGCCAGCACGAGGATCCGCCCGACACCCTCACCTTCGCAGACAAAGAGTATTATCTCGAGGAATCCGGGCCGGGCTACTGCTATGAGCACGGCCGTGAACCGGCACAGGAATTCATCTATTGGAGCTACGTCAACGAGCAGGACGACACGGTGGTGACGGTGGAACAATGGAGTGAGACCGAATTCGCCGCCTGGCTGAGCCAGCCCGTGCACGAATACGAATTCACCAACATTTTGCCGGGCGCAGACACCTCACTCTCCTGAACGCCCTCCTGAAAGGATCGTCCCGTGCAGCGCAACACCCTGCTGGTCCCGGCCGCCGCCCTGCTGTTGGCGTGCAGCCCGAGTTCCCATCTGGAGCGCCTGGCGCGCGAGCTTGACCGCTATCCGGAGTATTCCATCATTCTCGAAGACATGAAGCAGGAGGGCAATTTCTTCGATGATCATTTTCACCGCTACAAGCTCATTCATGCCGAGCCAGGCGCCGCCGCGGACAGCCTGCGCTACAAAACCGAAGTGACCGGCTGGCTGCGTGTCGGCCGCGGTGAGTACGAAAAGTACGACGAATACTTGGGCATGGCCCTCGCCAGCAAAACGCCGGAGACCACCGCGGCCGGGCTGCCGGCGCCGCCCGGCTATGACTATGTCGGCGACCCGCGCTACGGCACCTGGCAAACCGATGCCGGCGGCAATTCCTTCTGGGAATTCTACGGCAAGTATGCTCTGCTCAGCCATCTTTTCGGCATGATGAGCCGGCCGGTCTTCTTCAACGATTGGCAGGACTATCGCGAGCAGCGCGCCGGCGGCCGGCCCTATTTCGGCCGTAACCGTGAGTTCGGCACCAACGGCACGCAGACCCGCGAAACCCACAAGACGTTTTTCGAACGGCGGCTGGAGCGCGATCGTCTGGCCAAGGAACGCTTCTCGAAAAAAGTGCAGGAACGCGTGCGGCGCAGCAACATGAGCCGCGTGCGCAGCCGCAGCAGCCGTGGTTTTGGCAAATAACTGAGGGAGCATTGCATGTCACTCGATCAATTTCTTTCCGGCCTGGTCTATCTCGGCTCGGCCTTCGTGCTTTTCTTTCTCGGAAAATGGGTGTACAGCGGCCTGCACCGCCATTTCGTTTTGCGCGAAGAACTGTTGGAACGCGATAATTTCGCCCTGGCCCTGGTGATGATCGGCTATCATCTCGGCTTGGTCTTCGCCATCGGCGGCGTGCTGTCCGGCACCGCCACCAGCCTGCGCGAGGATCTCATCGGCATTTTTCTCTACGGCGGCATTTCCATCGTGCTGCTCAATTTCGCCAGCTTCCTGAACGATTGGCTGATTCTGCCCAAGTTCGATGACGAGCAGGAGATCATTCGCGACCGCAATGCCGGCACCGGCATCATCGTGGCGGCCAACCACATCGCCACCGGTTTGATCATTGCCGGCGCGCTTTCCGGCAGCGGCGATTTGCTCACCGCCGCGGTGTTCTGGCTGCTGGGCCAGGCCGCGCTGATTTTGGCGAGCCGCGTGTACGGCTGGCTGCTGCCTTATGACGTTCATGCCAATCTCGAAAAAGACAACGTCGCGGTCGGGGTGTCCTTTGCCGGCATGTTGGTCGCGGTGGGCAATATCGTGCGTGTCAGCGTCAGCGGCGATTTCATCTCGTGGCGGGAGGCGCTGCTCAAGTTCGGCGGCTTTCTCGCTTTTGGTTTGATCTTGCTGCCGCTCATCCGCCTGATCACCGATCAGGTGCTGCTGCCGGGCAAACGCCTGACCGCGGAGCTGGTCAAGCAAGCCACGCCCAATATCGGCGCCGGCGCGATCGAGGCATTCTCCTACATCGCGGCTTCACTGCTGCTCGGCTGGGTGGTGTGAGAAGTACCCGGCATGAGGCCCGCGAATTCACACGATGGCGGCGGGGCGAAGGTGGTTGACTACTTCGTGGTGACGAGGCGCTTGCAAATCAGGTGCGAATCACCTCGCCTGAACTATTCGTGATTCTCCGAAAGGCCAGCCTTTAAGAAAATATTCCTGCAGCTGCTGACCGAGGCATCAAAATCCTCAGAGTTTCCACGGTGCTCAAAGTTTCGGAAAACCCGGCTCAGCCGAGGTTGAAACATTTTCGCACGGCACTGCCACAACGCGGACGAGCCGCAACCAAAAAAGAAAAACAACAGCGCACGCAAAGACGCAAAGATACGCAAAGAAAATCTTGACTTCAGACTTTCATGAAGAGAACAAATGATTGAAAAACCTTTGCGGGCCTTTGCGGCTCTTCGTCTTTGCGTGAATTCTTTTAGCAAGAATCTCAAAAGTTGGAGATTTGAAAAAGTGTTACGAAACCCTTATAAACACAGATCAAAATGGCACTCCTTGAAAGAATCTTTGCTTTTTTTGCACAAATTTGACTAAGGCACTACTAAGGCATTATGAGCCTCTCCCGCCCCGCCGTTGCATCTGAAACGGCGCAACGCGCTTCATCACCCGAATCCAAAGACGGCCGCCGGCGCCGCAGCCTGCTGTTGAAGGCCTGCATCTTCGCCACCGGCCTGGCGGGCATCGTGGCGGAATATGCCATGTCCACCCTGGCGAGCTATCTGCTGGGGAACTCGGTGCGGCAATGGGCGCTGACGATATCGCTCATGCTGTTCGCGATGGGACTGGGCAGCCGCCTGAGCAAGCACATCCATCACCGGCTGCTGGAGGCGTTTCTGGTGGTGGAACTGGCCCTGTCGGTGTTGTGCGCGGTCAGCGCGCTGCTCGCTTATCTGCTGTCGGCTTATATCACGGAAGTCGGGCTGTTCATCTATCTCATGTCGGCTGCCATCGGCGTGCTCATCGGGCTGGAGATTCCGCTGGTGGCGCGCCTCAATGATTTCTTCGAAGAGTTGCGCGTCAATCTCAGCGCGGTGCTGGAGAAGGACTACTACGGCGCGCTGCTGGGCGGCTTGCTGTTTGCGTTCGTGGCATTGCCTTATTGGGGACTCACGTACACGCCGATTGCCGTCGGTGCGGTGAACTTTGCGGTAGCCGCCATGCTGTTTTGGAGCAATCGCAAGCTGCTGCACTTTCGCCGGCGGCTGATGTTCGCTTTTGCAGCCGTGCCGGTTCTGCTCGCCGGCCTGGCCCTCGGCGCGCAGCCCATCGTGCTGTTCGGCGAACAAGCGAAATATCGCGACCGCATCATCTATCAAGAGCAGACGCCCTATCAAAAAATCGTGCTCACGCAATGGCGCGACCACTTCTGGCTCTATCTCGACGGCAATGAGCAATTCAGCAGCTACGATGAGGAGAAATATCACGAGCCGCTGGTGCACCCGGCGATGAGCGTGGGACCGGCGGCGCGGGTGTTGATTCTCGGCGGCGGCGATGGCCTGGCGCTGCGCGAGGTATTGAAACACCGCAGCGTGCAGCAGGTGACGCTGGTGGACATCGACCCGGCCATTACCGCGCTGGCAGCCAGCCATCCGCTTTTTCTCAAGCTCAATCAGGGCGCGCTGCAGGACGGCCGCGTGCAGCTCGTGCCTCAGGATGCGTATCGTTTTCTGCAGGACGACAGCCGTATCTATGACGTCATCATCATCGACTTGCCGGATCCCAAGACGATCGAGCTTGCCCGGCTTTACACGCGCGAGTTCTACGCGCTGGCGGCGCGGCATCTGGCGGTGGGCGGGAGAATGGTGACCCAGGCCACCAGCCCGTTTTTCTCCAAGCTGGCCTTTCTTTCGATTCTCAAGACCATGCGCGCCGCCGGCCTGACCGCGGTCGCGTATCACAATCACATTCCCACGATGGGCGAATGGGGTTGGGTGCTGGGCCTGAAAGCGGCACCGGCCAATGAAGCGGCATTGCAGACAGCGCTGCTGGCTGCTGACTTCGCGGCAGTGCCCACCAAGTTTCTCAATCGCGCGGCCATGGTGCACATGCTGCATTTCGGCAAGGGCGTGCTGGATCAGCTCGACGCGGTGGCCGTGACAAACGAGCTTGACTTGACGGTTTATCATTATTATCGTCAGGGTGACTGGGACATTTACTGAAATCGGCCATTCATGCAACTTCTCGCACGCATTGCGCGCCTGGTGCGCGCCCATTGGAACAGCCATGCCGGCACGCAATCCGCGCCGCACGAGCAGTGGCGCGATTTTGCCGGCGGCGACCGGACAGCAGGATCGGCATCATCCCGCGGCGATCAGGATCCGGAGCTGGCACGCTATTACGCCAATTTGGAAGTTCCCTACGGCGCGGACTTGGCCACGGTGCGGCAGGCCTGGAAAAAACTACTGCGCAAATATCATCCGGATTTGCATTCCCGCGACCCCGAGAAACGCCAGCTCGCCACTGAGCTGACCAAGGGTTTGAATCGCGCTTATGAAGAGCTTGAAAAACGGCTGTCAAAATGAGCCGCAGCCCGGCGGCGCCGGAGCCGCCGGCCGGACAACATTTCAACCGAGGAGGTTTTCATGTCATCGCATTTGGATTTGATCAAGGGCTATTTGCTGGATCTCGATTTGGAGATCGTCAAAGAGGATCGCGCGAAAGAGCTGGTGGTGGTGGAAGATGAAGCGGAGGGCATCAAAAACCTGGTGGTGGATTGCGAGCCGCCATTGGTGATTTTGGAGCAATTGATCATGCCGGTGCCGAAACAACCGGGCGATCTTTTCAAACGGCTGCTGCAAATGAACAACACCCTGGTGCACGGTGCCTTTGCGCTGGACGATCAGGGGAAGAACGTTTTCTTCCGCGACACGCTCGAATTGGAAAATCTCGACCGCAACGAGCTGGAAGCCTCGATCCGCGCGCTCTCACTCGCGATGGCGGAACATGCCAGTGAGTTGCTGGCATTTGCCCAGAAGTAGCACGCTCGCCCCGGCCGGGCCGGTTCCGGCCGAGCCAGGATTATTGCCATTCATACTGACTGGAGGATTTACCATGCCAAGCATTTTTCAACGTTTTTTCAAGATCGCGCAATCGGAAGCCCATGCCGCGATCGACAAACTCGAAGATCCGATCAAACTCACCGAGCAGGGCATTCGCGATTTGAAGAACGATTTGCAGGCCTCGATGACCAGCCTGGCGCAGGTGAAAGCGCTGGCGATCCGCATGAAAAAAGACGCCGAAGATCAACAACGTCAGGCGGCCGACTACGAGCGCAAGGCCATGCTGCTGCTGCAGCGCGGCCAGGGCGGCGAGTTGGATGCCACGCAAGCCGACCAACTTGCCACCGAAGCGCTCACCAAAAAGGAAGAAGCCGCGCAACGCGCCGGCTCGTTGATGACCGATTATCAAGCGCAACAGAAGATGGCCGATCAACTGCAGGTGAAGGTCGAAAAACTCAAACAGACCATCACCCGCTATGAGAATGAGCTGGTTACCTTGAAGGCGCGGGCGCGCACCGCCACCTCGATGCGCAAGATCAACCAGCAGCTCGCCAATGTCGATGCGTCCAGCACGCTCCACATGTTGGAACGGATGAAGGACAAAGTCACCGAGGAAGAAACGCTGGCCGAGGCGTACGGCGAAGTGGTTGCGGGCAGCACCAGCCTGGATGAAAAGATCGACAAGGCGCTGGCCACGCCGGCGGCGGCCAAAGCGGCGGATTCGCTGGCCGAGTTGAAAAAGAAAATGGGAATCACCGCCGGCTGAGGCCGCGCGGCACCTTGCTGAATCGGCGCATGGCGGGTGTTGCGATCCTCTGTTTGCGTTCTTTCTGCCGAACAAACCCTGTGGCGGCCTCGCTTGCGCCGCCGCGCGAACTGCCAAGCCGCCGGGCGAAATGCCCGTGCGGCTTTTTCTTTTACCTCACTCCCTGCCCGGTCCCCACTCTGCCAGCAAGCGGTCCATTTCGTTTTCCGCCTCGTTGCGTTGCGCTTCCAGCTCATGCAAATCCTGCCATTCGGCCGTCAAATCGAAGGCGGGCTGATAACGCCGGCCGCCGACGTAGCGGGTGAAATTGAGATTGCAGTGCTGCAGGTTTTCGATGTCCGCCAGCGTGGCGGTGGCCGCGAATCCGGCGAGGGTGGGATTGCGCGCCAGCCAGGCGCGGGCGCGTTCGGCGGCCTGTTGCAGAACTTGGCGGCGCAGGTGAAAGTGCGCAGCAATTTTTTCCCGAGCGCTGCTCTCCGCTGGCCAGCGGCCGCGGGCGGCGTGGTAGGCAATCTCCAATTGTGCCTGCCATTCGGCGATGAGCTCCTCGAGCGCGGCTGGCAGGGTGGCGGCCTCACCGCCGGCACGGTATGCGGCTACAATTTTCAAGATATCGGCCTCCTGCAATCCCTCCTCCAGACTTTCCGGCTCGAGGTGAGCAGTCGCGTCGAGGAACAACACTTTGCCGCGGCGGGATTCGGGTTTGTGGCGCCGCAGCAGAAGAATGGCAAAAGCCAGGCTGGCACCATAGCCCAAGCCACGCGGCAAGCCGATGACGGCTTCGATGGCATCGCAGTCCGGCTGCAACAACGCCCGGCGAATATCCTGCTCGGGGCCGGTGCGAAAGAGCACGCCATGCGCCACCATGATCGCAGCGCGGCCGGAGGGCGTGAGGCTGGCCAGCGCGTGCTGCACCAGGGCAAGGTCGCCGCGTTTCTCCGTAGGCACGCCCGCCCGAAACCGCTGCCAGGGATCATTGAGCGCCACGGAGCGTTGCCAGTTGGCAATTGAAAACGGCGGATGGGCGATGAGACGATCGCAGGTCAGCAGGCTGCCCTCAGCGGCGAGCAAGGGATGGCTGATGGCATCGCCAAGCTCGAGTTGAAAATCCGTGACCCCGTGCAGCAGCAAATTCAAGCGGCCGAGCACCCAGGTTTCCGGATCAAGCTCTTCGCCGTGCAGGGAGAGATTTTGCGGCCGGCCGCCGGCGCGCGCCACATACGCGCGACAAGCCAGCAGGCTGCGCGCGGCGCCGCACACCGGATCAGCGATGCGCATGCCGTCCGCCGGCTGCAACAGCTCCGCGAGCAGACGCATGACCGTGCGCGGGCTGGCAAAATCGCCGGCTTTGCGGCCGGCACGGTGGAGGAAAGCTTCCAGAAGATTGTCGACCGCCAAGCCAAAGACTTCGCCGGTCAAAAGATCTTGATCCGCGAGGCTGATGCCGCTGAAATGCTGCAACAGACGGTACCACAGCTCGTTGGCCGCTGCCGGCCCCAATTCGGCGCCAAGTGTTTCGAATGAGAGGCGGTCGAGCACGCCGGCCAGCGCGCCGGGATTGCCGGCGGCGAGCAGGGAGCAGGCGTGCGCCAGCGCCGGCAGGCTGCGCTCGGGTGCGCTGAGCAACGCCGGCCAGCGCGCCTCCCGCGGCAGGAAGATGGGATGCTCGTCGGGATCTTCCGCGATGGCGGCGGCTTCGGCTTCCGAGCTGCCGTGGCGGCGCTCGCGTTCAATCAGCGCAGTACAGCGTTCTTGAAACTGATCGTGGAGACGCTTCAGTAGAATGAGTGCGAAGAAATGATTACGCACCGGCAGCGGGTCGGTGACTGCGCTGACGAGTTCGAGCGCTTCTTCGAAATGCGCGCTCAGTCCTTCGAGCGTCAAAGGTTCCCGGTCCATGTCACTCTCCGTTTTCCAGCAGCGTGTGCACCACCAGATTCTGCGCCAGCGCCAGCCGTTGCGCGGCGGCGGCCAGGGCCAGATTGTGTTGCCGGTCGGCGGCGCGGAGCAGCGCCACCATCTGTTCCTGCTTGGGCAGCGGCGGCACCGGCAGCATGATGCGGCGCACGGCTTTGAGGGTCAGGTTCTTCTGGCGCGTGGTTGATTGCGAGGCGCGCTCCAGGATTTCACGGCCGGCGGGATAGCGGAAGAAGGCGGCAAGCAATTCGGGTTGCATTTGCGGGCCACAGCGGACGGCGATGAGATTGGAATCGATGAGCATGCCCGTGGCGCGCTCGGGCAGCAGCGCCACGCGCACCGCCGTGCCGCGACAGGTGAGCACCACGTCGCCGGCGGCAACTTGCGACGAGGCCACGTCTGCCTCGGGCGCGAGATTCACTGTTTCAATGGCCTCCCAATCCACACCCGATTCGCCGATGGCTTTCATGCCGATCAGACTCACTTGCAGGCCGTACTTTTGCGAGCCCAAAACATTGCCGTGCCGCGCCAGCCCGACGAAGACCGCCGCGATCGCTTCCAGGGGATAATGAGAGTAGGCAGACATGAATGATTCCCGCGGTTTGAGGTGAGGAGGCCCGGGCCCGCAGCCCGGGCGTTCGTTATCATTCACTCGCGCACGGTGACGTCGCAGTACAGGTGGCCTTCCTGCGCGCGCGCTCTCACGTAGCAGCGCACGGTCCTGCCGGCCAGGTGTGCTTCTAGCTGTTGCTTGGCTTGCTCGCCGGCTGCGGTGCCCGGCGGTGGCGCGCTTTGTTCCAGGCGAATCACTTCAATGGGATGGTAGGGATAATCATTCCCCGCGCCCGCGAGCGTGACTTGCATCTCGAAGGTGTCGCCATCGATGATGCGCAGCACAGGTCCCTCGATCCAATCTTCCATTCGCATGATCTTGCCTTTCTGTGGCTGGGCCACGATTGCTGGTTGGATTTTCCGGCAAAATCAGCTATCTTCGCCTGCCGACCTTTCGAGCTGGCTTTTGCCGGCTTGATTGAGTCCACGCCGTGTTCATGGCGATGAACACGGCGTTTTCTTTCTTGGCTTGCTGAGACCGGGAAGGGAATCCTGCCGTTGGCGCGCGGGTGGTTTGATCATCAAGAGAAGTTGCCCTCCCATTGGCGCGCGATTGTAAGAGAATTTTTCAAATTTGTCAACAACTTTTTACACAAAATCTTATTACATATATTGTATTTAGTAATTAGATTATCAAAATTTTATAAGTGATCTTATTTCAACATAAAAGACAAATATGCTCGTGAAACATCTCAAAAGAACCGTCCTCGGATGAATCTTTAAGTTGATTAATAATATATTATTGTCATATGATACATCCGGGGCCACGTGGTGAACACGGATGGTCAAACCGAAAAAGCCCGCGCCGGCTCTATAAAATCAAAAGAGTGATGACCTTCCATTCACTGTGACGGAACGCCGCGCGACTCTTGCCGGGCGGCGTTTTCTTTTTGAACAACGACTCTTCACGCAAAGGAAAGGCGCAAGAAGCTGCCATCGCCAGCACTTGTGCTTGCCAGGAGCGGCGCCTCAGCGCACGCGCCACAGCGTGCGGCCGTCGCTCTCGAACACGATCGCGCCGGAAAGATCGGTGCGCAACAGCGGAATGCCGAGCGAATCAAAGCGCGCCAGGATCGATGAATCCGGATGGCCGAAGGAATTGCGCCGGCCTGCTGAGATCACCGCCCAGCGGGGAACAACCGCGTCCAAAAATGGCGGTGTGCTGGAAGTGCGGCTGCCGTGATGTCCCACCTTCAGCAAATCACTGGCAAGCGCCGGCGCGTGCGCCAGCAGCCGGCTTTCACTCCAGCTCTCCGCATCCCCGGTAAAAAGCAGCGTCACCTCGCCGAACAAGACCTTGAGCACGACCGAGGCGTCGTTGAGCGTTGGCACGGCATCCGCCGTCACGCCGGAGTGCAAGACGGTGAGTTGCGCCGCCGGAAAAGCGGTGAGGCGATCACCCACCCGCAACACGCGCTGCGGAATTTTCAGACTATCCAACAGACGCTCGCAGGTTTGTTCCAGCTCGGCAGCGGTGGTGCTGCCGCAGGAGTAAACGGAATCGATGGCAAGCTCGCGCAACAAGGCGGGGAGGCCGGCGAGATGATCGGCATGAGGATGAGAAATGAGCACCGCTTCCAACCGGCGAATGCCCTGCCGCTGCAAATAAGGCAACAGCGCGGTTTCCGCCGCGGTGGTGAATTCGTTCGCAGGCCCGGTATCGATCAACATCTCCTTGCCGCGCGGAAACTCCAACAGCACGGCATCGCCCTGGCCGACGTCGAAGAAAGTGATGCGCAGCTTCGGCGCTGCGCCAAAGGCCGAGAGCCAAACGAAGGCGTTCAGCGCCAGCAAACCGAGCGGAAGCAACAGGCGGCGCGGCCGGCGCCGCCATTCGATCACCGCGGCCACGAACAGCGCATACGCCAGCCAGAAGAGAACCGGCATGGCGACGCCGTCGAGGTAGGCGAGCGGCACGCCCGCCAGCCAGCGCGTGAAAACGATCATGCCTGCTGCCATGAGTTGCGCCACGGTGCCGAAAGCAAGCGCAACGAAGTCGTTGAGCAATGCCGCCAGGCAGGCCACGGCGCTGGTTGCCACCAGCACAAAGGCCGCGGGAATGACCGCCAGATTCCCTAAAATCGCCAGCAGCGGCAGTCGCCCGAATGCCATGGCCGTGAGCGGCAAAGTCGCGAGTTGCGCGGCCAGCGAAACGGCCAGCAAGGCCACGGCCCAGCGCATGCCGGGACGGCGGCTGCCCGGCAGTCTCGCGAGCTGGAAGCACAGCGGCCGGTAGAGATAGGCAATGCCCAACACCGCGACGAAAGAGAGCTGAAAGCCGATTTGAAAAAGCTGCAGCGGCTGCCCGAGCAAAATCACCAGGCCGGCGAGGCCGAGGCTGTTGTAGATCGAGGCCGTGCGTTGCAGCGCACGGCCGAGCAGAATCACCGCGGCCATCAGCGTGGCGCGCAGCACCGGCGGCTGCAAACCGGTAAGCGCCGCGTAGAACGCCAGCCCCGCGAGCACCACCGGCCACTGCCGGCGTTTGGGCACGCGGCACAGCTCCACCAGCATGACCAGGATCAGTGCGACAAAACCGACATGCAATCCCGAAACCGCCAGCACGTGAATCAAGCCGGTGCGGGCGAAGTTTTCGATTACCTCGTGCTGCAATTCTGCGCGGCTGCCCAACAACAGCGCCTTGAGCAGGGCCAGGTCCTGCCCGGCTGCAAAGCGGGCCAGCCGTGCTTCGGTCCAGAGTTGGACGCCGGCGATGAGGCGGTCGACCGAAAATCTCTCCGGCTTGCCCGAATGCCACGCCAGCGAATCCGAGGCATAGAAGATCGCATTGATGCCGGCTGCCCGGAGATAGGCGCGATAATCAAACGCGCCGGGATTGCGGCTGGCGTCCGGCAGCACCAGGCGGCCCGGCATGATGACGGTCTCCGAGACTGTCACCGGCGCCGGCGATTTGACATAGGCCAGCACCTCACCACGGATGCGCTGCACCGCGCTTCCCTCCCACACAGCGTACACCCGGCATCGAAAGCGCCAGGAATTCGCGCGCGCTTCCGGCACACTGGCGACAGCGCCGAACAGCCAAATCTCACGCGTGTCATCGACCCACGCACCTACTTCACCCACGCGTGGCCGTTGCTCGAAATGCAGCCGCAGCATGCCGGCCAGCAGGCAAGCCAGCAACAGCAATTGCGTGTTGAATTGCAGCGCGTTGCTGCCGCGGCCAAAGCGCAGCAGCAGGCACGCGGCCAGCAGACAAAGTGCAAAGGCAGAGAGCAGGAAGGCGGCGGGGAAAGCACAGCGCGATTGGATGAAGATGCCGAGACTGAAAGCAAGCGCGAGGAAGAAGACCGGGCGTCTGGCCATGACACTGCCTCCTCCGGCGAAAGATCTGGCAATGATCCGCGAGCGGAAGCACTCGCTCAGGAAGCAGCGGCGCGACTGGTGGCGTGAGCGGATACGGCCGGTCCCCGAACGCGCGCCGCGGCCGCGGATGCGGCACGGCGGCAATCTATCAAATCGCGGGCTGGGTTGCAATCGCAATCTCGCCGGCGTGCCAACCGCGGCAGCGGCCCGGGCAATTCACCACCACGTAATAAACCGCAATCGGCAGATCTGCGGGTATGTTTAAAGTTGAACAATCGAATGCCTTCTGCAAAGTAACAGATCGTTAACAAGCGCGGGGAGAGCTGAGGAAAGGCCACGGCTTGCACAACTGCAAACACAGAAACTCATGCGCCGGATTGAGGGATCAATGCGCTTCCGTTACCTACAGTTGATCCTGCCCCTTGCCCGGTTGTCGTTCATCCTGCCGGTGATCCTGTGCGCCCAGCCGCACACAGCGCGAATCCAACTGACGGTCGGGATGTATCCCGTTGTCGCCGTTGCAGACAACGCCGTGGTGCCGGGTGATTCGTTGTTTGACGAACGCGCCCGCGAGTTGGGCCAGTTGCTGGCCACGGCCTTGCATCAGCATGAAGAATTGATCGTGCTCTTCCCTGATTTGATCATTGCGCAAGTGCCGCAGCCCACGGCGTTCGATCCCCTGGAAGCCGGCGTGGTGCAGCAGCTTTGTGCGGAGCTGTCTCTGCAACGGCTGCTCGTGCCGACCGTGGAAGTTCCAACCGGCGCGCAGGACAGCAAACAGCGCTGGCGCTTGCTGCTGCGCTGGCTGAAAGCGGACACCGGCGAAATGGCCAAATCACACCTGGTGGAGTTCGAGATCGTACCGTCGCAGCATTATGATGCCAACCAGCCGCCCTCCGGATTCAATGCCGCGCAGATGATCGCCGCCCTGCTGAGCAAGCCCGAATTGAGCCAGTCCCCACCGGCCGTGACCGTGTTGCCGGAGATGCCGGCGCCACCCCAGCTCAGCTCACCTCCTGCAAACAAGCAACGTTGGTTGTGGTATGTCGCCGGCGCTGCTGCCGTTGGTGGCTCCGCCTACTGGATCTTCGGACGAGAAGCCAGGACAACCAGCCAGCCACAACTATTGCCCGAGCCGCCCGCACCGCCGCGGCAGTAACCTTCGGCACCTCGCGATTTCTGCTCCTGCAAGAGCCGTTTGTGGAGACCAGTACCATGCAAAAAAGGATGGCAAGCACGAAGACTCCCTGGTTTTGGAGATTTGTTTTTCTTCCCTCGAACGGCAGTCATTCCCTGTCCGCCAGTGAAAGCCGCCGGCAGCCGGCCTCCTGTCCCGCCTTTCTTATCGTGCTGTTGCTCGCCGGCGCTGCCACGCCTTCGCTCAAAGCCCAACAGAATCTTCCCATCGTCATGGTCGCCGGGCGGCAACACGTTTCGGCGGTGGCCGCGCTGCCCACTGCCGGCGCCGTGATTGCCTGGCGGGATGAACGCAGCAGCCCGGCCGCGTTGTATGCGCAACGCTTGAATGAGAAATGGCATCCGCTGTGGGCGGCCAACGGCCTGCAAGTTTCCAGCTCTTCCAGCAAGGTGGAGGCTTATTCCGGCATCGTGCCGGGTGATGGCAGTGGCGATCTCATCCTCGCCTGGCAAAGCAGCCAGGATGATGACGGCGACATCTACGCGCAACGGTTGAATCCCCAGGGCGTGCGGCAATGGGGGGAAAATGGCATCATCGTCTACCAAGGCAGCCGCGAGCAGGGTCTGCCAATCGTGGTCAGCGATGGCGGCGGCGGCGCTCTTGTCATCTGGCAGGATGAGCGCCAGGGCGGCAAAGACATCTATGCCCAGCGTCTCGCTGCCAACGGCGCGAAACTCTGGCCTGAAACCGGAGTTGCCATTGGGCAAACGCGGCGCGAGCAGATTTTGGGAGACGCAGCAGCAACGCCTGACGGCGGCTTCGTCGTGGCGTGGAGTGATGAAAGGTACAACCCCTATCGCGTCTTTGTTCAGCGCGTCGACAACAGCGGACGGAATGTCTGGGGCACTGGCGCGCTGGTCGCCAATCCGGTTCGTCACCAGCGCGCGCCCCGGCTGGCAGTCGTTCCCGGCGCGGCACAGGATTTCACCGTGCGCGTGGCCTGGCTGGAAGGCAGGCTGTTGAGCTCACCCAATGTACAAGTGCAAAGCCTGAACGCCAATGGCGCCACGTTGTGGAGCAGCGCGGTGACAGCCGGCCGTACCAGCGCCGACCAGTCCGCGACGCAACTGCTGGCAAGCATGGACGGCAGCGTGCTGTTGGTTTGGCAGGATGGCCGCAACGATCCGGCGGATATCTATGGACAACGTGTGGCCGCCAGCGGCAGCTTGCTCTGGACCAATGAAGGGCTGGCCATCGCGCGCGTGACCAAATCACAAACGCTTCCCCGCCTCGCCAGCGATGGCGCCGGTGGCTTGATCTGCGCCTGGCTCGATGACCGCAGCGGCGCGAATGTCGCAGTGCAGCGCATCACGCCGGAGGGCAAAGCCGCCTGGACTGCCAATGGTGTGCTGATCAAAGCTGAAGACGGCAAGGCAACTCAGCCGGCCATTGCGGCAATGTCAGCAGGTGGCGTGTTGGTTTCATGGACGGATTCGCGCAAGGGCAATGAGGACGTTTTTGCGCAACCCGTTACTGCTGCCGGCGTGGCGGAAAACATTGTTCCGCTGATAACTTCCACCCCGGTTACCGCAGCGCGGGTGGGCAGTCTTTACGATTATCATGTGACTGCCACGGATTTTGATTCAGAGACTGCGCCGGAAGTGCGGCTGCAAGCCGGGCCGGCGTGGCTGCGCCTGGAAACCGGCACGCAAACACTCTCCGGCACGCCGGCAGCAGCGGACACGGGCAAGAGCACCGTGACGATTCTGGTTGTCGATGAAGCCGGCGGCAGCGCCGCGCAAACGTATCAGTTGCATGTGGCCGCGGATCCCAGTGTGCCGCGCATCATTTCCAAGCCTGATACCGTGGCGCGCGAGGATCAAAAATACGTTTATCAAATCCAGGTTGCCGCGGCGGCCAGCGATCCGGGCTTGCGTTATGAGTTGAAAACCGACGCTAGCTGGCTGGCGCTGTCGGCGCAGGGTGAGCTTTCCGGCGTGCCGCGCAACGAGCACGTCGGCACTTATGCCGTCACGCTCACGGTCACCAATTCGCAAAACAAATCCGACCAGCAGGCTTTCAAGCTGCGCGTGGAAAACACCAATGACGCGCCTGCCCTCACCAGCGGTTCGCCGCCGGCAGCGATCGAAGACTCGGTTTACCAGTTTCACTTCGAAGCCCGCGACCCGGACGTGGGCGATACGCTCACGTTCACCGCTCCGCTCAAACCGGCCTGGCTGCAACTGAGCGCCCGCGGCGAGTTGACCGGCACACCCCGGCGCGCCCATCTGAACGATACTCTGATCACCGTTGTGGTCGCCGATCGTGCCGGCGCGCGCGATCAACAGACGTATGCAATTCCAATC
Organism: bacterium; assembly: GCA_023150945.1. NCBI lineage: Bacteria > bacterium. Next base: position 160,412 of record JAKLJX010000011.1, on the reverse strand, counting down.
CGCCACGTCAATCATCCGCCCCGCATCACTTCGACACCGCCGGCCACCGCGCTCGAAGATGCCCTTTGGCAATATCAAATCACTGCCTCCGACAGCGATGCCAACGAGAGTCTGAGCTTTGTTGCCCTTCAGATCCCAGGCTGGCTCTCCTTGAATTCCAGCACCGGCTTGCTGCAGGGCACGCCCGCCAACGAACACGTCGGCGATCACAGCGTGCAGATGCAAGTGCGGGACAAAGCCGGCGCCAGCGATCAACAGAGCTTCAGCGTGCGCGTGATCAACACCAATGATCCGCCTGTTTTCACGAGCCGGCCCGACACGATCGCGCTGGTCGATTCCCTGTACCGCTACACGGTTTCCGTGCAGGAAATCGACGCCGGTGATCGCGTACAAATCGCCGCGACGGCCAAGCCGGCCTGGCTCATCTGGGAGAATGCCAACAGCGAGCTGCGCGGCGTGCCCAGCGCGGGTGACACCGGCAGCGTGAGCGTCACGCTGCAGGCAAGTGATCAGGCCGGCGGCATTGCCACGCAGCAGTTTCGCATCAAAGTATTCAGCCTGGCTGCGCCGGACCAGAACGCGCCGGCAGCGCCGCAAAACCTGACCGTGCTGCCCAGCCAGTGGAGCCGCGCCACGCAAATCACCGTGCGTTGGCAGAATCCCTTTGATCCGAGCCAGATCAGCGGCGCGTATTATCGGTTTGGCGCGGCGCCAACTCACGACAGCGACGGTTCATTCGTCGCGGCGCCGCAGGTGCAGGAACTGCGGCTGCCGATCACGCTCGAGGGCCGGGTGCCGGTTTACATTTGGCTGGTGGATGGCCGCGGCAACGTCGATTACCGCAACAACGCGCGGGCCGAATATCGCCACGACCTGACGCCGCCTTCTTCAGCCAGTGAGCTGCGTTTGATCACGGAGAACGGCAGCACTTGGACGAAAGCCGACTCTCTGGCCTTCACCTGGCAGCCGGCCAGCGACCAGCTCAGCGGCGTGGCAGCCTATGAATTCCGGCTCAACAGCGAACCCATTCTCAAGCTGCCGAGCAACGTCACCCGGCTGGTGCAAAGCTCACTGCTCAGCGAGGGCACTCAGCGCTGGCAGGTGACCCCGCTCGACAGCGCCGGCAACCGCGGACCAGTGGCTTTTGCCTCGTTTGGCGTCGATCGCACCAAGCCCAATCTGGCGCACGTGCCGGTTGACACGGCCGTGAGCGGCCAGCCGCTGTTGCTGCGCGCGACTGCCAACGACGCACTGTCCGGCGTCGCAGGCTTGCGCGTGTGGCAGCGCAGCGCCGGCGCCGCCACTTTTGTGTCCCAGGCGATGATTCGTGAGAGCAATGAATTCGTCGTCACGATCGGCGGTGAGGCTTTGCGTTCGGCCGGCTTGGAATATTTCCTCGAGGCGGCCGATTCCGCCGGCAACGTGGCGCTTTCCGCGCCCAGCGCCACGCTCCCCTGGCACGCGGTGGTGACGCGCAGCAGTCAAATCGCCGCGCCTTATCCGACGCAAGCCGGCTACTATCAAATCGTGGCTCTGCCCTATCGCTTGACCGCTCCGGCGGTGGAGGCCGCGCTCGCAGATGATTTCGGCGCGTATGATCCGGTGCGCTGGCGCTTGTTTGCTTATGATCCGGCGCAGGGCAATGTCGAATTCGGCAATTTCGATTTTCGCAATCTCGAGCCCGGCAAAGGTTACTGGCTGATCACGGCAACCGGCCGGAATTACACTCTTGGCGAGAGCTATTCCCTCACCACCGGCGAGGATTTTCTCCTGACCTTGCAGCCCGGCTGGAATCTCATCGGCTCGCCGTGGGATTTTCCCATTGATTGGAGTGCGGTGCAAAAGCCCGCCGGCGTGGAAGCGCAACTCTGGGCATTTGACGGCCGGCAATACCTCGCCGCCGGCAATGAGATGCAGCCCTGGCAGGGCTACTTCAGCAACAATCTCACGGCGCAACCGCAGACCCTGCGGCTGCATCGGCGCAGCGCTGTAAATTTGACGAAAGCGGCGCGGTCGAGCCTTTATCAGCCTGCCGGCAGCGTCACGTGGTGGTTGCAGTTGCGGGTGAGTGATGGCGAATTTCATGACGACCAAAACTGGCTGGGCGTGGCGCCGAATGCAGAGCAAGAATGGGACGCGCTCGATTTGAGCGAGCCGCCGGCGGCGTTGGGCAACTTTGTGTCGCTGCGTTTCAATCGCCATCATTGGCAGATGTTCGGCGGTGACTATGCTGCCGACTTCCGGCCGCCGTCTGAGGGCGTGCAGAGTTGGCCGTTTGAAATCGCCACCAGCGCCGCGGGCAAGACCTTGCAGCTTTCATTGTTGGCCGCGGCTGAGTTTCCGGAAAACTGGCAGGTGCTGCTCACGGACGAGAACGGTGAAATGGTGCACCAATTCGATTTGGCCACCGGTGCCCGCCTGGCCTTGCGCAGCAGCAGCAGTGTGCGGCGATTGATCTTGTGGGCCGGGCCTGCTGCCGAGATGGCTGATGCCGGGCTGATCACGCCAACCGGCTTCGCGCTGGCGCCGGGCTATCCCAATCCGGCGCGGCTGCGCAGCGGGCAAAATGCCGTGAGTGTAATTCGTTTCAACCTGCCGGCGGCGGCGCCGGTCACGCTGGAAATCTTCGATGTGTTGGGCCGCAAGATTCGCGCATTGGCAACCGGCAGGCATTTTGCAGCCGGTCCGCATGAGTTGGTGTGGGATGGCAGGGATCAGGCGGGGGGTGAGGTGGCGGTGGGAGTATACATTTATCGTTTGGGGACTCCCCAATTCACCGCAAGTCAAAAAGTGATCGTGATCAAGTGAAGGCAGCCCACTCAAATGCATCGTTGCGATTGCTGATATGGTTCCTTCTCTTCGCCTGCGCCGGCCTGCAGGCGCAAAGCAAAGATCAGCAGCGCGCGCAGAGCCTCTATCAAGAAGCGCTCAAAGCCAGAAACGCGAATGATCGTCTCAAGCTGTTGCGCGAGGCGCTGGTGTTGGACCCCTACGCCGCCCGCATCGAATATGCCCTGGGTCGCGAGTTCTATCAGCAATCGCGCCTGGATTCGGCCGTGGCGCATTTCGAACAAGTGATCGTGCTGGATCCAGCGCTCGCCGATCAAGCGGGTTTGCGCACGCTCTTGCCGCCGGCCTACAACGCGCTCGCCAACCGGCATCTCAGCAAAGGCAACCTCGAAGCCGGCCTGGCCGCCGCGGCCGCGGCCCTGCGGCACAACGAAAACTTCGCGCCCGCGCTGGCCACGGCAGCGCAAGCCAGCTTTCAGCTCAATCGCTTCACGGCCGCCGCGAAGTACGGTGAACGCTTGGTGCGGGTGCAGCCCACGGCGCGCAACCACTACCAGCTCGGCGCGGCCTACGAGGCCAGTCAGGAGGTTGCTGCGGCCGCACAGCACTATCGCCAGGCGCTCGGCCTCGATCCCGGCTTGACAGCAGCCAGGCAGAAACTCGAACAATTGGAAAAGGCGGCAAGTCCGGTTGAGGCGGTTCACCCCCAGGTCGCGCCAGCCCTCACTCCCAACGATAAACGTAATCAGGCTCGCAGCCAAAAGATTGCTGCCGATGCAAGCACGCGCCAGCCGAAAGCAGACCTCGCCTCCCGCCGCAAAAGCGAGAGCAAGCCGCAAAAAGCCGTGCGTAACCGCAAACAGCCGCCTTCTGTCATTCGGGACGTGACTTACGAAATCGGCGTTTTGCGACTGGCCAAACCCCCACTGGAGATCATTCCGTTTCTCGACTCGGTGCACCATCGCAATCTGCAGCGTGAACTGGCGGAACGGGAACAAAACCGCGGCGACCACTGGCTCCGACTGTTGATTTTGGCCCTGCCCGCCGGACTGTTGTGGTACTATCTCAAACGCCGGCCGCTCTCCCGGCAGGCAGTCCTTGCCGATCTCAAACACGCGCGCAACTGTATCGCAGCAGGAGCCGGCCGGGTTGTCATGCGGATGAAGACGGCGCTGCGCCGCAGCCTTCCTCGGCCCACGCCCGCGCATGCTTTGGCTTTGCCGGGGCTGGCCGAACCGGCGAACCTCGAAATGGCCGCGCCGCACGGCCCCACGGAAAGTGAAGACGAAAGATCCTCACCGCTGCCCGAACCCGTCGAGCAGCGCAGTGAACCAACCGGAAAGAGTATCATGGACGAGCAAACAGCGGCGGGAGCAGCCGCCACCGGCTTTGGCCTGCAAACCGAAATCCTCTTTGCCGAGATGATTGCGGCCTCGCCCGGCCAGATTGATGCAGAAGAAGCCGAGCAGGAGGAAAAACCGGTCGTCGCCGTCGCGCAGTCGCTGGCTGCGGACGAAACATCAGACGGGAGCACGCCTGCCACAATTACCACCGGAGAACTTACCGCCAACGGCGCGACGACCGCAGCGCCGGAGCCTGAGCCTCTCGAGTTTCTCGCTGCTTCCTCCTGGCAAAAAGGGGAGCGTGCGGATGGCGCCCAACAGGACACCGCCGTGTCGCTGCTGCATGAGCTGGAGGAAGAGGCCCCGCTCGATATTGTCGAGCCGTATCTCAGCTTCGAGCATGACAGCGCGGTGGCCGCCGCCCAGGCGCTGCTCAACGGCGCGGCACGGCAGCCGGCCAATGCCGAAGCGACCGCACCGGCGGCAAAGGGGAATGACAACGGTGAGCGCACCACTCAGGCGCCGGTGCCGCCGCACAAGATCAGCCGCTACGTCATCGATCGGGAAATTTCGAAAGGCGCGACCGGCCGCATCTACAAAGCGTGGGATCCCAAACTCGGCCGCGCCGTGGTGCTGAAGATCGTGCACTACGGTTTTGGCGCCTCCGCGCACGAGATTCATGTTTTGAAGGACCGCATCTACCGGGAAGCGCGCGCCATCGCGAAGCTCAATCATCCCAACATCGTGGTGGTATATGACATCGACGACGAGCCGGGATTCTCCTACATCGTGATGGAGCATCTCGAAGGCCGGGATCTCGGGCAAATTCTGCAGAACGGCCAGCGCCTAGGCAGCAGCCGCGCGCTGGATATCGTCATGCAAGTTTGCAGCGCGCTGGAGTATGCCCACCAAGCCGGCGTATTTCACCGCGACATCAAGCCCTCCAACATCATGCTGCTCGCCAATGAAGAAGCCAAGGTGATGGATTTCGGCATCGCCAAGATCAACGACTATCTCTCCCTCACGCAGACCGGCCGCGTGCTGGGCACCCCCAGTTACATGGCGCCGGAACAAATCGAAGGGCACGACACCGATGGTCGCGCTGATCTGTTTTCACTCGGGGTGGTGTTGTATGAATTGCTGGCCGGCAAGCGCCCCTTCCTGGCGGATACGCTGGCGTCGCTGGCTTACAAGATCGTGCACACGCCGCATCAGCCATTGCGCCGGGAGAACAGTGAATTGCCGCCGGAATTGGATGACGTGCTCGAGCGCGTACTGGCTAAGCAACCGGCGGCGCGTTATCAAACTGCCGCGGCGTTTCGCCAGGCGTTGCTGCAGGTGCGCCGCAAGCTGGCGTGAGGGTTGGAGGAAAGGCAGGAACAGCGCAGGCGCACGCCTAGAAGATGTACTGCCGAATGTCGAAATTGGGATCGGCTTCCATCAATTTGCGGATCGCGTCGGCGGGGCGGTCGAGCACGCGAAAGCCGTTCAGTTCGTAGCCGGCGAACATCAACTCGCTGCGGATGTGAAGAAAGGCTTCGTACCACGCCACCAGCGCGCGCGTGGAGAGTTGTTGCAGCTCGGCGGCGATTTCGCGCGTGTCCAAATCGACGACGCCGCGGTTGAGCGCGGCTTGATAATCGACCTGATTGAGGATATCCTGAATGACGTTTTTCTTGAACGCATAATCCTCGCCCGGTGCCGCCTGGCCGGCGCGGCGATGGTCGTCACGGCGCGGGCGGTCAGCGAAACGCGGGCGGTCGGCGGCGGGCGATTGTGCATACATGGGGCCTTCCCTGGGCGGTTGGTGCATTCTCTGCTTTCGTAAGATGAGATGAAACTCGGTTCGGCTGCGGCGCCGCGGGATTATTGCGCCCGGCGCGGCGAGAGCGTGATGTCGTAATGCTTGAGCATGCGATAGATCGTCATGCGGTGCACGCCGGCCTTGCGGGCGACGCGGCTGATGTTGCCGTTGCAGCGGTTCATCAGCTCGATGAGGTAGTCCCGTTCGAATTTTTCCACCCATTGCTGGCGCGCCTCGCGCAGCGGCAAATCCGCGGCGTGCGCTGCCGGTGCTTTGTCCTCGCCGTGGCTCTGTCCCTGCGCGGTCTCGCGCAGATAGCCCGGCAAATCAGCGGCTTCCAGGCGCGGGCCGCTGGCCAGCGAGGCGACTCTTTCCATCACGTTTTGCAGTTCCCGCACATTCCCTGGCCACGAATATCCCACCAAACAAGCGAGCGCGTCCGGCGAAATCTCCAGCACTTTGGTGCCGCCGGCGCCGGCGAATTTTTCGAGAAAGCTCTGACACAGAAGCGGAATGTCGTCCTTGCGCTCGCGCAGCGGCGGCAAGGCGATCGGGATGACGTTCAGGCGATAGTACAAATCGTGCCGCAGGGCGCGGTCTTTCACCGCGGCAAAGGGCTCGCGATTGGTCGCGGAGATGACGCGCATGTCGACTTCGATCAAGTCCTTGCCGCCCAACCGGCGAAATTGGCGCTCCTGCAGCACGCGCAACAGCTTGGCCTGCAAATCGAGATTGAGTTCGGTGATTTCGTCCAAAAAGAAAGTGCCGCCGTGTGCCAGCTCCAACAGGCCGCGCTTCGCCGCTACTGCGCCGGTAAACGCGCCCTTCTCATAGCCGAATAATTCGCTTTCCAGCAGATTGCCGGGCAGCGCCACGCAATCCACCGCGATGAACGGCCCTTTGGCGCGGTGGCTGTGCGCGTGAATGCTGCGCGCGATCAACTCCTTGCCGGTGCCGCTTTCGCCATAGATCAGAATGTTGGCGTCGGTCTTCGCCACTTTGCGAATGCGCTCGAAGATTTCGCGCATGCGTTGATTTTTGCCGACGATGCTTTCGAAGCCGAAGCTGGCATTGAGCGGCGCGCGGCCCGCCCGCCCCGTTTCCCCGGCCGGGCTTGACGGCCGGTCACGATGATTGTGCGCTGCAAACGCATGTTCGATCGCCCGCAGCAAATCCGGCCCGGCAAACGGTTTCTGCAACTGCAGGCCCGCACCCGCTTCCGCAGCGTCTTTGCCGCGGCCCGCTGCAGCGGAGGGCGCAGCCAGCATGATCACCGGCACTTGCCGCATGTGCGCGTATTCGGCGTTGCCGGTCAATTCCTGGTAAACGGCATAGCCGTCGCGATCGGGCAACATCAAGTCCAACAGCACCAAATCGGCTTTGCCGCGGCGCAGCAGTTCCAAACCTTCGCTGCCGTCGCGGGCCGCGAGAAAATCATAGCCGGCCCTCGTCACCAGCGTGCGACACAGATCATGCAGGGCGAGATCATTGTCAATCAAAAGGACGGTGCGTCTGGTGCCGTTGGTTTTGGCTGCGGGAATCACAGGCTCCGGTGAAGTCTGGCTGGGTTGAATCATACGCTCGCCTGATGGATGAAATGAAGTTTTTCGCGTCGCGCCGGATTTCGCATCGTAAGTCTGTTCATGTCACATGTGTGTTGCAATCATACTGGGGCAGGTGGCTGCTGCAATTTGCAATAAATTTGACAAATTTGATGCCACCACACTGTGACAGCAACGCCGCTGCTGCCGCAGCGAATAATTGCTGGTTAATTCTTCAAATATATCGCAGGCAGGTGCTGACGCGACGGACGTGAAACTGCTTCAGCATGAAACAATTGTCCGCGCCTAAACAGAATCACTGCGTTTCGTGTGGGTAAAATGGCAGGTGCACAGCACAATTCAACGTGACGGTGTGCGCTGCGGCAGAAGACGCACCACGCCAAAGGCCAGCAGCGCGGCCAGCAAGCCCCAGAGAATGTAACCCAGCTCGGTTTGCGCCAGCCAACCCGGCTCGAATTGTCGCAACGGGCCGCGTGTTTCGAGAAAATAGAACAGCAGCGTCCCTGCGAAACCGGCGATGATGGCGGCATGCACCTGACGTGGTTTGGTGTTGGGCAGAAAGAGGGCGGCCATGGGCAGGAAAATCGTGGTGGTCAGCACACCCGAGGAGAGATAGAAAATGTCCCACAATGATTCGATGAACAGTGCATAGACAAACGCCGCTGCGATGGCGACCACCGAGATGTAACGCGGCAGCCTTTGCCACAGCGCCGGCGGCCAGCGCGACTGCAGCGCCGGCTCGAGCATGTCATAAGAAAGTGACAATGCCATGACATTGCCGGTGGTGTCAATGGTGGACATGGCAGCGGCCGCCAATCCCACCACCAACACCACGCTCAACACCGGCGGCGCGAAATCCTGCATCATCACCGCGAAGATGGCCGCGCCCTCGGCCAGCCGCGCCGGAATCACGCTGCCGTGCGGCGGATACAAATACAACGCGGTCAAGCCAATGAGCAATGGCCCCAGCGTCACGAAGATGAATGAATTCAGCGCCGCGATCGCGACGCCGCGGCGGGACTCGGCGAGCGAGCGCGCCGCCTGCAAACGAATCCACACATCAGTGGTGACCAGCCAGCCCGGCAAGTAGGCGATGAAGGTCATGAGAATCAACGCCGGCCCGGCCGACCACAACGACACCGCCGGCGCGCTGGTTTTCGGAGGCGTCGCCAGGCTGGCAAGAAAAGCCGGAAGGCTGCTCTGCTGCAACACGGCTCGCGCGCCCAGCGCCGCGATCATGGCGATGAAGAACGCCACCAGCGCGAACTGAATCTGATCGGTGATGACGTCCGCTTCGAAACCGCCGAGCGCGGAGTAGGTGGCCACCACCAGCGCGATCAAAAACATCATCAACTGCGGCGAGGTTTGCAGCAGCGGCGCGGTGAGGTGAGCGGCGGCATGGATCTCCGCGCCGCACCAGATGAGATAAACAAAGGCGAGCGGCAAGGCGAGCAACTGCCGGCTGCGGACGCCGAAACGCCGGCCCACCATTTCCGGTTGCGAGAAGGCTTGCAGCCGGCGCAAGCGCGGCGCCAGCAGAAAAAACCCCAGCATCGCCAGCAGCCACGGAATAGCCAGCAGCCAGAGCGCGCCCAAGCCATACCAGTAGAAAAGCTGCACGCCATAGACGCAAGACCAACTGATCGACATCATGCTCGCGGAGATCGACAAACCGGAGGCCCAGCCGCTGAGGCGCTGGCCGGCCGTCCAAAATTCCTGCGAACTGTCTTTTTTGCCGGTGGCCGCAGCCCGGCGAAGACTGCGAATACCGACGACCACCACCACGACGGCGTAAAGCGAAAACCCGATCCAGTTCAACACGTGCACAGGCATGGCAGGCGGCTCGCGGGAGATCAGTTGGTCTTTTTGGTTTTGGAAAATGGCGAATGCGCGGGCGTGTGGTCGCACCCGCCGCAAGGCCTACTTGCCTTCACACTTGGCTTTCAATCGCGCCAACGCTTCGTTGTAGGCCTTCACTTGGGCGGCAATATCGGCCTCCGATTGCGGGCCGGATTCGGTGTAGCGTTCTTCGATGCTGACTTTGGTGGTGCTGCCCGCCGGCGTCAGCCGCCAGCGTTGCTGGCAAATGTAGGTGGCATTGTCCGGCTCCCACACGAAACGCAACTCGCTGGCGGGTTTTTGGTGGATCAAGATGAACGTGCCGGTATCGCCCCAGACTTTCATGGCGACGCCATCACCGGGCTTGGCCAGCGTCTTGGCCGGGCCGGTGTAGCCGAAGTTCATCACGCCGCTGAGCTTCTGCAGATCGGTCAACACCGCCCACACGGCCTGTGGCGTGGCATTGATCGTGATTTCGCCGACAAAGCTCTGGCCGGTCAGTTTCTTGTTGGTGGTTTGCGCGAAGCCGGCGGCACACAACATGAACAACGCGCACAGCAGAGGAAGGACACGACGCATACGGACCTCCGTGAAAGGTTAGTGATGAGGGGCGCGGGCAGAGCCGGCCCGCCTGCAACATGGTAAGAAGCGCTCACGCCCTCAGCCATCTTCATCCATTTTGCGCTGAATCACCGTCATCGCCAACAACATCACAAATGAGATCACCAACAGAATCAGGGCGTATTGATGAGCGGCATCGTAATTGAGCTTTTGCACTTCATCATAAAGCGCAATCGAAGCCACTTTGGTTTTGCCGGGTATGCTTCCGCCCAGCATGACGACCACGCCGAATTCACCCAGGGTGTGCGCAAAGCCGAGAATCGTCGCGACGCCCAAGCCGCGCCGGGAAAGCGGCAGCATGACATGGCGGAAGGCCTGCCAGCCGCTGGCGCCCAGCGTGCGTGCCGCCTCCAGCAGCTCCGGCGGCACGGACTTGAACGCGCTCAGAATCGGCTGCACCGCGTAGGGCAGGCTGTAAATGATCGAGCCGATCACCAAACCTTCGAAGGTGAAGGTGAGCGTTTGGCCGGTCAGTTTCAACCAAAATTTCCCAAACGGCTGTTGCGGTGAGAACAACATCAGCAAGTAGAAACCAATCACCGTGGGTGGCAGCACGATGGGAAGGCTCACGATGGTTTCCACGGCCAGCAGGGCGCGCCGCCGGCTGCGGCTCAAGCCGAAAGCCAGCGGCATGCCCACCAGCAACAGCAGTATCGTCACCACGAAAGCCAGGCGCAAGGTCAGCAGCAAGGCTTCCCACAGTTCGGGCGGCAGCCCGCTCAAAACTCGCAAACAGTCTCCCGGTCAGTTGGGCAGGCGAAAGCCATAGCGGTCAAAGATGGCCCGCGCGCCCGCCGAACGCAAAAACTCGATGTACTTGCGCGCGGCGGGATTGCCCGCGCCGCGCTGGGTCAAAACCGCGCCCTGCTCCAAACGCGGGTGGCTGGTTTCAGGAATTTCGAAATAGGTTCCGACTTTCTCCAGCCGGGGTGAGAGAACCAAAGACAGGGCAACGATGCCGGCTGCAACGCTCCCGCTCTGCACGAATTGCGCGGCCTGCGCAATGTTTTCTCCGATCACCAGCTTCGGCTGCATCTCGCGCCAGAGCTGCGCGTGCTCCAACGCGGCTTTCGCGGCGCGGCCATAGGGCGCGTGTTCGGGATTGGCAATGGCCAGCTTGCGGACTTGGTCTTCGCGCAACACAGCCAAGCCGCGCTTGACTTCGATTTCCGGCCGCACCGTCCACAGCACCAGCCGGCCAATGGCATACTTCGTCAAGCTGCTGGAGTCAGCCAGGCCGGCGCGCACCAACGCTTTGGGGTAATCCAAATCCGCGGACAAGAAGACATCGAAGGGCGCGCCGTGTTTGATCTGCGCGAGAAAATTGCCGGAGGAACCGGTGGCGACTTGCAGCGACACGCCGGGATTTTCCCGCCTAAAGGCCGCGTTCAAATCTTCCAGGCAATAGATCAAATCCGAGGCGGCCGCGAGGGCCAGGGTCTCTTTCGTTTGTGCCTGCGCCGGAAACAGCAAGCCAAGAACCGGCAGAACAGCGGCGAGACAACCAAGCTTCCTCAGCGACATCTGTGCTCTGCTCCCGAAGATTGTGCCGGCCCGGATCATTCCATGCGGCGACCAAGCCTGCAGCCCTCGAAAAAAATTGTCCAGATTTTTTTGGCGAAAAGTGCGGGCTGATTTGTGTCTGGTCAATTTGCCACGCACATTGACAAAAGTCAAATCAAAACTTGTCCGCGGCAGGAGGCCACGCTACTGTAGCGACTTTTTGCGAGCCGGTTTCCGCGGGATGGCCGCGGGCTGGTTTCAGATTCAGAGGAGTTCTGCTCAGGCCTAAGCTCAGTCGCGGCTGAGCATTTCGCAACCGGATGCAAGTACAGAACAGCGACTGTCTCAGGTGGCTTGGCCGTCTCAAAAGCAGACAAAATGCAAGGTCAGATCGACAGTACAAGCTTCTGATTTTATTGAGACGTAGAGGGTGGCACAGGCCTTGCAAAAGAGGGTGGCGGTTTGTGAGCAGGGATTGCGCGACCGCGCCTGCTGTAAGAACGCCGGTATCCCTCCACTCTTCGCAAGCGCTGTGAGCCAATCCGTCGCATCCGCATTCACCGAAATCATAGCAGAGAGAGCATTCATGGACTCGAATCACAACTCTCAGCCCGTTCAGCAAATGTCCGCATTCAAGAACAACTCATGCAAGCTTTCGGCGATCATGTTCACCGACATCAAGGGCTTCAGCCGGCGCATGGGAGAGAACGAACGCTTCACGCTCAAGCTGCTGCGCGACCACAATCGCATCATGCGCTTTCTGGTGCGCAAGCATCGCGGCCGCATCGTGAAAAGCACGGGCGACGGTTACTTGATGGACTTTGACAGCGCGGTGGAAGCGGTGCAGTGCGCCATCGAAGCGCAGGAACGCTTCACGCGCTACAATTTCGACAAGCCCGAATCCGATCAGATTCACGTGCGCATCGGCATCAGCCTGGGCGAAGTGCGCATCGTGGACGGCGATCTGTTCGGCGACGAGGTCAACATCGCGGCCCGGCTGCAAACGCTGGCGGAGCCCAGCGGCATCTGCCTCACGCGCGAAGTCTACGAGATGGTCAAAACCAAGCTCACCTTCGTGGCCATCAACTTCGGGCCGCAGGAATTGAAAAACATCTGCCAAAAAGTTGAAGTCTTCAAAATTCCGGTGAAGCCGCTGGGCCAGGCCGCCATCGAAATCGCCTCCAACCGGCAGGACACACTGCACGTGAGCGAGACGCAAACCTTCGAGCCTTATCTGCTGCCGCAATCCAACCCCCAGGCGGCGCAACGGCCGGCGGCGATCAGAGCGAAATTCTGGCAGCCGCGGCAATTCCTGAAACCGCTGGTTTCACGGCACAGCCTGCGCCGCGCCCTGCCGTTGGTGGCGCTCAGCATGTTGGTGCCGGCGCTGTTCATCCAGCCGGGCCACTCGCCACGCGGATTGTCCTCCGCAACGCTGGCCTCGGTTCAGCACATCGCAACAGATTCGCTGGCGCAGCCGGCGCACGCGCTTGCGGAAAAAACCTTGTTGGTGGCCTATTTTGAAAATCGCACCGGCCATGCCGGCGATGCCTGGCTGGTTACCGGCCTGCCCGACATGATCATCACCGATCTGCAAGGCACGCCTGGCGTGCAGGTGTTTGGCCGCACGATTCTCGAGGAGGCGCAGCAAATCACCGGAACGCACAAAACAGCCCGCAACAATCTCCAAAACGCGCGCGCCCTGGCGCGGCAGACGGCGGCGGATCTGCTGCTGTTCGGCGGTGTAGTGCGCGAAGGCAACCGCCTGCGCGTCGATGTCCAAGTATTCGACTCACAATCCGGTACGCTGCTGTTGGCGGAGAAAGCCAGCAGCGAAAGCGTGCTGGCCGTGATGAACGAATTGACCGCCAATCTCAAAAACAAACTCGCGCAGCCGCTGGCACTGCCGCACACGCAGAATTGACCGCACGGCGCCTGCACGGTTGCTTGAACTGCTGCGAGCAGCTCGATTGCAGTGTGATGTGAGGAATCTGGTGAATTGCTCGACGCGACAACTAACGACGCGAGTTTGTTGGACCGGCCAATAGCTTGCGCCCTGCGGACCGCACGGATTTTTTTTCAACAAGTAGAAACAGCCCCAGGGAGGTAGAAAATTTCCGCTGAGTTGTTTCCATCTGTTAGAAAACGATGACGGCGAAAACTCATTGCAGGCATTGTACGCCGTTTCGAAGTCCTCTTGCCTGAATAGCACTAGAAATCTGCCGATCCCGCCTCTCCTGCCCACTTCTGCCGTGCAGCGGCCGACTTGCTTTTGTGCCTCGCAATTTGCACCTTGCCCGCGAAAAATTCTTCCAACTCAAACTCCGCTCCACCCACAGAAAGTGACACGGCTATGACTTCGACTTCCGCCACCGGCAGCCGAAAGCGCCGGCTCATTGCCTCCGTTGCCCTCGCGCTGGGCGTGCTTTACTTGCTGCTGCTCATTCCTGCCGCCGAAGTGCCGCCCCCGGTGGCCAGCGACAAGGCGCCCTTCGTGTGGAACAAAGATGCCTATTGGCAGGCGCTGGAAGAACGCTTCCAACAGGCGAGAACAGCAGGCTGCGCCGCGCTCGAGCCAATAATCAACCAGGAACTGGCCCGCACGCAGCAGCGCCTCGACTCGCTCAGCGCCCATTCGTTCCCTCCCGAGCATCAACTCTTTGCGGGCCTCGAACACGACATTTTCGAATTGGCGCCGCAGGTGGCAGCCTGCCCGGAGAAGCTGGCCGTTTATGAACGTTTGCAGGCCCGCGTGCGCACGCTGGTGAAAGCGCAATCCCAGCAGTGGGACATCAAGTCGCCGGCGACCCGCGACCGGCTCTATCGCCTGCTCTATGGCAGCCGCGCGGCGCTGGAAGAAGTGATGCTGCAGGCGCCACCGCAAGCGCTGCCGGCGCTGACGCGCGGCGAAGAGGAACCTTCCCAAACGCCTTCCACCAAGATTCTCGGGGTCACCATTCACAGCGGCGACATTCTGGTCTCGCGCGGGGGCGCGCCCACCTCGGCGCTGATCGCGCGCGGCAACGATTATCCCGGAAACTTTTCCCACATTGCCCTGGTGCACGTCGATGAAAAAACCAGCCTGGCCTCGATCATCGAGGCGCACATCGAGCGGGGCGTGGCAGTGGCAACGCTGGAGGAATATCTGCGCGACAAAAAGCTCCGGGTAATGGTTTTGCGGCTGCGCGCCGATCTGCCGGCGCTCACCGCCAATCCCCATCTGCCGCACGAAGCCGCCAGCGCCGCGCTGGCGCAGGCGCAAGCACAACACATTCCCTATGATTTCGAAATGGATTATCAGGATGCCGGCAAGTTGTTCTGCTCGGAAGTGGCCTCGGCGGCCTATCGCCAGTTCGGCCTCGAGTTGTGGATGGGCATCTCACACATCTCCTCGGCGGGGGTGAGCGCGTGGCTGGCGGCTTTCGGGGTGAAGCATTTCCAAACGCAGGAGCCCGCGGATCTCGAATACGATCCGCAATTGCGCGTGGTGGCGGAATGGCGCGATCCGGAAACGCTGTATCAAGATCACGTTGACAACGCGGTGATCGATGCCATGCTGGAGGGCGCGGAAGCGGGCGACCGTCTCGATTACGCGTGGCATCTGCTGCCGCTGGCGCGCGTACTGAAAGGCTACAGCTTGCTTCGCAACGCGCTGGGCAAAGTCGGGCCGGTGCCCGAGGGCATGAGTGCCGCGGCCGCGCTGCGGCACCGGCAATTCAACCAGCGGCATCTGGCGATCAAAGCCAGGGTGCTGCAGCAGGCGGAGCAGTTTGCGCAAACGCGCGGCTATCGCCCGCCTTACTGGGAATTGGTGGCGCTGGCGCGCGCTGCCGCGGCGGTGCAGGCAGCAGCGACGCACCCGCATGAATTCTGTGAATGCTTCGCCGGTGTGCCTCGAACGTGAAGCAAACGCCACCGCAGGAGAAGGGCCAAGGCCGCAGCCCCAATGCCGCGGCGCTCACAATCCCGCCTCAGTCGGCGGCGGCATGACCACCAGCGTGTCGCGGCGGGTGACTTCGGTGCGGTAGGTCACGTCGGCGTATTGTGCCGTGACCGTGAGCGGTAACGGCGGTTCCGCATAGATCGCGGTCACCTGCCGAATCAGCCGGCTGCCCGGTGAAAGCTTGAAACTCGCCTGCGCGCGCAGTGTGTCGTCCGGGTCGGCATACCAGCGAAACAGGAAGCGCTCGGCGTCTGCACGGCGGCGCTTGCTGTATTTCAAATTCGTGTCCATGACAACGAGCGCCAGGGTGTCGCTCTGCACCTGCACGCGAACTTCGTTCCAGGGCTTGGCACTGGTGAGCAGCCAATCGACCTGGATCAGCGTCGAGTCGCGCGCGTCGCCAGTCTGACTGCCGGCAACCGACAGCCAATCCGCGCGAAACGGCAGGGCCAGTTCCGCGCGATGAATTGCCTCATCGTAGGTCTGCTGCAGATCACCCGCCTTCACTTCCACCCCGCGAAAATACTCATCGCCCGTCAGCCGCAGCCGGCTGTCTTGCGTGTTCTGATCATACTGCGCGACCACGCGCAAGTTGGCGTGCCACTGCTCGTTGTAAGCGGGAAATGCATACAAATACCCGCCATATGCAAATACCGCCAGCAGAATCAACAAACCGAACAGCGGTTGTCGAAAAATGCGCAGCCAGGCCAGGTGTCTGTGTCCGTGCGCGAAGGTGTAGGCGAGCAGGTAAAAAGAGGGCAGATACCAAATAATCAGCAGCAGGGTGAGCGCGGCGCTGTAGATCAACGACGGCGTGAAGCCGTGATAGGATGCCAGCGCGCGCGGCATGGAGCGGGCCCCGAATTCGAACAACTCGAAGAACATCAGCATGAACATGGGAACCGGCGCCGCGAGTGCAAACAGCAGTTTCAACAACGTTCCCGGCAGATAAACGGCCAGGCTGCAGCACACCAGCGTGAGCGCCGGATACAGCGCCAGGCGCGGGCTTGCCAGCCAGGCCAGGATCACCAGCAGCCACAGCGGCACCAGGCCGCGCTTGAGATAGAGATAGGGATCGGGACTGAAGCGCCAGTTTCGGCTGAGCCACAGCGCCAGCCAGAAACCGGCGAGGGCAAACAGCGCGGCGAGGGTGAGATACTCATCACTGTGCACAAACCAGGGATAGCGCAGGCCTTTGACGAACTGCATCGCCGCTTCGCCGAGCTGCGCGAACACCGCAATCACGAGCAGCAGCAGAAACACCTTGGCGCCGGAGAAATGGACGCGCTGCGCCTTGTCGATTTGCAGCCGCTGGGCGCGGCCGCGCGTGAACGCCAGCACACCGAGCAGAAGCGCAAGGCCGACAACGGCATAAATCGCCCATTGCGGCACGAACAACACTCCGCCGAACAGTTGCCAGAGCATGTAATTGCCGGTGCGGGCAGCCGGAATGCCTTGTGCTTGATACTTGCGCAACAAGCCATCGACCAGGCGCGCACTGCGCTCCAGTGCCGCTTTGCTCACAAATTCAATGCGATCGTTGGCTGTATGAATCGGTGAAGTTCCCACGCCGGCCGTGAAGTCAATGGCGGGAATCCCGCGGAGAAGAAAGGGCTCGTGATCCGAGCCGGCGACGCCGCCGAGCGCCGCATTGAGGGTGAAGAATTGCGTGGGATACTTCAGGCTGTTGTAGCCCAGGCTGCGGTCGATGGCATAGGCATCCTTCACCAGCCAGGCGGGCGCCTGATGGCCACGACTGTCGATAAAGGGAATCAGCGGGCCGTCGCTGCCAGCCATGTCGATCTGCAGCATGAGCGCCACGCGCTCAATTTCAGGGAAATGATCGACAAACCAGCGCGAGCCGGCCAGGTTGCCCTCTTCACCGCCGAACGCCGCAAACAGCAGGGTGTAGCGCCGCTCGGCGTCGCGCCAGACGCGCGCCAGTTCCATCATCACGGCGGTGCCGGAGGCGTTGTCATTCGCGCCCGGATTTTCGCGCACGTCGGAATCGAGGTGGCCGCCGATGACAATGAGGCTGTCGCTGCGGCCGCGAAAGAGGCCGACGGCAACGCCCGAGCTGGTGTTGATGCGCTCGCTGTACGGCACGGGCATGACATAGGCCGTGTCTGCGCCCCAGCCGGCGAATCGCCGTGCCGCCCACTGCAGCGCCGCGCGTTCATTCGCCGAGCCCATCGGGCGCGGGCCGATGGTCACGGCAAGATGATACACGCCGGCATGAATGCTGTCGGCCGCGATCGCAGCCGGCTGCGCGCCAGTGCGAGCGGCGCTGCTCAGGCTGAGCAGAAGCAGGATGACAGCGGCTTGGGGCTTGAGCATTCTTCCTCCGTGGTTATGTCGACGATGGCGCAAGCATAGCAAAAAAGCCCCAGAGAAGCAACTCCCAGTCAAAAAGAAAAAGCCCTCGCCGAATCATTCGTTGAGGGCTTCTTCTATGGGTGGAAGCGGAGAGGTGATCTCCGTCTTTTCAATTCGACTGCTGCAAGATCCAATCCACTGCGGCGGCGAGATCGTCCGCGACGAAATCGGGCTGGCACTCGCCGCGGTCGGCGGTTTCGCTACCATAGCCGGTGCGCACCAGCACGGTCCACAGACCGGCATTGCGCCCGGTTGCGATGTCGCTGGCACGGTCGCCGATCATGAAACCGGTGAGTTCGCACTCGAAATCGCGCGCGGCCTGTGCGAGCATGCCCAGGCGCGGTTTGCGGCAGTCGCAATTGGCTTCCGGCGCATGCGGGCAAAAGTAGAAGCCGTCGATCCAGGCGCCGTGCCGGGCGAGGTGCTGTTGCAGCACGCGATGGGTTTCCTGCACGAACGCCTCGGTGAAGTAGCCGCGCGCCACGCCGGATTGATTGCTGATCACGACGACGCGCCAGCCCGCGCGCCGCAACCGCGCAATGGCGGCTGCGCTGCCGGGCAGGAAGGCAATGTCCTCCAGCCGGCGGAGATAATTCTTCTCCTCGATCAGCGTGCCGTCGCGATCGAGAAAAACGAACGCGGCCTGTCGGGTCGGCTCAGCCAAAGAGTTCGTGCTCCACCATTTCCATCCAGATGTGTCCCACCAAAATGTGGCACTCCTGAATGCGCTGGGTGTCGTTATCCGGCACGATCACGGCATGATCGACGGCGCTGGCGATGGCGCCGCCGTCCTGGCCGAGCAGGCCGATGGTGAGCACGTTTTTCTGGCGCGCCGCCTCCACCGCCGCCAGAACATTGGCGGAGTTTCCCGAGGTGCTGATGGCGATCAGAGCATCGCCGCTGGCGCCCAGGGCAATGATCTGCCGGGCATACACATCGCGAAACGAGAAATCATTGCTGGTGGCGGTGAGCGTCGAGGTGTCGGTGGTGAGCGCCAGCCCGGCCAGCGGGGGCCGGTCACTGCGCAACTTGCAAACCAGCTCGGCCGCGAGATGCTGCGCATCTGCGGCGCTGCCGCCGTTGCCGCAAAAGAGAATTTTGCCGCCGCCGCGCAAGATGTTGACCAGTTTGTGCCCGACCGAAAGAATCTCGGCCGCCTGCTGTTCCATCAATTTGGTCTTGACCGCAATGCTGTTTTGGATACGCTCCTGCACGAAGGTCTTGTCGCTTCTCATCCGCGAAGCCATGGCCATGATCATCTCCCGTAATAAGTGTCATCCGGCGGCGGTCCGCCGCCACTGCCTGCAAGCAGGAAGACTTGAATTCCAACAATCGCAATCTTCACTGGGTGCCGTCAGGTTCTCATGATGCCGAGGGCATCACGCCTGCACGAGTTGTTTATCGCTGCCACACCGCCAGCCCGGCTCCGCGCCTCACTCCAAACCCAGCCACCAGAATCGCTCGAGCCAAAGTCGTACACGCACGCTCGTTTCCTGCCGGCGGCGGCCCGCTTGATTGGCGAAATCGCGATAGCGCGCGTGTCCGGCGGCAATTGCCAAAAAGAAACCCGCACGCGCCTGCCAGCGCGCCTCGAGCGCGAGATGCGTGCTGCGTTCCACCACGCCGCTGGGGAATTTCTCGCGGTAGCCCTGATTCAGATCGGCGTTCACCCACGGCATGTCGAACGGCCGCTCCAGGCGGCCTTCGCCGTGGCGGCGGGCTTCGTAAGAATAGAAGAGCTGCACATTGCCGCCGGTGTAGGCGCGGCCGTGCACCAGCCAGCGGTCGAAATCATTGCCGAGAAAGTGCGCCAGCGGCCGGTTGCGGTGCATGAACTTCTCCCACACGGTGATGGCATTGTAAGTGCGATTGGCAATCCGGGTGTATTCCAGACCCAGCGCGGCGCCCTGCCACCCGAAAGGATCCGCCACTTCACCGCCGAGGAGATAGGCGATCTCGTTCGGCTCCAGATCGCCGCGGCGCGTCTTCTCGACTTGCACGTCGTCGATGAGTAACTGTGCGTAGAGTTCCAGCCCGTCGCGCGGCCGCACCACGGCGTCGAGCGCGCCAAAGGTGTTGCTCTTTTGCTGTTCATTGAGCTGCTCGCCGTGAAACGCCAGGAACGGATTGAGGTAGTACAGCTCGAAGCCGCGGCCCGGCCCGCCGTACAGCGCCATCTGCGTGACCGCGAGCGTGAGCAAGTTCGATTTCAGCCGGATTTCCGCGCGCGCCGCCGCGAGATAGCGTTCACTCACGTCGGTGGCGTAGCGCGCGCGCAGGGAATCCGGCAGATACTCCGAGTTCAACTTCGCCGCGAGATAATCAAAGCGAAAGCGCTGCAACTCGAGGCGGCCGGAAAAATGGTCCAGCGGCCGCGAATAATCCGAGAGCAACAGCGTGGCGTCAACGCCGCGCCCCCAGCGCACAAAATCGCGGCCCAATTTAGCGACATACTTGCCGAAATGCAAGGAGAGGTAGGCTTGCTCGGTGTAGCCCGCGAAACCGCGCCAGCGCTTGCCCAGGTAATTGGGGTCCTCGCGCAACTCTTCATCCAGGCGAATGGCATTCACGAAAGCAACATGCCGGTCTGGAAACAGCGCGAGCTGCGTGCGCAAACCGGCGCGTGAGCGAGTGGTCTCGCCAAAATCACCGGCGTTTTCGCTCACGCGGCCGCCGAACTGCAGCCACGCTTTCGGTTCGAGCGGCGTGCGGGAAAACTGCTGCAGGCGCGTCTGCCAAAATCGTTCTGATGAATATGCCATGGCACCGCCGGCCGCATCGGCCAATTGCGCCATTTCACCCATTGTCAGCGGCCAGTTGGCAGAAGAGAAATCCAAATGGCGATGGCGCAGGCTCAACTCGCGCGCATAGGTGTAAGACCAGTGATAGGTCGGCACGGTCATGATTTCCTGCGCACCGGCATGCGCAGCGAGCAGGAACAACATCATCACCCATCCGCGGGCGGGCGACACGCCGCCCGGCCTACCGTTTATTCGATCAACCATCGTGCGAACCTTCCTGTTCATTTGGCCGTGTCCTCCATTCGATTCATCCGCTGAATCGCTTCACTCGCAAAAAATCGGCACCACGCAGACTGACTGGACCAGATTCACCGCAGAGCAGCGGAGTTTGCCGACAATTCCGGCAGTCTCGCCCGGCGAGCTTCGTGAGGCGGCGGCAAATCCTGGAATGTGACATTATCAAGGCAACAGTTTGATCAATGTTCCTGCACCGGCTTGGATGTCGTCTCCAAGACCCGAGATTCATCGTGATTACCAGGTTCGGCAAACCGCAGGCGCGGCCGCGCCCTTCGTGCCCGGAAACGCACCACTCGTTGCCACCAGCTCGGCGCCGGCCCGCTCTCACATTGCCGCTGGATCAAATCGAGATACTTGCGCGCGATGATCGGCAGCGTGAAATTCTCTTCGAACGCCTGGCGGCCGCGCCGGCCGGCGGCGTGACACGCTTGCGGCGCCTGCATGAGCCGGCGCAACAGCGCCACAATCGCGTCCTTGTCATGATCTTCATCAAAGAGCCAGCCGCATTTGAACTTCTTCACCATGTCGCTCAACTCGCACGGCTGGCTCGCCAGGCCGAGCAGCGCGCGGCCGGCAGCCATGTAGGTGTAGATCTTACTCGGCACGCCGTAGCCGATGACTTCGCGCTCTTGCGACACCACGCACACATCCGCGGCTGCCAGCGAATGCTCCATCGTGGCACGCGGCTGATACGGAAAGAAGTGAACGTTTTGCAAGTTCCTGGCGGCCGCTATTTCACGGAGCTTCTCCTTTTTCGCGCCTTCGCCGATGAAAACGAAGCGGACTGGCGTGTCCTGGAGATCGGCCGCGGCCGCGAGCAGGATTTCCAGCCGCTGCCGCCAGCCCATGTTGCCGGAGAACAGCACCACGAATTTATCCAACAACCCATGCGCCTGCGCAAAACGGCTCTCTGCTTTGGGCAGGCAGCGCACCACCGCGGGATCACACCAATTGTCGATGATCACGGTGGGCGCCGGCGCATGACGCGCCAGCACGGAGCGCTCCATGTAGTGTCCAAGGCAAATGGCGGCGTCAGCCTGACGCAAGATCCACGCATTGAGGCGACGCCACATGCAGTCGATCAGGCTGCCGTGCCGCAACATGCCGACTGCGCAAGACAGCTCGGGGTGCAGGTCATAGAACAACGCAATGAAGCGCTGGCCCCGCAGCCATTTCATCACGGCGCCCACGAGATGCAGCATGGGCGGATTCGTTCCCACCAGCAGGGGAATGTGCCGTGGCACCCGCAGCGCCAGCAGCGCCAGGCCCAGAGTCGCCCACGCCCAGTTCAAGGCCTCGCCCTTGCGATTGGTGCGGCGGAAAGGCAACCGCGGCAGCCGCCACACGCGCACGCCGTTGCGGGTTTCACGCCAGGGCGCAGCCGGAGCGTCTTCGACGTAACCCGGCTGCAAAGCGCACACTTGAATCTCGACACCATGCCGCGCCAGCTCTCGCGTCAGCTCTGCAAAAAGCTGTGCGGTGGAGCCGGCATCCGGCGCAAATTGCTCGCTCAGCAGTGCCACCCCTCGCTTACCGCTTTGGCCTCTCTTTGCTCCCATGTTTCCACTCCCATCAGTTTCGCCCTAAAACGCCCGTGCCGGTCACCCCGCCGCCGGCTTGCGGAACCAGCCGAGGTGAAATTGCCGGAGAAAACTCAACGCCTCCACGCGATTGAGAAAGTTGGTGACCACCGCCAGCATCTGATGCAAACCCGGCAAGATGTCGAAATAGTCGCACGAGGCGTCGAGCTGCCGCAATTGCACCAATTCAAAGCCGGCGCGATCAAAGTGACGCCGGATTGCCGCACCGGTATTCAGCCGGTAGTAAGTCGGAAAAATGTCTTCCGCCTGCCGGCCGCGCAGAAAACCATACAGCCGGTGAAACCAAAACGGCGTGGCCCGGGAAATCAGAAACGGATAAGCCAGCAAGTTCGGCGTGATGAAGATGAGGCTGCCGCCGCTTTTCAGGCTGCGAAAGAACTCCCGGACCACACGGCCGGGATGCGCGAGATGCTCGAAGACCATTTCGCATACGATCAGGTCGAACGCATTGTCCGGCACCGGCAGCTCTTCGAGATTGCCCAGCACGCGCAGGCCGGCGGTGCGGTCCTGCGCCAGCGTGACGGCATCCAAGTCGACGTTGATCCGCCGCACGTGTTGCTGCTGGAACAAATTGTGTTTGTTGCGGCCGCCGCCGGCGTGCAACACGCACCAGCCCGGCTGCGCCGCGGCCTCCGCCAACGATTTGTAATGCGCCTTGGGAGCCG
This sequence comes from bacterium, assembly GCA_023150945.1. Taxonomy (NCBI): domain Bacteria; species bacterium. Next base: position 137,327 of record JAKLJX010000011.1, on the reverse strand, counting down.
GCGCGTTGGGCCACAGTTTTCTTTTGACGGCGTAATTGAATTGTTTGACCTTCAGAATTGCGTTGTGCCGGGACATTTGGCATGACTCTGCAAAAACGATCACGCAGCGGTGGTCGCGCCGTCCGGCAGCCTGCCCGCGTATGCAGGCGGGCCGCCGGCGTTGCGCGAGTTGATTTGCAATCAATAGGCGTTTTTATTGAGAAGGCCGTGTACGATCGTCAGCAAGATAATCTTGAGATCAAAACCAAACGACCAGTTCTCGATGTAGTACAAATCGTGCTCGACGCGATTGCGGATGGGCGTGTCGCCGCGCCAGCCGTTCACTTGCGCCCAGCCGGTGATGCCGGTCTTGACTTGATGGCGCACCATGTAGCGCGGCACCTCGCTCTTGAATTGATTGGCAAAGAACGGCCGCTCCGGCCGCGGACCGACCACGCTCATGTCGCCTCTCAAGACGTTGAGGAATTGCGGCAGCTCGTCCAAACTGGTGCGCCGCAGAAAAGCGCCCAGCGGCGTGACGCGCTGGTCGTCGCGTTTGGTCCACGTCGTGTCACTGCTGTTTTGCGACTGCGGGCGCATGGTGCGAAACTTGAGCATGCGAAACGGCCGGCGGTTGGTGCCATAGCGCACTTGCGAGAAGAACACCTCGCCGGGCGAGGTCAGTTTCACCAGCAGCGCGATCAGCGCCAGCAACGGCGCCGTGAGCATCAGCACGGCGGCGGCAAAGGCGATATCGAAAGCGCGCTTGGCCACCCGGTATTTCCAGGATTCCACCGGCGTGAAGCGCACGCCCACCAGCGGCAGGCCGGCGAAATCGCGCACGCTCGTGCGCGGCTGGATGAATTTGAAAAAATCCGGCACGATGTCGATCTCCACGCCCTCCTGCTCACAGGCTTGCACCACGCGCGAGATCTTGCGCAGGGCGCGGCCGGGCAGCGCCACGATCACCTTGTCGATGCGTTGCTCCTCGATGATCTCCCGCAACTCCGTGGTGCGGCCCAGCACCTCCAGGCTGTACTCTTCCTTGTAGAGGCCGTTGCTTTCCTGATCATCGCAGAAGCCGACGACACGATGGCTCAATTCCGGATGGCGTTTTGCCTGCTGGGCGACGCGCCGGCCCAACTCGCCGGCGCCGACGATGAGCACCCGGCGCAAGTGGTAACCGCGCCGGTGCGCCTGCTGCAGCAGCCAGCGCACCAGCACGCGCTCGCACAACAACAACCCGAAATTCAACACCCCGAACAGCACGAAGGTCAACCGCGAATAGGAAACTTCGCGATAGAAGAACGTGAACGAGGAGAGGAACAGCACGCCGGCGGCGAGGCTGAACAGCAGGCCGCGCCCGTCGGCCAGGAGGTGCGCCCGCCGCCGGAAATCATACAGGCCGAAGAAGGAAAACAGCCCCAGCCACAACGGCAGAATGCCTCCCAGAATGATCAGGTACTGATCGATCTCCGGGCCGCCGTGCGGCCAATAGCCGCTTTCAAAGCGCAGCCAAAAGGCGACATAGAACGAAAAGGTAGTGACGAGCAGATCGCAGCAGGCGATCGCGAGCTCGAGCAGACGACGACGTTGTTGTGACATGGCAAAAGCGCTGCAGTTGACCTGGGACAATTTACCGGGCCAGCGATTGAACCGCAACGGCGGAGCCGTTACCGTGTCATTTCACATGAATTGAGCAGTTTCGTGCTGAGCAGCCCTGGTTCGGTGTTCTCTGGTTGTGTTTTTTTCATCCGCCGCGCGCCGCCGGCGCCGCGGCAGGCGGAATATTCTCTCCAGCAGCGCGGGCGCCGGTCCCGCCTGGCATTGCTGCCGGATCAACTCCTGGTATTGGCGCGCCACCAGCGGCAGCGTAAAGTGGCGCTCGAAATGCTGGCGCGCGCGCTGGCCCGCATGCCGGCTGAGCGGCGGCGCCTGCAGCAGTTGCTGGAGCAAAGCCGCGATCGCGTCGCGGTCGTGATCTTCATCAAACACCCAACCGCACTGGCATTCGCGCACCATGTCGATCAGCTCACAAGGCTTGCTCGCCAGCCCCAGAATGGCGCGGCCGGCGGCCAGGTAGGTGTAGATCTTGCTCGGCACGCCAAACCCGATGGCCTCGCGCTCATGCGAGACCACCGCCAAATCCGCGGCCGCGAGCGAGTGTTCCATCAAATGCCGCGGCTGGTAGGGAAAGAACAAAACGTTGTTCAAGCCGCGCGCTTGTACCATTTCCTGCAGTTTGGGCTTTTTCACGCCCTCGCCGATGAACACGAATCGAATCGGCAGGTTGGTGAGCAACGCGGCGACTTCGATCAGGATTTCGAGGCGTTGGCGCCAGCCCAGGTTGCCGGAGAACAGGACCACGAACTGATCGAGCAGGCCATGCTCGCGGGCAAATAGGCTCGCCTCCTTGGGCAGGCAGCGCACCACGCGCGGGTCGCACCAATTGTGAATGATGGAGGTGGCGGCAGCGGCATAACGGCCTTTGATCACCCGCTCCATGTACGCGCCGATGGCCACCGCCACGTCGGTGTGGCGCAACGCCCAACGATTGATCCGGCGCCACAGCCGGTCGAGCAAACTGCCTTCCCGCAACAGGCCCACCGCGCAGGACAATTCCGGATGCAAATCATAAAACAGCGCAATGAAACGCTGCCCTCGCATGATCTTCAGGAACGCGCCCACAACATGCGCCATGGGCGGATTAGTGCTGATCAGAAGCGGTGCCTGCCGTGGCGTGCGCCAGGCCAGCAGCGCCAGCGCAAACGTGCCCCACACCCAGTTGAGGGCCTCGCCCACGCGGTTGCTGCGGCGGAACGGCAGGCGCGGCAGCCGGCGCACCGTCACGCCGTGGCGCACTTCGCGCAGCGGGACTTTGCCCTCTTTGACGTAACCGTGATAGCCGGGGGTGAGCGTGCACACCCGCACGGCCACGCCCTGCTGCTGCAGCTCGATCATCAGCTCTTCGAACAACTGCGCGGTGGAAGACAGATCCGGCGCATATTGCTCGCTGACCAGCGTGACGCTCGGCGGTTGTTTGTCGTTATTCCTTCTCAATCAATCCTCGCATGGCAGGAGGTGCCGTTCCTGAGCAACGTGAAAGTTGCCGGTCATGAATCTTCGCTTTCCGGCGGCCGGCCTCACAGTGCGCGCGCTTTCTTGCTGATGACACCGCCGAACAAAGTCAGCAGGATGATCTTGAGATCAAGGCTGAGCGACCAGTTTTCGATGTAATACAGATCATGCTCGATGCGCCGGTCGATCGAGGTATCGCCGCGCCAGCCGTTGACTTGCGCCCAGCCGGTCATGCCGGTCCTGACCTGGTGGCGGATCATGTAATTCGGCACCATGGTTTTCAACTGGCGCACCTGGTAGGTCCGCTCCGGCCGCGGTCCGACCACGCTCATGTCGCCCATGAGCACATTCCAAAACTGGGGCAGCTCATCCAGGCTCCATTCCCGCAGAAACCTTCCCAGGCGGGTGACGCGCGGATCGTTGCGCAGCCCCAGGCCGATTTCGTGATCGATCGTCTCCGCGCCCGCTTTCATCGAGCGGAATTTGAGCATGTAAAACGGCCGGCGGTTGATGCCGATGCGCTCCTGCTTGAAGAACACCGGGCCGGGTGAGGTCAGCTTCACGGCAAGCGCGAGCAACAGCATCAACGGCGCGAACACCAGCAGCGCCAGGCCGGCAAACACCGCGTCAAACAGGCGTTTGGCGATGCGATATTTCCAGGAATCCACCGGCGTGAAGCGCACGCTCACCAGCGGCAGGCCGGCGAAGTCATGCACTTTGGTGCGCGGCTGAATGAATTTGAAGAAGTCGGGCACGATGTCGGTTTCCACGCCTTCCAGCTCGCAGGTTTCGACGATGCGCGAAATCTTGCGGATGGCACGGCCCGGCAGCGCCACGATCACCTTGTCGATGCGGTATTTTTCGATGATCTCGTTGAGATTGGCGGTGCGGCCCAGCACTTCCAGACCATATTCTTTCTTGTAGATGCCGTTGGTTTCAAAATCATCGCAGAAGCCCACCACGCGATACCCCAGCTCGGGGTGGCGTTTGGCCTGCTCCGCCACGCGCAAACCTAGTTCGCCCGCGCCGACGATGAGCACGTGGCGCAGGTGATAACCGTGGCGGTGGGCCTGCCGCAGGCTCAGCCGGAGGAGCACGCGCCCGCTCAGCGTCAGCAGGAAATTCAGCGCGCCAAACAGCACGAAGATGAGGCGCGAAAAGGTAAACTCGCGGTAGAAAAACGTGAATGCCGAAATGAACACCACGCCCGCGGCGATGCTGTAAAGCAGCGGCCGGAGATCCGCGTACAAATGCGTCAGCCGCCGAAAGTCATACAAACCGAAGAACGAAAACAATCCCAGCCAGAGCGGCAAAATGCCGCCGAGCATGATGAGATAGTCGCCGGGATCGGGATTGGCATGCGGCAGAAAGCCGGCCTGAAAGCGCAGCCAAAAGGCGGCGTAGAAGGCCAGCGCCGTGGTCCCCAAATCAATCACAGCCCCGGTGATTTCCCAATAGCGATTATGTTTCTTGGACATGGCAAAGACGATGGTGTTGAGCAAAGATGAGTTTGCCGAGTCAACCATTACTGTTTTCCCGCGCGGCTGTAGCGATGGCTGGCCGCGACCCCATGTCCCCGCGCTCCGGCTCCCGCTGCTGGTGCGCTGCACCTTGACAGGCATATCGCCACAAATGTCATTCTGCAAGGACCCGGTGAGGATTCAAAAGTAACACCGTGAGCATCACCGGATTCATCTGAATGAAGTCCCGATCGTGTACGCCTGCAAATCGCAATGGCAGTGCACTACTGCAGAAAATAAACCGGCCGTGTCTGAATCGGCAGTTTGCCTGCAGCCGGGGTCAGGCGATTGCCGAAGAAATCCCAAGCTTCGGCGCGCTGCACCGAGGCCGGCAGCGCCACCGTCGCCGTTCCCTCGCTTTGCCACAGCGCGGAGAAGCGCCGGCCATCGGCACGGCGATAGTGCATGAGATATTGCCCGGGATTGGCCAGTTCTTCGCGGCGCTCGAACACTGCGTCGCCGCACAATTGCGCGAGCGTGACATAGGCCAGCAACGCCGGCTTTACGCTGGCCTCCGCATCATGGTCGAGCAAGCCGTGCACGTCCGGGCCGCTGCGGCTGCGCTCACTGTCCATCGAATAGCAGAAATAATACTTCACCCCCGCGGCTTTGGCGAGCAGCGCATGGCGCACGAGATATTCCGCTTGCGTCATCTCATCCACGGTGGCGGGCCGCGGCGGCGAATAGTAGGGGATGGCGGCGTTGATGGAATCGCGGCCGCGATAGCCGGTTTCCGTGGCCCACAGTTCCGGCACATAGCCGCATAATTCCCGCACCTGCAGCCGCAGTTGTTCGATCTTCTCCATCAGCGCCTGCTCCGGCGCAATCTTCTCATAAGGGTGAAAGGAGACGGCTTGCGGCCGCGCCTGGGAAGGCGCCAGCGCTTGCTGCACGAACCCCGCGAGATTGTCATCCGACCAGGCCAGGCTCAAGCCGGCGAGTTGCGCCTGCGGCTGCAATTGCGCGAAGGCACGCACTGCCGCCGCCAGCACTGCGCCATAGTCGCCGGGCGTGCCGTCGAAATAGCGTGGCAAGTTGGGCTCGTTCCAGATTTCCCAGCGGGTGATTTGGCGGCCGTAGCGCCCCGTCACTTCCCTCAAATAGTTGCGAAACTCTTCCATTGAGCGCGGCATTTTGTTCTGCAAATCCGGGGCGCCGGGTGTCGCCGGGGCGCTGGCCCAGCGCGGCGGGAATCCCAGAATCGGCAGGAATTGAAAACCCTGCTCTTGCAAATAGGCAATCAACTCATCGGGCCATTGCCATTTGCCGGGCTTGGGCTCGACCTGGCTCCAATAGAGCTGCAGCACGTTGCGCAGATAAGTCACGTGCGCCTGGCGCAACAGCGGCAGCGTGATCTCCAGATTCATGGCGTTGAGATGCATGCCCCACACCGCTTCGCCGGCGGTCGCGGCGGGCAATTGGGCGTTGTGTGCGGCCAGGCGCAGCACGCCCTGCGCGACCAGCGGCCCGGCGGTCTCGCGCAGCGTCCACTCCAGGCGATAGTCATCGGCGTGCGCCAGCGGAATGGTGAAGACGTGGCGCCGCGACGTTTGCCCTGCCAGCGTCACGGCTTGCGCCGGTAAATCCTGCCCGGCGTGCAAACGGCTGGCGAGATGAAGCTGGAGTTTGAGATCGCGCGGCCGCTCCGCGCGGTTGGCAAGCCAGAGTTGCAGCGCAATCTGTGCCGGCGCAGCAGAGAGTTTGGTTTTGCGATCGACGGGCTGCAATCCGGCAGTCAGTTCGGCCTCGGCGCAGATACTTTGGCCGCGGTGGCGGAATTCGATTTGATCGATCCAATAAACCCCGGGCGCTTCGAACTCCAACGCCAGCCGGTACGCGTCTTTTTCCGCAACCGGCAGAGTGCCGCTGAACGCCACGGGAGTCCAGGCCGTGCTGATTGCTTCATGATCGGCGGCACCGCCGCGCCGCTGCTTGCCGCTGCGCAAGGCTTGCTTGGCAACACCGTTGATCACGCGCAACGCCACTTTGCGGCCGGCGCTGGCAGCTTTCACCTGCGCGGAGAATTCGAATTCGCCGCCGCCCGGCAGGGTGAGCCACGGACTGACGAGGCGGAAGGTGCCCTCGCCGAACACCCGGCTGCGGCTCAAATCGATTTTCAATGACCGCCGGCCCGCGGTGGCCTCCAGGGAATCGGAGGTGATTTCGAAGCCCACGAGATTTTCGGCCAGGGGCTTCCAGGCCACGGCGCCCAGCTCGAAGCCGGCATTGGCCAGGGTGAGCTGCGGCCGGTTGTAGCGCACGACTTCGCCTCCGCCGGCGGGTGCGCTGGTGCAGGAGAACAGCACAGAACAGCACGCGACGGTGCGCAAGCACAGTCTGCGCGAAACTCGGTGAATTCGCATTCTCAGAGATGTTTTTGGTATCCGAGCCATCTGCCATCAGTCATGATTGAGAAGTCCTCACGAACAGCGCATCCATCTGCAACACTTCGCCGGTCTTGGGCGCGGCCAGCCAGCCCACCGGCCGGCTGAAACACATGCCCCGGGCTTCCATCAGCCGCACCACATCCATGAACAGCAGCTCGCCGTTGTACAACGGCTTGAAGGAAGTTTCCAGCACGGCGTACTCGATCTGCGGCAGCGTGGCGGTTGCGCCTCGCAGGGTTTGCGCTTCATAGCCTTGCACGTCGATCTTGAGCAATACCGGCGGCGGCAGCGCGAGGCCGGCAAGCATCTGATCCAAAGTGGCAACGCGCACGGTGATTTCGCGCTGTTCCTGCGCGGCCGGAAACGCTTCGCGATGCGCCGGCGCCAGCGGCAATACCGAACTGGCGCGGCTTTGGGCGTTCACCCGCATGGTCACTTCGCCCTCGCGTTCGCCCAGCGCCACCGGATGGACCGTGATGTTGCCCAGGCGCGCCGCATGTTTGCGCAGATGCGCCACACAATCCGGCAGCGGCTCGAACGAGTGCACGTGCACGCCGGGAAACAGCCGCGCCGCCGCCACGGCAAACTGGCCGACGTTGGCGCCGACGTCCAAGATCGTGCGCGGCCGCAGACCCTGCTTCACCAGCGCAGAAACCATGTGGTAAGAGGTGACGGAAAACTGCGGCCACGTCAGCATGGCTTTGAGCGCGGCCGGACTTTCCAAAAGCGAGAGAAGTTGTTGCATGTTGTGCAGCAGACCCATGTCGAGCTGAGTTGTCAGATAACCAATTGCCGATCGCTTTTGCGTCCCGCCCCCGGTCCCTTCATTTCATCACCACCAGCCGCCGCACCAGCACACTGCCGCCGGCCTGCAATCTCAAAAAGTAAAGTCCATTGGCCAGCGCCTGCGTGTCCAGGCGGGTGGAATACCATCCTTCTGCTTCGAAACCGTCGAATACCACCGCGACTTCCCGGCCGAGCGTGTCGAACAGGCGCAGGGTCGCGCGGCCGCCGGCCGGCAGATAGAAATTGACCTGCGCCTGGCCGTGATTAGGATTGGGATAGCTCACGCCGAGCTGCAATTCCCGCGGCGGCGCCTGGTGCTCCGTGGTATCGAGCGGATTGGGCGCCATCACCCAAACCGGGCTGGACCACGCCCACACCGGACGGTACAGCCGCCGGGCGACATCATAGATCTCATTCCGCTGCTGGACGCGCAGATAGTATATCGCCTCGCCGGTATAGCTCGAGTCCACGAACGTGCGCTGCATTTGCAAACCCTCACCGGGCCAGTGCCGGATCACTTCGAAAAGCGGATGGCCGTCGTGCCAGCGGCCGTTCTTCATGTTCCATTTGAGAACTTCCATAAACGCGATGCTGTCCGTGCCGGCGACTTCAGCGGCAATCGCGGGAAAGGTTCCGAGCGGCATTTCCAGCCGCGCGCCCATCATGTGGCCGGCCACGGTGAAATCGAGCAGCATGCGCTGGCCGGTGGTGGCGTAGACGCGACGTTGGCGCAGTGCCTGGAAGACCGCGTCGCGCGTCAGTTCGCCGGCCAGGACGGCCGTCAGGCCGCGAAAGGGCAGCCCCGGCCGGGCGCTGTGATCATCACTGGAGGCGATGGTGCCCAGCACTTCGCCGGCGGCCCAGGCATCTTGCGCGTAGTGCGGGCCCGGCGTGCTGAAGCGGCCTTCCTCCTGCAGCCGGTCATAGGACAGGGGATGATCCGGCGCGTAGATCTCACTCTGGCCGTGCGACGAATAGATCTCGATGAGCGGCCGGTAGAAACGGTGGCCGTACCCCGGGCCAAAACTGATCGCCGAATTCGAGGTGGTCGACCACATGATGCCGGTGTGATGCGGCACGGTCAGAAACTCCACCGCCGGCGGCAGCATGCTTTCGAGGCGGCGCCACAAATCTTGAATCTCGCCGCGCATCTGGTCGCGATAGAGCGGGAGCTGCGCCAAGGCTTCATCCGAGCCGTTGAAATAGACATTGTGATGCCCGGAGGGCGCGAGCCGGCTGTACTCATAGCCGAGCAAAGTGACGAACGTTCCCGGCTGGTTGTAGTTGACCACCTGCGCCTTGATCTCCTGCCATTCCGCCGCCGTGATGCCGCCCTGCTCGCCAAAATCACTGCTGGTGTGCTCGGTGAGCGCGTAGAAATCCAAGGCGGCGACGTCGCGCGCCTTGGCGAACGAGCCGGTACCGTGGCCGTCGTGACTGATGCGCGTGTGACTGTGCAGATCGCCCCAAAAAATGCGGTAGGGCGGTGCCATCGCCGTGACCCGCACGGGATTGCTCTCCGCTGCCAGTTGCGCGCCGCTATGCAACACTTGCGCGCGCACGGCGACGCGATGCGTGCCGGCGCTCATGAACGTCAACGGAATGTCCAAGCGGCCGCTGTCCGTGAGCGTGAGGCTGACGCTGTTGAGCAGATTGGCTTCCGGATCATCGGTGGACAGGAACAGCTTGGCCATGGTCTCCGGCACGAGATTGAAGTTTTCGTCCAAAATCACCACGCGCAGCCGCGCCGGTTCGCCGGCCATGATCTGCGAGGGCAGATAGGCGGCAATCTGCTGCGGCTCGCCCGGCGTCACGCGCAGCGCGGGCGGCGCCAGCACTTCTTGGAAGACGCCGCTGCCGGTCAAGTCATATGCAATGCTCATCGTGTCAACGAATGTCGAGGGCGGCGCAAGCATGCGGCCGCGCGGCGGATTGGCGCCGTAGAGCAGCTCGATGGTGTCCCCGCGCCGCAACGTGCCCGCCAGGACTTTGACAGTGATGATCCAGGCGTTGCGATCCCAATCCCAGGTGATGGCGGCATCGCTGCGCTCCAGGCCGGTGATGGCGACTTGCGCGCGCGGGTTGTCGGTGCGAGCGGCGACGAAATTCTGCCTGAGCGAATCGCTATTCTGCGGCTCACCGAATCCCTTGATGAAGCGATATTTGATCGTGGCGCCGGTGCTCAAACTGTCGGCCTCGACCGTGAGCCGGACAGTCCAGGTGCCGTGCGTACGCGCCGTGGCCACCGCCGGCTCCACCGTGGCAGTGAAATCACGGCGCCCGCCGCGGCCCGTGGTCGACATTCCGATCCAAAGCGCCAGCATCGCCAGCAGCGCGCAGAATCGCATCCCCCAAAGGTATGTGCGTTGACGAGTCATGGCAATTCTCCCCAAAGGATTCTTTTCAGAGTGACACAGCGGGATTGCCGCAGGGTCTCTGGCCGGCTTTGTCTTCCTGCCGTGATGACTTGATTGCATCCGGCGTTACAAATAGCCCAGACTGCGCAAATGTTCTTTCAAGGTTTCATCCGCGGAGGCAGTGTCTTCTTCGTAGCTCCAATCGGGCTGCTCCCAGGATTCGCGATACTGCACTGGGGTGGCGCTCAAAAATCCCGGTGTCAACATCTCGGTCAGCACACGGCCGTCCATGTCGCGGCCGACCGGCAATCCCAGCAGCGCGAGCAGCGTGGGCGTGACGTCCAGGACGCTGGCCTGTTGCAGGGTTGCGCCGCGGCGAATCGCTGGGCCGGCGGCGATGAGGATGCCCTCGAGCTGGTGATCTCCCGAAATCGTGCCGAGGTCGCCGGCCACGATGCGCTCGGCCGGAATCACGCGGCCATTCGGCAGCTTCACTTGCAGGCCGTGCAAATCGCCGATGGCCGGACTGAGCGAAAGTTCGAGATTGCCGTAGGGATCGGGCTTGACCTCGAACAGCGGCATATCTGCCGGCGTGAGGTGAATCGCCGCCAGATCGGCGCGCATCTTTTCCACTTGCACGGCCTCCTCCTGGCGGTGGCGAAAGAAAGTCGCGCCGCGAATGTTGAAGGAACGCACCTGCGCCGGCGGCCAGCCGAGCAATTCGATCAGCGCCTCCGGCAGGATGCGCACCGTGCGATCGGGCGTGCGGCCCTGCGCTTCCGGCACCGACTGAAAGCCGTGGTCCGACACCACAATCACATTGGTTTCGCCGCGGTCGAGCGCGGCCAGCGTGCGGCCGATCATGCGATCCACCGCCTCATAGGCCCGGTGAATCTTGTCGCCGTGTCGCCGGATTTCCGATGCGGCCACGTCATTGAAGCGCTCCGGTTCCATGAACTTCCAATAGTTGTGCGAGGTGCTGTCCACCAGCGTGAAAACATACATGGCCAATTCCGGCTGATACTGCTGCACCTGCCGGAGAAAGACATCGGAATAGACTGCGAAGCCGATGCGGCGCATCTGGTAGAACTTTTCGAGATAGCCGCGCTGCAGCCGCGTGCACGCCAGCGTCCAGGCTGCATCGAGAAAAGTGGCCGGCCGCACGCCCAAGCGGTGGCTTTGCCAGGCGCGGCGCAAATGATCAGCGAGCGAGCGCTTGCTGTCCGAGCGTTGCGTCATATCCAGCTCGCGAATCACCTGCAGCGAGGCGGGATGCGTCTCCGGGCCGCGCGAAAAAGATCCGGGGATGACGAAGCCCGGTAGCGGCGGCGGCGGCCAGGTGACCATGTAGCCGCACAACCCGGTGCGCAAGCCGGATTCCGTTGCCATGTCCCAAATGCGCTTGCAGCGCACGCTTTTGGAGGAGACCACGAAGTCCCACACGCCGTGCTTGTCCGGCGTCTTGCCCGAGGCGATGCTGGTCCAAATTGCCGGCGAGACCATCGGCTCGAGCGAATGCAACACACTGGAGGAGCCGGCTTCGCACAAACGCTGCAAATTGGGAAGCCGGCCTTGCGCCAGCATCGGTTTGAGAATGCGCCACGTCGCGCCGTCCATCCCGAAGAATAAAATCCGCGGTGCTCTAGCTGTCACTCTATCTCCTACTCCTACTCTTACTCTTACTCCTACTCCTACTCCTACTCGCTGCGCATGGCGTGAGCACTCAATATCACGCCATTTTCATGATGGCTCACAAATACCCCAGGCTGCGTAACCGCGCTTCGACCTCGGCGCGATCTTCCTCGCTGTACACCATCTGCTCGCCGTTGCGGTTGAAATCGAATTCCATGCGGTCGACCGGCCGGTTACGCAGCACTGGCTCATGGAAGCCGGCCGTGAGCACTTCGCCGTCCATGTCGTTGGGAACCGGATAGCCCATTAAATACAGCGCGGTGGGCGCCACGTCGATGATGCGCGCATTTTCCAGCCGCTGGCCTTGCTTCACGCCGGCGCCGTGCATCAGAAAAATTCCATCCATGCGATGCTGGCCGGTGATGTAAGGTCCGGGGTCGCGAATCACCCGGTGCGAGGAAAAGGAAAAGCTGCTGAAAACGATGTAGCGCGGATCCTTGGGAAAATACACCAGATCCGGCGCGCGCTCGAAATACGGCCCGTCGAACAGCTCCTCGCGTTTGTAGATTTCACCGATGAGCAATTCGCCGGATTGGGGATCGCGGAACTCACGCAGGCGCGCGATGATTTCCGCGCGCGTCGCCTCATACTCCGCGCCGGGCTGCACCACGCCCTCCGGCTCGCGGCCGGCCAGGTTGATGAAGATCAAACCCGCGATGCCGCCGCCGATGGAATAAGCGCGCGAGCGGCGCCAATCGATGTCGGGAAAGGAGAAGAAAACCTTTTCCGCCGCCCGGTAGCCCTGCTGCGTGCCTTTGACTTTGCGCTTGACCTTGCTCAAGCCCAACCGGTTGATCAGCGCGAACAGGTTGCTCGGGCTGAGGCCGGCTTGAAACGCGCGGTATTTGAGCTGTGCCGCCAGCGTGCGTTTGGGCGCGAGAAAGCCCTCACGCAACAACCAGGTGTTGCTGTAGAGATAATACTCCAACGGCCCGAAGCCATGATCGGAAAGCAACAGCAGCGGCACCGCGGGAAAGCGCCGGCGCACCTCGCCGATAAAATCATCAATCAGCCGGTACACCTGCAGAATCGCGTCGCCGTGGCGGTGGTGATCCTGCGCGTTGAATTTCGAATGCGTACGGTCGTAATGGCGCCAGAAGGAGTGCATCGCAAAATCGGTCTCGCTGAACACTTGCACAAAGAGCTGCCACGGCTTGTTTTCCAGGCAGTGGCGCGCCACGCTGATCTTGTTGCGCAGGGTCGCGAGCAAATCATCGAGATATTCCTGCTCGTTCTTGCCGGAAAAACTCACCGACGGCAACGGCTGGTAGCCCGGCGCGAGTTTGCGGAACTCTTCGATGAGATTTTCGGGATGGCAGCGCTGCGGACCGGAGGCCGGTACCGGCAGGCCGGCCACCATCAAGCCGTGGAGCGGCCGCACCGGATAGGTGATCGGCAAATTGAGTATGATCGAAGGCTGACCGTGAAACGCCATGATCTCCCACAAGCGCGCGCTTTCCACTTCGTCGGAGTTGACCGGCTCGAGGCGATAGGAATTCGGCCGGCGCCGCATGAACTCGAACAAGCCGTGCCGCCCCGGCCCCTTGCCCGAGGCAAACGAGTTCCACGCCACAGCGGTGCTCGGCGGGATCACCGTGCGCAGCGGGCCCCAACTGCCTTCCTTCATCAAAGCCGCGAGATTGGGCAGATGGCCCTGGCCGGCCCACGGCGAAATCAAATCAAAAGTCGCGCCATCCAGGCCGAGAATGATCAAGCGGGAATGTTGCATCGCTGAATTCACCTGTCGATTGTCCTCATTGGTTTGCAATCCGTTCCACGGTCACTGCCGCCAGGTCAAGCCGGCCCAAACCAGCGGGGGCGCTCCGCCGGTGCTGCTGCGAATCGCCGGCGGCCAGCGTCTCATACAAGCGCCTGAACTCGTTCATGAACTTTTCAAAGTTGAATCGGCAGGCGAGGTTTTTCACCGCCGCGTGCCCCAGTTTCTGTTTCAGCGCCGGATCCGCCAGCACTTCGTTTACATGTTGCGCCAGCTCGGCTGCGTCACCCATGCGGAACAGCAAACCGTCTTCGCCGTGGCGGATTTGCTTGGGCACGCCGCCGGCTTTGGTTGCCACCACCACTTTGCCCATTGCCATTGCCTCCAACACCACGCCGGGAAACGGATCATCGTAGGTCGAACATTGCACGATCACGTCGCTCGCGGCCATGAGTTGCGGAATGTCGCTGCGTTCGCCGGTGAAGCGCAACACGCCTGCCTGCTCCAGCGGCTCCGCTTGTTGGCGCAGTTCCCGCGCGTAACGTTCGTGGCCGGGCAGTTCTCCGCCGACGATCAAGAAGCGCGCTTGCGGGAATTTCTCCCGAATCAAGGGAATCGCCTGCAGCAGCACGCGATGGCCCTTGCGCCGCGAGAGCTTGGCAATCAGCGTGATCACCGGCGTGTCAGCCGGCAGGCTGAATTCCCGGCGCACCGCCGTGCCTTCCACGCCGGGATGAAACTGCTCGCGATACGGTCCGGGATCATAAATCACCGTCACCTTGTTTTGCGCGAAGCTGCGCCGCAGCGCCATCTGCCGTGCGGTGCACTGCGAGACCGCCACAATGCGGGTGGCGAGCAGGTGCATCATCGCCGCCACCGGATAGCGCGTCAGCGGATTCGGCCGGCTGGCGCGCAGATGCCAGACCACCGGAATGCCGCAGCTCCACGCCGCCAGCGGCGCGTGAAAGTCGCGCAGATCATTGGCATGCACCACGTCGATCTCGAGCTGGCGCAGCAACCGCCGGATCGACAGCACGCTGGTAATCGCCCGGCCGAGGAAGCGCAGCAAGTCAACCGGATTGAGCAGCCTGCGGCAGATGCGATCGAGCGTGAGATAGGTGAAGTGCCGCGCCAGCTCCGGCGCGAGCTGCAAGCGCGCCACCTGTGCTTGCGCCTCTTTCGGCAAAATCGCGTGAGCGACGAAGCCCCGGCGGTTGAAAGTCTCAAGCAACTTCAAGAAACAGAGAGAAGCTCCGCCCTGCGCAACAAAGAATGAACTAAAAAACAGAATACGCACGCCCGGCTTTCCCATAGCATGCCTCCCATATTTTGATCCCCAAAGCGGGTGCGCGGGGTGAGGTGCAACTGCCCCAGATCAAGCTCATTTCAGCGTGGCGGCAGCCGTCATGCTCGTTCCCCGCCGCGACGGCCTGCGGGCCGCCAGCGTCTGATAAAGGTTTCTGAACTCTTCGATAAACCTCTCGAAATTGAATTTGCGGTCGAGATTCTTGCTCACGGCCTGCTCGAACCTGCGCCGGCGCGCCGGATCCGCCAGCACCGTGATCACCTTCTCCGCCAAGTCACTGGCATCCCCCTTGTCGAACAGCAAACCGTCTTCACCGTGGCGGATTTGCTCGGGCATGCCGCCGGCATTGGCCGCCACTACCACTTTACCGATTGCCATCGCCTCCAGCACCACGCCGGGAAACGGGTCATCGTAGGTCGAACATTGCACGATCACGTCGCTCGCGGCCATGAGTTGCGGAATGTCGCTGCGTTCGCCGGTGAAGCGCAACACGCCTGCCTGCTCCAGTGGCTCCGCTTGTTGGCGCAATTCCCGCGCATAACGTTCGTGACCGGGCAATTCCCCACCGACGATCAAGAAGCGCGCTTGCGGGAATTTCTCCCGAATCAAGGGAATCGCCTGCAGCAGCACACCATGGCCCTTGCGCCGCGAGAGCTTGGCAATCAGCGTGATCACCGGCGCGTCAGCCGGCAGGCTGAATTCCCGCCGCACCGCCGTGCCTTCCACGCCGGCATGAAACCGCTCGCGATATGGCCCGGGGTTGTAAATCACCATCACTTTGTTTTGCGCGAAACTGCGCCGCAACACCATTTGCCGCGCGGTGCAGCGCGAGACCGCCACGATGCGCGTGGCCAGCAGGTGCATCATCGTCGCCACCGGATAGCGCGTCAGCGGATTCGGCCGGCTGGCGCGCAGATGCCAGACCACCGGAATGCCGCAGGTCCACGCCGCCAGCGGCGCGTGAAAATCGCGCACGTCGTTGGCATGCACCAGGTCGATCTGTTCCTGCCGCAGCAACCGCCGAAGCAACAGCACGCTGGTGACCGCCCGGCCGAGGAAGCGCAAGAGATAATAGGGATTGAGCAGCTTGCGGCAGATGCGATCGAGCGTGAGATAGGTGATGTGCCGCACCAGCTCCGGCGGCAGGTGCAGGCGCGCCACCTGCGCTTGTGCCTCTTTCGGCAAAACCGCCCAGGCGGCGAAACGATGGTCGTTGAAAATTTCCATCAGTTTCAGAAAGCTGAGCGAAGCACCGCCTTGCGCGACAAAGAACGAACTGAAGTAGAGAATGCGAATGCGTTGACCTTTCATAGTGACACCGGCGGTGCGAGACGCCACCTGTCTTCAGGAGGCAGCACGAGCGCCGCGCTTGCCGCAGGAACAGGCTTTTCGGCACGCATGCCGAGCGCCAGGTGAAAAAAGGTCAGGATCAGCGGCAGTTCCGCCTGCTCGACCATGCCGGTGTACCACAACATCGCGAAGAGAATCGCGCTGTAGCCGCCGACGATGCCGGCCGCCACCACGCCCACCACCTCCGCCGCGCCTTCCCGTTTGGCCTTGGCCAGACGGTAAACATGCCGGAACGGCTGCCAAACCGCGAGCAGAAAAAGCACGCAGGCGAACAGCCCGCCCTCGGTGGCAATAATCATGAAAATGTTGTGCACCGTGGCGCTGAAGCGGTCGCGGATTTCATACTCGGTGTAATGCAGCAGCTCGTTGGAACGCCCCAGCCCCACCCCGAGAACGGGATTCTCCACGATCAGCTCGGAAGAGGCCAGCAGCAAATTGTAGCGCGTGGTTTCGCTGCGGCTGCCGGGCAGCATCTCGATGCGCTGGGTCAGGGCGTCGGAAAAAAGCGCAATCTCCGCGGCATACGTAAAAATCAGGGTCATCAAAAAGACAGCGGCCAGCAGTGAGCTGAAAACCAGGCGCGACCAGTTCACCCGTTTCAGGGTGAGCACGCCGGTGGCGTTGAACATCACCAGCATGCCGAAAACCGCCGCGCCCCAGTTGCCGCGCGACAGCGTGAGCACCAAAGCGATGCCGGCGATGGCCGCGCAAATCCAGTAGAACAGCCGGGCGCGGCTGGTGCTCATCAACGCCTTGGCCACAATCAACGGCAGCAGCATGACGATCCAGTTGCCGAGGATGTTGGCGTGCTTGAACGTGCCCTGCACCCGCACGAGATTCATCACCCCGGCTTTGTAGATGGAAATATGCTCCATCTCCTGGCCGAAATACTGCTGTACCGCGCCGATACTGGACTGGGTGATGCCCTGCAGCAGGCCCAACGCCGATTGCAGCGAGATCATCACCACCAGGAACGCCACGAGCGCCGACAGCGGGTACAGGCGGCTCAGGTTATGGCGGAGATAAAATCCGACCAGGAAAGACTTGATCCAGAACCACCAGTTGTTGGCGCCGACGTCCCACGCATTGTTGTAAGCGATCGACACCAGCAGCCATACCATGAACAGGGCGAAATAGAAGTCAAACTTGGTAAGCCGCAGGCGCTGATCGCGCAGACCGAGGCGAAAGGCCCAAAAAAAGTAAACGGCCCACAGCGGCACTTCGAAAAGGTACAGGCGGTAGCCGTTGTCCAGACGCATGGCCAGCGGGAAGGCGAAGGTCGTCAGGGTGATCCAGAAAGCCAGTTTTTCCAGTTTGAGCATAGATCGTGTTTGCGAATCATGTGAGCGCTGCGTCAACTTGACGCGGTTCGCCTGCAATTGCCAGCCCCGGCACTGCAACCGGCGATGGGATCACCGTGCCGTCACAAACAGCCGGCGTCGCCGCGGGGTTTCGTGAAAGTGAACCTGCCAGCTCGCCGGCAGCGCGGCGGTCAACCAAGCCAGGCCGGACTTGAGGCCGGGCTGCGTGCGCAGACTGGCGAGAAAATGCCGCCGCGCGCTGCGCCGGTCGCCTTGCTTTTGAAATCGCCGGCCGATTTGAAAGTGCATCTTCGCGGTCAGCGCCGGCAGATGATCCCGCAAGTAGGGGAAGTGCTGCACCGCCACCGCCATGAATTGCTGAAACTCGACTTGCATTGCCGCCGGCGTGCCGGACTTGGAATGGCTCGCGGGCACGACCCAGCGATCAACCAACAGTTCCGGCAGATAGACCACTTCATGATCAGCGGCGATTTTCATGAACAGCAGATGGTCTTCGCCTATGCGCAGCCGTTCGTCGAAGCCGCCGGCGCGATCATAGACGCGCCGCGGCAAAAACATGGTCGGCGTCAACATGTTCAGTCGAAACAGAAACGAGGCAATGACGCGACGGCGCCGGTCGCGCGGAAATTCGTGCCACACTTCGCGCAGCTTGCGGCCATGAACATCACGCTCCTGCAGCGCGGTAAAGACCAGCCCGGTATCCGGCCGGGCCTGCACAATGGCCATTTGTTTTTCGAGTTTGTCTGGCGCCCAGGTGTCATCGGCATCGAGAAACGCGAGCAACG
This sequence comes from bacterium, assembly GCA_023150945.1. Classification (NCBI taxonomy): domain Bacteria; species bacterium. The sequence goes on along the minus strand of JAKLJX010000011.1, from coordinate 119,048 downwards.
CGCCCCGGCTCACGGCCACGCCGCGGCTGCGCGCGGCCGCCGGTCCGCTGTTGCGGAGTTGCTGAAACACGCGCACGTTCGCCTGACGGGCGGCGAGCCGCTCGGCTACGGCAACTGTATCATCACGCGAGCCGTCATCCACGATGATGATCTCAGTCGCCGGCAGGGTTTGCGCCAGGCAACTCGCCACGGCGCGGCGCAGCCAGCGGCCGGCATTGTAAGCCGGGATGATGACGCTGATGGTCTGATCACTTGCCATTGTCGGGCTGTAAGTGGGCGCTGCGCTTCCGGCGCTGTTCGCCGGCGCCGGAGATGCAGCGCGTTTTGAATCAATCTTGTTGGCTCAGTTCACGGCAGCAGCACGATTTTCTGCACCGCGAATTGCCTGGCCGTTTGCAAGCGCAAGAAATAAACGCCGGCAGCGAGCTGTACCGGGGTGACCGGCAGTTGGTGCCGCCCGGCCGCCAGCGCGCCTTGAAAGATGGTGGCGACCTCCTGGCCCGCGAGATTATAGAGGCGCAGCGTCACCGTCGAGGGCCGCGCCAAGGTGAATTGCGCCGACGTCGTTCCCCGAAACGGATTCGGCATGGCATATTCCAACCGGTCTCTGAGGCCCTCTTCCTCATGCGGCGAACTCACACCCTGCGGAAAGGGATCATTGAATCGCCGCTGCCACTGCTGCAAAACACCGCGCAGGGAATCGCGCAGCGCCGCATGAATCGGATCGTCCACGAGATTGTGTGACTGGTACGGATCCGTGAGATTGTCATACAAGAGCCAGTGGCCGGTATCGGCGAGCGCATAAGTGTAGCGCTTGGTCACCACGCCTTCCCACGGTCGAATGAACTGGTCCGCATTCGGAAAAGGCTGGGGATTGTAAAGGTATGCACTCGCCGGCTGCTCTCCGGTCTCGCCGCGCAAGAAGGCGGAATGATCCGCGCCGTCAACCGTCGCCGGAATTGGGATGCCGGCCAGACCCAGCAGGGTCGGCATGAAATCCGGCGTGTTGAACAACAAGTCGGTCTCGCGATTTGCCTGCACAACACCGGGATAGCGAATGATCAGCGGCACATGCGTGCTCTCGTGCCAGGGCCGCTGCTTGAACTCATGCCCCTGGGAGCCGAGCATGTCGCCGTGATCCGAGGTGAAGACCAGAATGGTGTTCTCTGCCAGTCCCAAAGAATCGAGACCGGCCATGATTCTGCCGACATTCCAGTCGAGGTTGCTAGTGAGTGCATAGTAGCCCGCGATTCGCCGCTGATACTCGGCGACGAAATGCGCGAAGTTGGGGCGCAACTCGATCTGCGCAGGCGTGTACAATTTCTTCCACATGTCCGGGACGTCGAGATACGGGTTGTGCGGCGGCGCCCACGCCACCACCAGCGCAAACGGCCGGTCTTTGTGCTCGGCCATGAACTGCAGCGCATAGTCCGTGAAACCGTCGGCGGAGTGTCCGGGCATGACGCGCACTTGTGGGTCGTCGCCCAACAGGTAGTTTTGCGCGCTGTGCACATCACCGTAGTTGTAGGCCGCCCAAAACTCGTCCCAGCCCTGGCGCAGCGGTCCCGGCGGAATGAAATCGAACTTTTCCTCACCCGCCAGATGCCACTTGCCCAAGAAGCCGCAGGCATAGCCCTGCGCGCGCAGCACCTCGGCCAGGCTCAATTCCTCCGCCGGCAGCCAGGCGTGATTTCCGAAAATGCCGAGTGTGTGCGAATACCGCCCCGTCATCAGCATCGCCCGGTAGGGCGTACACAGCGTGAGGTTCGACACGCAATTCATGACGCGCGTGCTCTGCAGCACGAGCCGGTCGAGGTTGGGCGTGATAATCTGCGCATTGCCGGCATAGCGCATCGAACACTGCCGCAACTGGTCGGCGATCAAGAGAACGAGGTTCGGCTTCGCCCGCGGTGTTGGCGTCCCGCCGTTGGCCGCGCCACTGAGCGGCAGCAGCCCGAGAACCACTGCCAGGCAAATTCTTCCCCATGACATGACAGCACTCCTGCAGTTCTTTTGAGGTGACTACTCGAGTTGGTTACGCTACGGACGCGGCTGCGAGCCTCTCAGCCGCAACATCTTTTTCAACGCCACTTCCTCATCCGCAGCGAGCATGAATAGATACACGCCGTCCGCCACTTCTTCCCCCGGTTGCCAAGTGAGGGAATGCGAGCCGGATGCCATCCTGCCCTCCTGCAGACTGGCCACCAACCTGCCGGTCAAATCAAAAATCTTAATCCGCACGGTGGCGGCGCGCCGCAACTCGAAGGCAATCCGGGTGGCGGGAGAAAACGGATTCGGATGGTTTTGGCGCAGCGTAAAGCTCACCGGATGGGAAACCTGCTCGGCATTCACACCCGCGGTGGGCGGCGTCGGCACACTGACCGTGGTCCAGTTGACCGCATCGAACGCGACACCGATTTCTGCCGGCGCTTGCGCGTTGGAGTAATTGTCGTTGTGTACCCCCAGCGTCACCACCACCCGGTCGATCGCGAGCTTCTCCCAATTCTTCTCCGGAAAGAACCGTGCAAAGTCGGAGCGGGGATAAAGCGTCAGCTCCCGCCAGTCGTCGAAAACCGGTGCCAGCTCCAGGCAGGCATACGGCCCGCGCACGCCGAAAAAGCTGAAGGCCTTGCCCAGCGCGTATGCCACCGCAAAACGATAGACCCGCTCGCCGGTTTGGTATCCCGCCACCATCACATAAGGGCTGCAAGCCTCGGGATTGACATACTCCGCCGCTGGAATATTGTAGTGCAGCTTCAACACCGGCCACTGGCCGGCTGCTGGAACGCTTGCCGCCTGCCGTACTTCCGCGGTGAGATAACTTTGCGTGTCATTGCCGGAGGCACGGGCTTTGGTGTAAAGATAGAGAAAGCGGCTGCCTTCGAATGCGCCGCCGGTCACCAACCGGCGCTTCTGCTGCGGCGGATTCTCATAGGGCAGCAGATGATTGACGAACCACCCGGCAAGCGCGGTCTCTTCAAAACCGCCATTGCGCAGCGCCGGCGCGGCAGGCCACGCCCATTCGGGCTGCAGATAGCCATAGACCTGGTCGTCATATTCTTCGAGGCTGTCCGGATTGATGGCAATGGTTTCGCTGGCGAGCGTGTGAAACGTGATGGCTTCACAGACCTGACCATTGAGCTTCACCAGCCCCACACCCCATGACGATTGCGCGGTTTCGTGGTAGTCCGCGGTTCGGGCGAAATTGGCGGCGTTCGGCATGACGAGAAAAGCTGTGCCGCGGTAGCGCCAGGAGATCAACGGCACGGCGGCAACCGTGTTGTGCACGTGGCCAAAGAAGGCATACTTGACGTTGCCATGGCGGGTGAGCACTTCGACAAATCTGGCGCGGTGTGCCGCGCCCGGGCCGTATTGATCGAATTGCGCGCGGCCCACCGGCAGCAGCGGATGATGCGTGAAGAACATCGTCGGCCGGTCGCGATGGGCGGCCAGGTCCGCCTCCAGCCAGGCGAGAAATTCGGGATGGCGCTCGAGATAGGCATCGATGCCATAGCCATGTCCACCAGGCTGCGAGAAGAGGATGAAATGCCAGTCCCCGGCATCGAAAGAATAATTCACCTTGTCCAGTCCGTTGATCTGCTGCTGCGCCCAGAGAAAGTTGGCAAACTCACGGCGGCCGAGGGGATTGCCGGGGAGCGTGTCCGCGGCTGGCACGTGATCGTGATTGCCCATCAGCAGATAGAGCGGCATTTGCAGCGGCTTGACGGCCTGCACGAAGACGTTGAAATTTTCCCATTCGCCGGTGTTGTGAATGTTGTCACCCAGCGTGATGACGAACGCCGGCGCGAGCCGATTGGTCAGCGCCACGGTTTGCTGCAGCCGCGGCACAACGGTCTGCGCGTTGACTTTGTTGTCCTCGCTGTCGAAGCGGGTGCCGGGCGCATAATAGGCGACCTGCGGATCGCCCCAAATGCCAAAGGTGAAAGCCTGCGCGCGGGTGCCGAGGCCGGGCACGTAGCCGCAAAGCGAGGCTTGCGCCAGCACCGGGGCCACACCGCCGAGCAGCAGAACCGCGGCCAGCCAGCGCCAGCGCGGCAGATTCCTTTTGATGACACGTGACATGATGCTACATGTACCCCAGAGTTTGCAGCCGCCGCTGCAGCTCACGCTCTTCCTCATCACTGAATGCGACTTCTTCCTGCACCGCTGCCGCGGGCTGGTGATACGCGATCGCGACTGCTGGCCGGTCGAACCATTCCGACCGCACGCGGCCGTCGCAATGCGCCGGCACCGGCAGACCCAGCCAGTGCAGCAAAGTCGGCATCACATCTTGCAGCGCGGCTTCGTGCGACTGCCCCGGCGCGCCCTGCACCACCCCCGCGCCATTGAGAACAAAAATGCCCCGGCTTTCATGCGTGCCGGCGTGAAAGTCCTCCGGCGTCACCGGCGCCAGCAGCGTGCCGTTTTGAAAAAACGTTTTGGAGGAAAACGTGCAGCCCGGTGCCGGCTCGACGATGAGATCCGGCAGCCGCTCGCACGCCGGCCCGCTGAAGATTTCCTCGCGGCGAAATACCTTGCGCACCACCGGCTGCTGCGTGGCGGGATCGCGCCAGGCATACAACTTCTCGATCAAGTCGGCGACTTGCGACACGCTGGCGCCGGGGCCGAGATACAAATATCCCCAAAATGAACTGACCGCATAGGCGAGCGAGCGTTGATGATCGATGCTGTGCAGCCGCAGCCTGGTGCCCAGCGCCTGGCGCCGCGATTTGGGCAGCAGCCGCTTGCGCAGTTGCAGCACGTCCAGCCGGCGAATCAAGCCGGCATGGCGCATCCAGCGCGAAGGCGCTTCCGTCTGCGGCACGAGAAAGCCGTTGGCATGCAGCCAGTGATTCAGCTCGGCGCGCACGCGATGGCGCTGAAAGCCGTGATCGGAGAGTACCAGCATCAGCGTTTGTTCGCCCATGCTGTGGCGGGCAGCCGCCACCAGTTCGCCCACCGCCTGATCGAGGGGCGCAAAGAAATCCCGGAGGATCCGCTGCTGGCGCTCGCGCTGAAAATCGGGATGCCCGGCTTCGAGATGCGGCCAGAGCGCATGCTGCAGGAAATCCACGCACTGCAGTTGCAGAAAAGCGAAGTCCCAGGGCGCGCGCCGCAAGAGATAAAGCATGGCCTGCACGCGGCTGTCGAGAAACAGCCGCATCTTTTTAAGGAAAGCGCTGAAGTCCGCGTGCAGGCGTCCACTCTCATCTTCTTCTTTCAACAGCGGCCATTCATAACCCAACTGCGCTTCCAGCTCCGCCAGCAAGGTCGCGGGATGCGTGAACGTCGATTCGCGGCTGGGCGTCATCAGTCCGCTGACGATCACGCCGTTGACCGCCGGCGGCGGATAGGTTACCGGCAAATCCACCACGGCCACGCGCTTGCCGTGCTGGCTGAGGAGCTGCCAGAGCGTGGGCACACGCAACGAAGTCGCGTTCACGAGATAAGCCTGATTCGAGCGGCGGTCATAGCCTTGAAAATCGAAAATGCCGTGCTTGCCGGGATTGCAGCCGGTCATGAAAGTGCTCCACGCCGCCGGGGTGATCGGCGGAATAGTGGAATGCAACACGCCGCTCAGGCCGTCGTTCGCCAGCGCCAGGAGATTGGGCAGATGACCGGCTTGCAGGAGTGGTTGCAGCACGGTCCAGGTGCCGCCATCGAGGCCGAGGCAAAAGACGCGCGGTGGTGGCTGCAGGTTCTTCATGGGCGTCAAACTCAGTCTGGCAATTTTGGCGTAGGTTGATAACTTCTGACGGTTAATTCGGGCTATTCTTCACTCAGAACAACGCAAACGGACGGTGACTTGCCATGAATTCCACTTGCGTTGAAAAGCGCGACAACGGTTATTGGGTCGGGTCCACCCGCGTCTCGCTCGATTCCATCGTTTACGCCTTCCTGAACGGCCAATCCGCGGAGAGCATTGCCCAGTCTTTTCCCGTTCTCACGGTGGAGCAGGTTTATGGTACCATCACCGATTACCTGGCTCATCGTGAAGAGATTGGCCGTTACCTCGCTGCCCAGCGTGAAGATTACGCCACCCAGCGCCAGGCAGCCCGCGCAGCGGACCCCATGTTCTACCTGAAAATTGCCGCGGCCAGAGAACGATTGAAAAGATACCAGGGCCACCAACCTGCCTGCTGCTCTGATTTTTCTTCCCGACTTCCCCCCCACTTCAGCTCCGGCTTCTCAATCGCTGTCGAAAGCGTTGCAGCATTGCGCGATCTTCCGGATGCAAACAAAAAAGCAGACTGCCCGCGGCGAGAATCACGGCCATGACAAGGCCCTGCACCCATGTGCCCGCGGCACTGACCACCCAGGCCGCCAGCAGCGCCAGCACGCACAGCGCGAGCAGACGCACGGTCAACGCAGTGTAAGGATAGATGCCCAGGAGCTTGCGCAATGCAAACAACCGGCTGAGGTTCAAACCTACGATCGCCACGCCGCTGCCGAGCGCAGCGCCCACCGCGCCGTAGCCGGGAATGAGAATGGCATTCAGCGCCAGCGCCGCCACTGCCGCGCCGAACATGAAGCGCATTTCCCATTTCTCGCGGCCCATCATCTGCAGAAACTGGCCGGCGGGGCCGACGCCGGCATCCACCAGCGAAGCCAGCGCGATCAGGCGCAACACCGGCACGCCCGCGGCAAACTCTTCACCGAACAGACGCAAGATCGGCTCGGCAAAGACCCAACAGGCCAGGCAAATCGGCAGCGTGACGAGCAACGACCAGCGCACCACCATGCGGTAATAGTTGACGATGGCGGGTTGATCGTGGCGGCCGTGGGCCTCGGCAATCACGGTGCTGAACATCGGCACGAAGGAGCCCATGGCCAGCGTTTGAAAATCCGCGATGCGAAATGCGGCGTGGTAGATGCCGACCTGCGACATGCTCGACAGCGAGCCGATCATCAGCCGGTCCGCCTGACTCAAAACCAGGCCGGAGAAACGCGAGAACCATACCCGCCGCGTGAAGCGCAACATTTCACTGGTGGAGACAGTGGCAGGCGCTGCCGTTGCCGGGGGCACGTGCGGCCGCAATCTGAGCAGACCGAGCACGGCCGCCAACGCGGTGCTCGCCAGCACCGCGGCCATGGCCCAGTGCACGTTCATGGTTGCCACCAACGAAACGCCGCCGGCGAACAGCAGTAAACCCACGGGCTGCAGATTACGCCGGATCAGCGCTTCCATCGCGACTTCGCGAAACGCGCGCAGCGCAAAGCCCAGCCAGGAAAGCAGCGCCAGCACCGGCAGGATCACCGCCAGCCACGGCAGCACCGCCGCCATTTCCGGCTGGCCGATCCAGTGATTCGCGATTTGCTCGCGCCACCCAAACAAGACGGCGCTGGTGAGCAGCGAGAACACCATGATCACCAGCAACGCCACGCGCATCACCCGGCGAATGTCCGCAGGCCGGTCTTGCGCACGCGCCACGGCGATGTAACGCACGGTGGTTTGCGAGAAGCCGCCCAAACAAATGCCGTCGAGAAAACTCAGCAGCGAGTTGCTGTACGTAAACAGGCCGAAATCTTTCAGACCGAGCAGTTTGGACAGAACGACCTGCGCGATGAAATTGATGCCGCGGCCGGCGAAAGTGCCGATCAAAACAATGCCGCTGTGGCGCGCCATCGCCTCTGGCCGCGGGTGTTTCACCCGGCCATTGGTAGAGGCTGCCGGCGCCGTGACGGCCGCCTGCGTGTCTTTGTCCAAGGCACTCACAGGCGTTGATCGGCCTCCGCTTTGTTCGCAGTGTACCAGGCCACGGTGTGGGCCAGCCCTTCACGCAGCGGGGTCGGCGGCTGCCATTGCAGCGCGGCCCGCATGCGCGTCACGTCGAGGATTTTTTTCGCCTGGCCGTCGGGCTTGGAGGTGTTCCAGTGAATGGCGCCGGTGTAGCCCGAGACTTCCTGCATGGTTTCCGCCAACTCGCGGATCGAGGTGCCCACGCCGGTGCCGAGGTTCAGCGGTTCCGTGTCATCGTAGAGTTCCGCGGCGCGCAGAATGCCCTCGGCGCAATCCTCGACGTAGAGAAACTCGCGAATCGGCCGGCCCGTGCCCCACACTTCCACTGCGGGGGCACCGGCTTGCTGCGCCTCGACAAACTTACGGATCAGTGCCGCCGCCACGTGTGAACGATCGGGATGAAAAGTGTCGCGCGGGCCGTAGAGATTCGTGAGAATCAGATGAATGCTGTGAAAGCCGTATTGCTTCCGGTAGGCCAGGCCTTGAATCGCGAGAATCTTCTTGGTCATGCCGTAGTTCACCACGGTTTCATGAGGCAGGCCCTGCCACAGATCTCTCTCAGCCAGCTCGTTCTCGAGGTAACCGGGATACGAGCAGGCAGTGCCGATCTGCACGTATTTTTCCACGCCCGCCTGGCGTGCCGCTTCCATCAGGTTCGCGCCCATCACCAGGTTCTCGTAGAAGATCCGGCCGGGATACAACTGGTTGATCCAGATGCCGCCGTAGTAGGCCGCACAGTGAATCACCACCTGCGGCTGATGCCGGGTGAGACACGCCTGCGCCGCTTCCAGGCGGGTGAAGTCATATTCGCGTTTGCGCGGCACGATCACTTCGCAGCCCAACGGCCGCAGCCGGTCCACGAGGTGACTACCGAGAAAGCCAGCGCCACCGGTGACCAGCACGCGCTTGTTTTGCCAAAAGGAATTCGCTGAGATCATGATTCGTTTCTGTTGTCTGTCTCCGGCGGCTGCCCGGGAAAATGTGGCCGCCGGTGGTGCAGTCGTTTCGTGAAAGCCATCCCCGCGAGCCGGGTCATCCAGACGGGAGTTGGTGAGGGGCTTCGCCTCATACCCGCGATTTCACCGGCTTCCCCGTGACGACATGGCGATGACGAACGACTTTTGCCGCCGGCGGCGTCCCAATCCCGCGTCCGCCGTCGCGATCAAATTTCATATCCCAATTCACGCAACACCTCTCCGGCTTCCGCCTGCATGCGCGCCACGATTTCCACAGGCAGCTTGCGGTAATTGCCCACGCTCGGCGTGAAGCCGCGGCTCGTCGCAGCGATGGGATCCTCGAGGCCCGGCGCGGAAGTGTGCTCCTGCTGGTGAAACTGCAGCACCTGCTCTTCCCACGGCTCGCCAAGAAACGCGAACAAGGCGCGGCACTGGTTTTCCGGCTCGGCAACCAGTGCTTCATAGCGCATGCTGAAGACGCGGTTCGCATGCTGCGCCTGGAAGGCGAGCATCTTGCGGCATTGCTCCGCCCAGTAGCGCGCACCGCCGGCGTAGGGATCACCGCAGGCTTGCTTCATCGCCTCGGCCTGGCGAATCACTTTCTCGCCCACCGAGCAGGCCACGTCCAGGCCGTGGCGATAGATGAAAACATACTGGCACTGCGGGCCGTAAAGCCGCTCGACGAAATCGAGACAATCGATGTAATGCGGACTCTTGTCGGCCCAGCGCTGTTTGCCACGCGCGCCGGCATACGAGGAAAAATAGTAGCTGCTGAATTCGCGCAGCTTCGCCAGCACGTGTTCTTCATCGAAGCCCATCGCGCGCAAACCCGCCATCGCCTTGCCGTCGCGCCACAGCGTGCTCAGTGGCAAGAGAAAGATCGATTCGGTCGGGCAGGCCAGGCGCGAATGGCTGTCCAGGATCAAACGCAGCAGGGTGGTGCCGGAGCGGTGCACGCCGATCACAAAAACCGGCGGCGCGGCCAGTGGCGCCACGGCGGCCGGGGCCAGCAGCACGGGCGTACGCGCGCGCCGGAGCTTGCGGCGTAAACGCGCGAGCACGTTCATCTGGCGGGCGGCACGGCGCGGCGCGCCGTTGCGTGCCGCTGCGGTTGGCTTCGCGATTTCAGCCATCACACGTTGCTGAGCGGGTTGCGGAGGTCGATGGTTTCATAAGCACGGATCAGCTCGTCCACGCCGTCTTCAACGGAAATGGTGGTGTAGAAGCCGAGGTTGTGAATCTTGGCGTATGAAACCTCATAATTGCGCTGGTCTTCATCCTTGCCGACGTCGGCGTAATGCAGATAGAAATCGACCTTGCGGCGCACGAGGTCGGCAATCTGCTCCTTGCTGTAATTCATCTTCTCCGAGCCGACGTTGTAGACCTGGCCGATCATGCGGCCGGCGTTCTCCAGCGCAAACATGAAGCTGCGCGCCATGTCGATCACGTGGATGAATGTGCGCTTGAAGGTGCGCTCATAAATGATGAGGTTGCGCACTTTCACCGCCTGATAGACGAAGTCATTGATCAGCAAATCGAGGCGCATGCGCGGTGACACGCCGAAGGCCGTGGCGTAGCGGTAGCAAATCGTGTTGGGCGAATCGAGCAGATGCTGCTCGGCCTCGGTCTTGGTGGTGCCGTAAATGGTGAGCGGATTGAGCGCGGTTTCCTCGGTGCAAACCTGGCCGACCACGGCGCCGTAGTTGGAGCCGGTGGAGGCGTAGAGCAGCAACTGGTTGCGGTCACGATTCTTTTCGACGATTTTGGTGCCGATGTAATTGACGTCGTGCGCGAGCTGTTCATTCTTCTTGCAGGCGGGATAGCCGACAATGGCCGCGAGATGGATGATGGCATCGACGCCGCGGGTGGCGGCACGCACGCGCGCCTCATCCAGAATATTGCCTTTGATGAACTCGAATTTGGGATCGCTGAAATGCGGCAGCAGGCTGGCGCCGCCGTACATCAAATTGTCCAGCACGCGCACGTGATGCCCGGCATTGAGCAGGCGTGGAATCAGGACGGAGCCGACATAGCCGGCGCCGCCGGTGACGAGTAGTTTCATCCTGAGCTTTCCTTATAATATATCCAAAACCAAGACGGTTACTCCTACTCGTACTCCTACTCGTACTCCTACTCTGGCTCGCTTTTGCGAACATCTAAACAGCGAGTACGAGTACGAGTAAGAGTACGAGTACGAGTATGAGTATGAGTAAGAGCAAAGGTATGAACCCTGTTCAAATAACTTCAAACAACCGCAACCCCATCCATATCCTGCGGGATCGGCAGCTTCATCATCTTCAAGATCGTGGGCGCGAGATCACCGACCCACAGCTCATTGTGCCCGCGCTGAATCTCACGATCGCGAATGAAGAGCAAAGAATCCTCGAACGTGTGCATCCCCACCAGCGCGGTCTTTTCGCCGGGGATGGTCTTGCGCAGATCGCCCTTCAAATCATAACCGTCATGCGGCACCGCGATCAAATCTGCGGCCTGGTTGCGGTTTTGCCCATCATAGATCTCCTCGCGTTTGATCACCTGGCGGATGATGGGCGCCTGGTTGTCAGGATCAACGAAGCCTAACAGCGCCGCGGTGAGCTGCTCGCGCGCCGCCTCATACTGCGCCGGCGGCACCGTGCCCTGCGGCTCGCGGCCCTGCAAATTCACGAACACGCGGCCCGGAATCAGGCTGTAACCCAGCGATTCGGGATGGAGATCAGCCAGGGAAGCCGGCGGCGTCTTCTTGAACTTCAGCAGGCCGGCCTCGGCGAGATACCAGTTAAGGTAGATTTCCTTCTTGATGGTGCAGAAGCCGTGATCCGAGAGGATGATCAGCTCGGCGTCATCGCCGATTTTGCGGTCAACTTCGCCGAGCACTTCGTCCACGCGTTGGTAAAAGTCGAAAAAGGTTTTGGCATACACCGGATCATCCTTTTCCATGTGCTCCCAGAAAAAGTGATTCATCCGGTCGGTTTCCATGATGTGGCACTGAAAGAAATCCCACGGTTCCTGCGCCAGATAATGAAACATGGCCTGCACGCGCTTGTCCAGCGCATCGTTGCATTCCTCGAGGAAGCGATCGCGGTTCTCGCGGCCGATCGCGGCGTCGGCATCGATCTTGTAGCCCATCGCCTTCAGTTCCTTGCCGATGTGGGCGGGATAGGCAATTTTTTCGATTTGCGTGCAAAGGAAACATCCCACCAAAATGCCGTTGACCTGGCGCGGGGGATAAGTCACCGGCACGTTCATGACGAAGACGCGCTTGCCGGCGCGGCTCATCATCTCCCAAATGGTTTCACTGGTCATGTGCGCCGACGTCGGCACGAACAGGTCATAGGTGCCGGGCTTGCGGTCGACGAAGCCGAAGATGTTGTGCTTGGCCGGGTTCTTGCCGGTCATGTAACTCGACCAGGCAATCGAGGAAATACAGGGCTGCACCGAATTCATGCGGCGGAACGAGCCTTTTTCCGTGAGTTTTTTGAAATGGGGAAAATCGCCGGCCGCAATGTGTTTCTGCATGAAGTCGTAGGGCACGCCATCGATCGAGACGACGACGACGCGGCGGGCACGGTCTTTTTTGAGAAATTCAAACATGATCAATCCATGAGGTCATCGGAGTCAACATCATTGTCAAGCTGGCTGGTGCTTTGTTACTTTGATTTGTTTGCGTGCTTCCGCGTGACATTCAGAGGGAGTCCGGTAAGATACCTGGCGCCGTGCTCAGATCTTCACAGGATCCTTGCAGAATGACAGTGGTGGTGGCGGTACTTTTCAAAGCACCAGATCATTCGCCTCAAGCGACGCGGGCTTCGGCCAACACTTCGGCAAACAGCCGGTTTTCGTCTTCGCTCAAATGATTCTGCCAGTCGCCGGCGCCGCCGCGGCGGAAGAAACTTTTCTCTTCCATGGTCGCGCCCATCTCGCGGCCGCTCATCTTCTCGAAGCGGAAACATTCCAGCGCCTGCTCGGCGCGGCCGAGCGGCACTGCGAAACCGGCCAGGCGCAGAGCCTCGGCCAGGTGGCCGGCGCCCTCTTCCAGCAGCGCTTCATAGTGGATCGTGGCCTGCACGTGTTCGCGCCAGGCGGCAACGTGACGGCGCCAATCCGCGATGAACCAACGCACTTGCGCGCTGCGGCCGCCGAGGCCCAGCAGCTTGTAGTGGTATTTCTTCACTGCGCTGGTCATCCGGTGTTGCAGATAGTAAGAGTGGCTGACGAAGACGTCGCGCGGGTCGCGCTGCACGTAAATGACGCACCCGGACTGCAGCGGCAATTCTGCGGGCAACTTGTGGGTCTTATTCACGCCGGCAAAGCCGGGCGGCGCAGGCCAGGCATGGCGGCCGGCAACCGCCTGCCGCACCCACTCCTGCTTGGGCTGCTTGCTGTCATCATCAAAGTCCTTAAAGGGCAGATTCAGACAGTAAGCGCAGAGATAATTGACCCAGGTGTTGCCGCTGCGCGGATAGCCGGCAACCCACACTTCGCGTGCGCTGCGAGTTTCAGCGTTCATGCCAGTCCTCGCGCCTGTCGGCGCGCCATACTCGAGAGGTTCTGCGGGAAAAACTCTGTTTCGCGCCCGGACACGGTCACGCGAAACAGAGTATGAATTGGAATTTTGGACAAAAACCCGGGCACCGGCCGCGCGGCCGCTGCCGTTGCCCGCGCTCCCCTGCCATCACAAATAACCCAGGTCCGTCAGCCGTTGCTTCACGACTTCTTCTTCCTGGCCGCTGTAGCCGTCGCCGTTGTTGCTGGCGGGCACGAGATAGCCCAGCTCTTCCAACCGCCGCATGATTTTGAGCGCGGATTCCTGCGGACTTTCCATTTCGGTTTCGCAGATGACTTCCGGATTGTCCGGCGGTTCGTAGGGGTCGCTGACGCCGGTGAATTCTTTGATTTCGCCGGCGAGCGCCTTTTTATAGAGGCCCTTCACGTCACGCTGAATGCAGGTTTCGAGCGAGGCCTTGACGTAGACTTCGACAAAATCTTTGATCAGAGCGCGGTTCTCGTTGCGAATCGCCTTATAGGGCGAGATGGCCGCAGAAACGGCAAACACGCCGTTGCGCGTGAGCAGGTTGCAGACAAATCCAATGCGGCGGATGTTGGTGTCCCGGTCTTCTTTGGAAAAGCCCAGGCCTTTGCTGAGGTTGGTGCGGACGACGTCACCGTCCAGCACTTCGACCTTGCAGCCGCGTTCCTTGAGCAGGGGTACAAGTTGTTCCGTGATCGTGGATTTGCCCGCGCCGGACAATCCCGTAAACCAAATAGTGCAGCCTCGTTCGTGTGCCATTATGCGGTTTCCTCGTTGGTCGTCAATAACAAATCGTTGATTAACTCACCCGCCGCGCGGGCCGGTGAGATGTTCAGGCAATAATTTTGCCGATCATGTGAGGTGGCGGCGTCTGGCCGAACAGATGAAGAATCGTGGGCGCGACATCATACAGGCTCATGCCCTTGATCTCGCGGCCGCCGCCGGGTTGGGCTGGATCATACATGATCAAAATGCCCTGCTGGGCGTGATTGGCATCGTCCGGTCCGGTGTCGTTGTCGAAAGTGTGAATCGCGCCCGTGCCCAGCGTGCCGACACTGCGCCAGTACAAGTCGCCGAAATAGATCAACAAGTCCGGCGGAATGTTGGTCGTCGCGCGATAGAGCGCCTGCGGCCGGTGCACCTTGGTGCCGAGCGGCCGGCCCTGATGGTCCGGAATGGCCGCGATTTCTGCGGCAAGCTCGTCGCGCACCCGTTCATAGTCACGCGGTTCGATCACGCCCTGCGGTTCGCGGCCTTTCACGTTGAGAAAAAGGCGCGCGTAGTAACCGCCTTCCGACCAAGCCAGCGTCTTCGACCAGTCCACGGCGCATTTGTCAATGGCGGTTGGCGTGCGGGGCGGCTCCCGCAAAGCGAGATAGCCGTTTTGCAACAGCCACTCGTTGATGCAAATGCCGCCGTCCATTTTCTTGGCGCCGTGATCCGATACCACCAGCACCACCGTGTCCTGATCGATCATCGCCAGCAATTCGCCCAGCTCGCGGTCGAGATAGCGATAGTAGTCGCGTATCGCCTGCTCGTGACGATTGCCGGGTTCGTAGCCGCGATGGCTGGGGTCGATGAATTTCCAAAAGCCGTGATGAATGCGGTCGGTGCCCATTTCCACGAACATAAAGAAGTCCCACGGCTTGGTGCGCAGAAAATGCCGCACCAAGCGAAAGCGCTTCTCGGTCATTTCGTAGATTTGGCGCAGCAGCCAGTCTTTGTCTTCGGTGCGGAAGCCCTTGACGTCGACCATGTACTCGCCCACCAGCCCGGCGATTTCATCGCGCAAGCCGGCGGGATGGGTGTACTGGTTTGCGATCGAGGGCGTCAGAAAACAAGAGACCATCAGGCCATTGACCGGCCGCGGCGGATACGTGCCGGGAACGCCCACCACCGCGACTTTCTTGTCCGCGCGCGACAACAGGTCCCACACGCGTTCCGCTTTCACCGCGTTACCGGTGGCGATACTGAGCTTGTCGTAGCTGTAATCCGCGCGGTTGCGAAATCCGTAGATGCCGAGCTGGCCGGGATCCTGGCTCGCCATCATGCACGACCACGCGGGCACGGTAATCGGCGGATGACAGCTTTCCAATTCGCCCCACAGGCCGCGCGCCATCAATGCGTTGAAGTGCGGCAGCTCGTCGCGATATTGCCCGAACAACAATTCCGGCGGAACACAATCGAGTCCCACGACCAGAACTTTACGGCGATGGTTGCCAATCATGAGAGGAGGTTTCCTTTCTGGTACTGCCTGCTCCCGAACTCCGTTCGCGAGCATGAGCAACAATGCTCCGGTTCTCACACAAGCCACGCGCCCGGCGCACCGGCCGGAGGCGGACGCCGGGCGGAGAAGAAGCTCAGGCCGCCGCTTGCTGGCGCAGGCCTTCGATCAAGACCTTCACGACTTCCGCGCGGCTGAATTCCGGCGGGGGCAGCTCGCCCTTCGCCAGCATCGTGCGCACCTGCGTGCCGGAGAGCGTGACGTGATGCGCCGGCGGGTGCGGGCACGTCTTGCTTGTCACCACCGCCTGGCAAGTGCGGCAGAAGAACGAGTGTTCGAACTTCAGCGGCGTGATGCCCAATTCCTCGGGCCGGAATTGCTCGAAGATGAGCTGGGCATCATAAGTGCCGTAGTAGTTGCCGACGCCGGCGTGATCACGGCCGATGATGATGTGCGTGCAGCCGAAATTCTTGCGGCACATGGCGTGAAAGATGGCCTCGCGCGGGCCGGCGTAGCGCATCGCCGCGGGAAACACGCTGAGCACGACGCGGTTCTGCGGATAGTATTCGCGAATCAGCACCTCGTAGCTGCGCATGCGAATATCGGCGGGGATGTCGTCCTGCTTGGTGGCGCCCACCAGCGGATGCAGCAGCAGCCCGTCGACGATTTCGAGCGCGCACTTCTGAATGTATTCATGCGCGCGGTGCACGGGATTGCGGGTTTGAAAACCGACCACGGTTTTCCAACCGCGCTCTTCGAATTGCTGGCGCAATTGCGCCGGCGTGAAATGGTGGTCGACAAAAGACAGCTCGGCGGGATCGTCCAACTGCCAAATCTCACCGCCGAGACACGTGTTGCCCTGCGCCAGCAGGCGCGCCACGCCGGGGTGCGCGGCATCGGTGGTGCGGTACACTTCCTTCGCTTCCACGGTTTTGTCGGGCGTGAACTTGTCCGCAATCCTGAGCGTGCCCAGAATTCTTCCGCTCATCTCGATCAACGCGACTTCCTCGCCGACGTGCACGCTGCCGGCGATTTCATCCGGCACCGGCAAGGTGACCGGAATCGACCAGACGTAGCCGCTTTTCAGATGCATGGTGTGCACCACGCTGTCGTAGTCTTCCTTGTTCAAGAAACCGGTGAGCGGGCTCATCGCGCCCATCGCAATCATTTGCAGATCGGAGATCGCCACTTCGCCCAGCGGGATCTTCTTCATCTTCTGCGCGCGTTTGAGCGCTTCTTCCTTCTCATGGCCACGCAACACGCGATCAACGAGAGTGCCGCCGTGGGGGATGCTGGTTGGCATGCTGAATTGACTCCTCTTCAGATTTCGGTTGATGTATCGGGCTGTAGTCTTCCCGCCGGCGCGGGCTCCTCCTGCCTAAGGCGCATACGCCGCTAAGCGTTGCTACATCCGGTGAATTGACGATGATTGGCTGCCGCCGGCCTCGGGCCGCGTCAGGCACTGCTGCGGCTGTGGCTGCTGCGCCGGCTCTTGCGCTTTTTCTCGCCGTCCTTGCCGTAGTAGTAGTAGTGATAGTAGTAGTAGTAGCTGCCGTACATGCTCTCGATATGCACGCCGTTGAGCAGCGAGCCCAGCAGGCGGGCATTGACGTTCTTGAGCAGCGAGTAGGCGCGGAAGGCGGCATCGCGATCAGTCTGGCCGGATTTCAACACCAGAATCACACCGTCCAGCCGCGGCCCGAGCACCGCCGCATCGGTGACCGCGATAATGGGCGGGCTGTCGAACAGCACGATGTCATACATTTGCTTCATCTCCTCCAGCGCGCGTGTCATGGCGCTCGAGGCGAGCAGCTCGGAGGGGTTGGGCGGCAGCGTGCCGCAGGGCAGCACGAAGAGATTGTCGATTTCGGTGCGCTGCACCGCTTCCGCGATCGTGGCCTTGCCGACCAGAATGTTCGACAGGCCGATCCGGCGGTCCACTTTGAAAATGGTGTGCAGCACCGGCCGGCGCAAATCCGAGTCGATCAGCAAGACCCGGCTGCCCATTTGCGCCATGGTGATGGCGAGATTGGAAACCGACGTTGATTTGCCTTCGCCCGGACCAGGGCTGGTCACCAGAATTGCTTTCAGCTCGCGGTCGAGCTTGGTGTATTGCAGATTGGTGCGGAAGGTGCGGTAGGCTTCCGAGATCGGCGACTTGGGCGCGAAATGCGTGATCAGGCGGGCGGCAATCTTGCGGGCTTCCTCGCTGTCCAGCGAGCCGTTCATGCCCGGCAGGATTTTCAGCCGCTTCACCGCTTCTTCCTGCTTGATCACCGGAATCGAGCCGAGCACGGTGATGCCCAGGCGTTCGACTTCTTCGATCGAACGCACGGAATTGTCGACATACTCGAACATGAAGGTGAGCGCCAATCCCAGCCCCAGACCGATCAACGCGCCCACCACGAGATAGAGTTTCTTGCGCGGCTTGATCGGCTCCTTGGGCGCCCGCGCGGTGTCGATGATGCGCACCTGACCGAGCTGACCGACTTCGGTAATGCGCGATTCTTCATACTTCTCCTGCATCATCAAGTAGATCTTTTCGTCCACCGTCGCGGCGCGTTCCAACCGCGCCAGTTGCAGGCTCTTCTCCGGCAACGACTCGAGCTCACGGCTGTATTGCCTGGTAATGCTCTGCAGCGCCTCGAGCTTGGGCTGCAGTGCTTGCAGGTTCGCCTCGATTTCCACCTTGCGGCCGATCAGGTTCGAGCCGAACGAAACCGGATCGAGCACGTCGAGCTTGGTGAACTTCAGGATTTCTTCGCGCAATTGTTTGTTGAGCAAATCGATTTGATCATCGAACTTACGGAGCTGCGGGTCATCCTCGCGGTAGACGCCCTGATTGATGAGATTGGCCAGATACAGCGCACGCTTGCCCTGCAACTCGCCGATCTGCTTCTTCAGGCCCTCGAAGTAAGGCGTCACCGAGACGTTGTCGAGATCGAAGTTCTGCTTGTTGGCCTCGAGTTGCCGGTCGACATACTGCAGCCGCTGTTGATTGGAGTTGAATTCGGTGAGCGCCTCGTTGTAGAGGCCTTCGAACTCGGCGAGCTTGCGGATGAGTTCCTGGGTTTCATTGGGCAGCGCCACGACTTTCTGCGTTTCCTTGAAAGTCTTGAGTTCTTCCTCGGAGCGCGCCAGTTGCCGTTCGATGTTCTGCAGTTGCTCTTCCAGGAAGTTCTTCACCTGCCGCACTTCCTCCTGGCTGTTCAGGCGGTTGCGCTCGCTGTAGGATTGCACCAGTGTGTTGGTGATGTACGCGGCTTCTTCCGGCGATGCGGCGCCCACCTTGATCTCGATCATGTCGGTGTCGCGGATGGGCGTGATGGTGATGCGATTGCGCAACTCTTCCACGATGTCGTCCAGCGCCACGCCCTCGCTGGAATCCACTGCGGCGCCGAACAAGCCGATGAACCAGCGGCCGATATCGGCGAGAAAATTGCTGTCCGACTCCACCTCGGGGTTGAGCAACTCGAGCTGGTCGGCGAATTGTGACTTTTGCAGGCGATTGATCGTGGTCTCGGCGAGGCTGTGGCTTTTCAAGATTTCGACCTGATTGTTGATCATGGTCTCTTTCTTGATGAAGCCGCCGATGTCGAAGATCTCATCTTCCACGCCGCCCTTCTCTTCGATCATGAGTTTGGCGCTGGCTTCGAACACGGGCCTGGTGGTGAAGGTGATATAGCCGGTGATCAGCATCACCGCGGCGAAGGCGGTGAGAATGATCCAGCGCCCGCGATACAAAATCCGCACGTAGTCATTGAAGGAGATTTGTCGCTCCCGCAGTTCTTCCATGGCAGAATATTCCTGAATGAGTGCGATTGTGAGGACCCGGGCCGCCGGTTCGCAGGCCGGGCAGGCTGCCGGCCGCAGTCATCGCGTGCACGATGCATGGCCGCGCCGCCCGGGCATGCCGGGGCGCCGCGTCAGCGATTCAGCCAAAAATAGAGCTGGCCGAGAATGGCGACGCGCGTGACCAGATCCAGAACTTTCCGGATGTTGGTGTAAGAGTTGCCGGACACGACGATGGTGTCGCCCGGCTGCAGCGCCGGAATCAAGCTGGCCTCACCGGTCTGAATGAACTTCTTCACATCGACGGTGAGCACCTTCATTGTCGTTCCGTTGTCATCTGCGCCGTGGGCGGATCGTGCGGCCGGGCGGGCCTGGTTGATTTGCCCGTTCATCGCCGGCACCAGGCTGGTGGTGTTGGCAGCCGCCGGGTTGACGGCACGAACAATTCGGATCGATTTGATCTTGGCTTCTTCGATCGGGCCACCGGCAAATGACATCAGCGCAATCAGATCCGTGTCAGTCGGCACCATGTACTGCCCGGGTTTGCGGACGAATCCCCAAATATTGACTTTCATCAGCAATTCGTCGGTGTCGCCCAGGTAATATTGCGCGCCGCGATAGGGCGTGGGGCTGGCGGGCTTCGTTTCTTCTTCCTGTGCGAAGCCCGGGGTTGGCAGAAAAGACCAAATGGCAGGAAAGAGCAGGCACACTGCTCGCAGTACAAAACGTCGCATTGCTTCACCCATAGAATTTGGTTCGTGGCGCCTGTCCCATCCCGGGGAAAGGCAAGTCAACGGCCGGTTACGTTCCCTGTAACAGACCGCATGACCCAGGCGGCCGCCCGCGCGCCAGGCCGAAAATCCGGCACAGACTCAGGGCACTGCGGCTGCCGAAATCCACTTCGAAAAATTTACAAGCTTACAATATCGACCAAGGCAGTGAATCAGCGAAAAAAGTTACGCAGATTTCACAACTGGAACCGGTGGGAACCACAAAGGGAAGGCGAAGCGGAGTGATATGGTGGCGTTGCCGGTACGGTCCGGCAGCAGGCCCGGGCAGGCATAAAAAAGGCCGGGGAAGAAGCGAGAGGTCGATTCAGTTCCCGGCCGTTGAACACGTGCCCATCATGAAAAAGAGCGGCGGCTGAGGCCTCGTCCTAGGTGACGGACGACTTGGAATCATCGGAGTGGCCAACGACAGGTTGGCTGGACATCAACTCTTTCAGACCGTCAGTCATGGTCTTGACATCCCCTAATGCGGCTTCGACGGCAGCCTTGTTTTCCAACATAATCCGTTCGTAGATCTCCCCCCGATAGACACTGATCTCGGCAGGCGCTTCGATGCCAACACGGATTTGTTTCCCATGAATGTCCACGATCTTGATTACGATATCATCACCGATGACGATTGTCTCACCCAACCTCCTTGTCAAGACCAGCATGTCATCTCCTTCATCGTGTCTGCGCGTCTAAGATTGAATAATGCGGTGCTTGGTCGAGTAGCGATCGTCAAGGAGCACCAATTGTTTGCCGATCTTCATCGGCTTGTTGACGAGAATCGGGCCACTCAGGTTTACGGTGGCCAAGCGGGGATCAAGATTCATAGTTACAATAGAGTACATCTCCAAGCTTTGCGGATTCTCGGCGGACAATTCGTTGAGATCGCGGCGGGTAATGTTGGGGCTGTAATCCGTGCAGCAGGTGAGAGGATTCATCAGCATGAAACTCACTTCCGGATTCTCAATGCTGATCATCCATCGAAACGGCAAGTACTCTGACGGTTGCAAAAAGACGTACTTCTTGAACCGCAGAAAACCAAGCAATCCTTGGGGAAAGGTGACGACCTCGTCCTCCGAGTAGGTCACCCCGCCCAGGTGGCGATGCTGGATTTCCATATGCTTTTTTCCTCCTCCGTATGAATTGCCTGCCAGTCCGGTCCAGCCCGGCGCAGACAATATGGCAAAAGTTCTGCAACTTTTGTTGGTCACATTATAGAATTTCTGCACCAAACCGCAAGCACAAAATTAGCCGGCGGCATTCCTTGCCGTGATCGCAGTTGCCGCAGCTCTCCTGTCTGCGGCCAACTCCGGAACTATCCCCGACGGCCGCCCGGCTCCTCTGCCTCCCGCATGCTTGCATCCGACTTGCGGCCTGCGTACTTTCCGCCACTACCCCCGACGAGTCGCAACCGCAATGTACTCCAGCACAATCGTCCAGACGCAATAGAGAAGAGCTGCTTTGCGGGTGGAACTCTGCGCTCTCCGCGTCGCCACGGTTCAACTGCTTGTTTTGTGGTGAAGGATCTTTCAGAATTTCATTCTGCCGGTGAAACGCCAGACGCTTAGCTACGGAGAAGAAATTGCCAAGCCCATCATTTCAACCTGCGCTGCTCGTTTTCGATCTCGACGGCACCCTGGTCGATACCCGCCAGGATTTGGCCAATGCTGTGAATCATGCCTTACATTCCCTGGGACGCGAACCCCTGCCGCTCTCACAGTTGACCGCCTACGTGGGCGACGGCGCCCGCACGTTGATGCAGCGCGCCCTGGCCATCGGCAGCGCCGCGGAAGTGGAAGCCGGCCTGCGCAGCTTTCGCGCGTTCTATGCCGATCATCTCCTCGATCATTCGCGCTTGTATCCCGGCGTGAGGGAGACCCTGCACCATTTTGCCGGCAGGAAAAAAGCCCTGCTCTCCAACAAACCGCAGGAATTCGTGGACGCCATAATGCAGCGGCTGCAGCTTGCTGACCATTTTGACCTGATCATCGGCGGCCATCCCTCCCGCCAGCTCAAACCCGATCCCCAACCGCTGCAGTTCATCCTGGAGCATCTCAACACACCCACCGCAGGCGCGCTCATCATCGGTGACGGCGAGAATGATCTGCTCGCCGGCCATGCCGCCGGCATCGCCACGTGCGCCGCACTCTACGGCTACCGGCCAGCCGCGATGCTGCTCGCGCTGCGGCCGGATTACACCGTGCAGGCGCTGCCCGAGCTGATCCATCTCATCACCTGAAGCGGTGCTGCGCGCTGGCGCGTGAGGGGTTGGTTTGATTTGGGGAGGGCGGTGGAAAGGGACGTCGGGCTGATCGTGGCGGGAAGTTACCTCGCGTCTCTCGCGTTCCGGCCAGTATTTGCCATAGCCGGTGCGGAGCAGTACGATGGCTTTCACGGGCAGACGGCCGTGCGGCTTTTCCCATGCTTCGAAATCTGCAACCTGGATTTGATAATCGCGCTCGCCGGCAGCCGCTGCCGCCACATCCACGACCACGGCGCGGCCCACCAATCGTTCCAGCGGGATTTCATCGGTGCATTTGTGCCTCTGTTTTGATTTCCCAAACTGTTGGGTCTCTCCGCAATCGCGGCCCTTTGAGAAAATGTTCCTGCGACGGCTTGGCCGTTGCCTCAAAACCTTCAGAGTATCCTCGACACTCGAAGTTTTGGAACCTCGGTTCAGCCCAGGTTGGAAAATTATCGGACGAATACGAATAGGCAGGAATCGCAACAAAGGCCGTGGGCGTTCAGCGATGGGATTGATGATCCCAGGGTTGGTCCAGCAATAGATGCGCAAGCTGCGCCACGCCGGAAACGGTCAGGTCAGGCGCATGATCATCCTGTTCCCGGCCGGCGTAGATGGGACGGTAAATCCAGGCGGTGTGCATGCCCAGCGCCTTGGCACCGGCCACATCGGTGCGCTGCAGATCACCGAGGTGCAGGCAATGCTCGGGCGCGAGCCGCAGCCCAGAGAGCGCGCGTTGAAACATCTCGGGGTGCGGCTTGGTGTGGCCGACTTCACCGGAAAAAACGAACACCTTGAAACAGTGCAGCAAATCATAGCCGGCCAGAATGCGGCGCAGCACCCGGCCGGGCGTCCAGGCCGTGTCGGAGATCAGCGCCAGCGGATATTTTTGCGCAAGCTGCATCACGCCGTCACGCACGCCCGGCAGCAACGGCGGCTGGGTGTTGAAATTCTCGAAGAACTCCACGGTGCGGGCGTGACTCTCCGGCGGCAGCTCCGCTTCGAGCTGGCGCAGCATGGCCGCGAGCCCGTCCTGGGCGGCGAAGGCGATTTGCTGAAACCACAAGCTGTCGAAATAGTCCCAGGCATGCTGATACGCCGCGCGCACCTGTTCTGCGGTTCTCTCGATGCCGTGGCGCCGCAATTCTTCCAGGAGAAATTGCTGGCGCTGCTCGCTGAACACGACGGTGTCGGTCGGCGCCGGATGATCGTCGAGAAGGGTGCCCCAGAGATCGAGCGTGATACCGCGAATCTCGCTGCCGAGCCGGCGCAAGCGTTCCTGCGCCGCAGCCGGAAGCTGCTGCCAGTGCGCGGTGGTGGTGTGATTGAAATTGTGCAGCTCGATGGTCATGGGATTACCGGTTCTATCTCGGCGCCGCCGATGAGAGGCCGCCGTCAATTGAGCGCTCGCCCCAGGGTTTGCGCCACAGGGTTCTACGGTCACGAAAGCCGGGCAGGATTCACTTCCTGACATTCGGAAAAATCTTGTCAAGCACGCGGCATAACGCCCGCGTTCCGAGCGGATTGCGTACCGCGTGCGCGTCTCTTACAGCTTCTCCGCAATCGCCTTGGCCTGCAGGAACAGCAGCAGATAATCACGGCCGCCGGCTTTGGAATCGGTGCCGCTCATGTTGAAACCGCCGAAGGGATGGCCGCCCACCAGCGCGCCGGTGCACTTGCGGTTCACGTAGAGGTTGCCGCAGTGAAAATCGCGCTTGGCGCGGGCAATCTTGTCGCGGTTGCGCGTGAACACCGCGCCGGTCAAACCGTACTCGCTGGCGTTCGCAACCTCAAGGGCCTGATCGAAGTCCCGCACCTTAATGAGCGCCAACACCGGCGCAAAAATCTCTTCACCAGCAAGGCGCGCATTGGGCGCCACTTCGCCAAAGATGGTCGGCTGGACGAAATAGCCGTCGGCCGGGCCTTTCTCGCCGCCACAAATCAGCTTGCCTTCCTGCTTGCCGATCGCAATATACTGCAGCGTTTTCTCCTGCGCGGCGGCATTGATGACGGCGCCCATCCAATTGCGCGGGTCCTGCACCGGGCCAACGGTGATCTGGCGCGTGCGCGCCACCAGCCGCTCGGCGAATTCCTCATACAACTTGCTGTGAATGATCGCGCGCGAACAGGCGCTGCACTTTTGTCCTTGGAACCCAAAGGCGCTCGCTGCCACAGCTTCCACCGCCGCGGCCAAATCGGCCTCATCGTCGACGATGATGGCATCTTTGCCACCCATTTCCGCCACCACGCGCTTCACCCAAATCTGCCCCTTCTGCAGCTTGGCCGCCAGCTCGATGATGTGCAATCCCACCTCTTTCGATCCCGTGAATGAAATGAACCGGGTTTGCGGATGCGCCACGAGATAGTCGCCGATCTCGCTGCCGCTGCCCGGAATATAGTTCAGCACTCCGGGTGGCAGACCGGCCTCACGGAAAATCTCAACCAAGCGATAGCCGATGGCGGGCGTATCGCTGGCAGGCTTCAGCAAAACAGTATTGCCGGTGACGATGGCTGCACTGGTCATGCCGGTGAGAATGGCGAGCGGAAAATTCCACGGCGGAATCACTACGCCCACACCGAGCGGAATGTAGACCAGTTCGTTGTATTCACCCGCCACCGTCGTCACCGGTTGGCGTTCGGAGTAGCGCAGCATCTCGCGGCCATAGAACTCCAGGAAATCGATGGCCTCCGCGGTGTCGCCGTCGGCTTCACTCCAGTTCTTCCCGGCTTCCAACACCATCAAGGCCGACAATTCGTGACGCCGCCGGCGCATGATCTCTGCCGCTTTGAACAGCACAATGGCGCGCTCTTTGGGATCGACGTGCTGCCAGGACTCGAACGCGCGCAGCGCCGCGGCCATGGCGAGATCCACTTCCTTGATTCCCGCCTGATGAAACATGCCGACCAGCTTCGTCTTCTCGCAGGGATTGTGGGAAGGTTTGAGCTTGCCGGTTTTCACCTCTTCGCCGTCGATGAACAGCGCGCATTCCCGGGAGCTTTGTGCTTCCACCTCGCGCAACGCTTGCAGCATGGCCTGGTGATGTGCGGCCTCGGAGTAACTCAGCAGGGCAGTATTCTTGAATTCAGCAATCATGGGAGCTCCTCATCAAGTTAGCGATTCGAGCGTTGATTTCATTCTATGGTGCGACTCTGGAAAAAGCAGCGCGACCGCGAAGTTTTTTCCAGCTTGGTTGGTTTGCAGTCTGGCAGACGGCGCTACGTGATCTTGGCCACGGCGCCGTTTGCCGCGAGCGCAAGCAGTAACGGCCGGCCCGGCACCTGCTGCGCCAGCGCGGCGCCGGCCATGGCTGCCGTGACCCGGGGCGCGATGCCGCCATCGCAGAGCGCCAGCATGGTCGAGCCGGAGCCGCTCAGGAAACTGCAAAATGCGCCAGCCTGCAGCGCTGCGCCGGTGATTTCTTCAAACGCGGGAATGAGCGGCCGGCGATAGGGCTGGTGCAATGTGTCGCGCGCCGCGAGGCGCAGCAACTCCGGCTTGTGTTGCGCAAAGGCAGCGACCATGAGCGCAACGCTCTGCAAATTGGCAACAGCCTCCTGACGCGGCACGGCGACCGGCAGCACACGCCGTGCGGCTTCCGTTGTTACCTCGCGCGCCGGCACGAAGCAGGCGGCAACCCAGCCCGGCGGCGGCGCGAAGCGCGCGCACACCACCCGGCCCTGCTCGACGCCATTCACCGTCATCCCGCCGAGCAGTGCCGCCGAAGCATTCTCGGGATGGCCTTCCAACTCGCAGGCGAGATCCAGAATGCCGGAAGGCGCGAGCGGATTGCCGAAATAGGCCTCGGCAGCCAGCAAACCCGCTACAATCGCAGCGCCGCTGCTGCCCAAGCCGCGGCGCAACGGGATGTGATTGTCGATTTCGAGCGCGAGCGGCGGTACCGGCTGCTGCCGTCTCCGGCAGGCGAAAGCAAACGCACGCAGGATGAGATTGTCCCGCGCTGCGGCGATTTCTTCCGCGCCTTCACCGCCGGCAGACAACACGCCGCTGCGGCCGCCCTCGATATGGCAAATCACGCGCAAGGGCAACTCGACCGCGAGGCCGAGCGTGTCAAAGCCCGCGCCCAGGTTGGAGGTCGAGCCATTGACCTGCAGTTGAATGGTTGTCGCCATGGTGCTCACTGAATTCAACCACGGGGAGAGCGATGGGAGACTCGTGATGGAATCATGGCCTTTGCTTCTGCTAGATCAAAGAACGTGATTGGCAGCCATCGACATTCAAGCAGGCACCGGTGACCAGGCTGGCGCGCTCGGAGACCAGGAACGTCACGACATCGGCGACTTCCTCCACCGTTCCAAATCTTCCCAATGGCATTTCGCGTTGCACGAACTCCGCCATGCCCTGCGGATCCTGCTGGCAGCGTTTGTCCCAACTGCCGCCCGGAAAGCGAATCGAGCCGGGCGCCACGCTGTTGACGCGAATGTTGTGGGGCGCAAGCTCGACCGCCATGATCTTGGCCAGGCTGATCACCGCGGATTTCGTGGTGTTGTAGATCGACAAGCCCCGGCCGCCGGATTCGCGGCCGAAAATCGAGGAGATGAAAATGATGGCGCCACCGCCCTGCCGGCGCATGTGCGGCACCACGGCCCGGCTGAGGCGAACCTGCGCCAGCAGATTCAAGTCGATGATGTCCTGCCAATCCTGATCGGTCGTGGCCGCGAATTCGCCGCGGCGGTTGCCGCCGACGTTGTTGATCAGGATATCGATGCGCCCAAACTGCTGCAGGGTTTCCTCCACCAACGGTGTCACCTGGTCGGCGCGCGACAAATCCAGCGCCAGAGGCAAAACCGTGACGTGGCGTGAGCGTATCTCTTCGGCAGCATGTTGCAGTGCTTCATTGTTGCGCGCGCAAATGGCCAGGTGGCAGCCTTCCTGCGCCAGCGCCAGCGCAATGCCCTTGCCCAAGCCGCGGCTGCCGCCGGTGACGATCGCCACTTTGTGCTGTAAGCCCAAATTCATGGTCATCTTTTCCTTAAATGCGACAGCCGATTGTGCTGTCGCGCAATCGGCTGTCGCAAGGATTGAGTCGACGTATTCGAAATCATAGCGGAATACGTGGGCGGCCTCAACGCTTCCTTAGAAAACCAAACCTGCCGTCACGCCGATGAAGGAGGTGCTCTCATCCTTGGTGAAGAGGATGTTGAACAATCCCTGCACCACGATGTTCAACGATGAACCCGCGGGCATCTCGAAGCCGGCGCCGGCGCCGATGCCGAACACCTGGTCGTCGTTGTCTTCGCCGGTTTGATCTTCAAACTGTTTGTCATCGAAGGAAAGCACGGTGAGTTGGCCGGTGAGCTCGTCATAGAAAGCCGGCAGGTTGGTCGCCTTATAGTCATTGGTGATGAGATTGAAGTTGGCCTGCCCCAACAGAAAGAACTGCGTGTTGGCTTCCGGCGCGGTCAGATAGGGCCGCACGCCGGCGCCCAAGCGCAACAGATTGGCCTTGATTTCGGCACTCGGCCGCGGAGTGATGTTGAAGCCGGCGTCGACCCATTCCTGCGCGGTCAGGCCGGTCAGCTCCTTGCTCAGCGCATCGGTGAACTTGGCATTGTCGGTGGAAAAGAATTCATAGCCGACATTGAAGGTGACGCCAAAACGCGGCGAGGGGAAAATCACATACTGGGCATTGCCGCTCAGGCCGACTTTGGCGTAGTCTTTGAAATCAGCCGGGCTCAACGGAAACGCGGCACCGCCATAGAACTCAATCTGGCTGCGGCGATTCTGCGCCAGAGCCGTGCTCACGGAACCTGCCACCAGCACCACGATCAGCACCAGTTTCAAAACTTTCATGCTTGAGTCTCCTTATGTTGGATCTTTCGGACAGCCCGTGCCGCTTGCAACAAACTTGAGTGAAGCAGGCATACCTATTTCGTCACCACGCGATCACTCATTTTCACCACGCCGCCCTTCGCCTTGATGACCGTTGCCAGCGAGTAAGCGTCGAAAACATCGGTGATCTGCGCTTCACACAACTCGTCGATGGCTTTGCCGATCACCTCGTTGGTGACGGGATGGACAATCGGCGCACCTTCGCGGTAGACGTGGCATTTCATGCCTTTGCGCACACCGAGGCTGCGGCCGAGGTCAAGCGTTAGCCGCTCCGGCTCGGTCTTGATGACATAACCGGTGACCAGCGGCAGATCCCGTTTCATTTTCTGGGCGGCTTCCTGGATCATCTGCGTGAGCGCCTGCAAGTTGAGGCCATTGGCAAAGGCATCTTGCGCGGTGATGATGGCCGCGGTTTCGGTGTCAATCAAGCGGGCATCGATGCTGGCGGCATTGCCGGTGCGGGCAATGCTGCCGCACACCACGGCATCGACGCCAATGCCCTTGCCGATTTGCGCGGCGGTGGAGACATCAATCACGCCGGTCATGCCCAGTTGCTGCTCCGACAGGATTTTCTCCAGTTGCGCGCGCTCGATGACTTTGAAGCGATGCAAATTGAAAAAGACCGTGGTGATCTTGTCGAGTAGATCGATCTCGCCCAGCTCGCTGCCGATGCCTTTGGTTTCAAACGGCAAAATCGCAATGCTCAAGCGATCACCCACGATGGCGGCAGCCGGTTCAGGACCAGGCGTGGGCGCGGGCTTGGCGACGGATTTGGCGGGCCCGGGTTGGGCCGGCGGCGGCGCAGTGGCCTGCGGGCCGATGCCATCCCTGATTTTGTTGAGATATTCCTGCGCGCGCGGCGAAGACGACTGGCTGATTGAGAGCTCGAGGTATTGACGGGCGCGTTCGAGATCGCCGAGATGATAATAGCAAATGCCCAACTCACGATTGGGGTAATACTGAATGAATACCGTGCCATAGGCGCGGATCTTGTTGGTGTCTTTGCTTTTTTGCGCCAGTGCCGCCGCAAAGTAGGAAGCGGCGCTGGACCAGTCTCCCCGTTCGATGGCCTGCTTGCCGTTTTCATAAGATTTGTGCCAAACTTCATCTGCCGCGGTCAGGGACACCATGAGCAGCATGAAGAGCAGGGAGAGAAGGAGTTTGGGGATCATAAAGGCGTGACGTGGCAACATGGGTGTGATCAGACCTCCATCCGGTGAAGCACAGCGCGGGCCTGCTGCGGCGAACCATTGCCCGAGCCTCCGAGGTCGCTTCCTCTGCAACACGGCTCGGAAGGCCGTAGCCGGCAAGTCATGTGGTTTGAACAGGCGAACGACGGAATCAATAACGGCGACACTGCTTGTGCAGCGCAAGCATCGCCCCGCGTGGCCGTGAACTGCAATGTGATCGGCAAGACAATTTCTGAAATGCAGCCCGGCATGCCGCACAGCCAAAAGCCGGCGCCGGCTGCGGCCACGCTTCGCCACCCGCGTTGGAGCGCGGCGATTGAAGCGGCAAAACCTAACGAACTTTGGCTAAAAAGTCAAGCTGTTGTTCGAGGGACGGAGGAATCCTCCTCGTGGAACAGGCGGGGAAATGCCGGAACGCCGGTGTCAAACCGCTGTTGGCAAACGGCACTGTGTCGCTGTCATCTGGGCTCTTTCACAGCAAGAGCGCGTTTGGTGGCGGGGTGAGATTCAAGCGAGGAGGGGGCAGCCACGAAAGGCTCGGGCGTGTGATTGGGCCGTAGATGCAGCGCGACGATGAGTGAGGCTGCGAGCAGCGCAATGGCCAGGTAGCCGATGATTTCCATGACATTGGGATCGCCCGCAAAGGAGCGGATGAGGCTGGCGACGCAGAGGATTGCCAATACAATGTCAACGGGCCGCTTCATAGGTTATTCCTCCAGCAGAGTGTGTGGGCCACCATCATGGCCGACCCTTTCTCACGGTGGGAATTGCGCGTGATGCGAAACAGCGGTGCAGTGCATTGGCTTAGCCGGCGACGATAATGCAAATTAACCGCTACAAAGTCAAGCAAAAATTGCCGCGCTACGAATTCGAGCTTGACAATCTGCACCAGTCGCGCTACATTGCGCCGTCTTTCCATCGCGCGACATCCTTCGTTTATCATGCCATCATGCTCGTTGCGCTCAGTGCAGCACCGGGCTTTTGGGTTCGCCGGCCCGCGAGCGGCACCTGAATCGGCCGGCGCCGCTGGCAATCTGTCGTGAAAGAGATTGTCTCTGAGGGTGACATTCATGGATGAAGAATAGGACGCTTCCCGGCCACGGGCACTCCTGTGCACCACTGCTGTGAAGCCCGCCCCTCCCCCTGGCACCGTCTCTCCGGCGGACAAACCGCACACTAAAACACCTCGCCGGGATGTTAAGATTTGGCAACAAAAAGGCGATCCCGCCCGCTGCAGCCGCGAGCCAGGATCGCCGATGACAATTGGAGGCAATTGCAAAGGCGGCGGCGGTCTCTATTCCTCAAACATATCCTCGACCCTGTCTTAATTCGAAGTTCCTGCGTGGTTCATTCTTCCGCCCTACAGTATCACAACTCTGCGGCAAATGCGGAAGCGCGTGGACGATTTTACCCGCGCCCGGCGCCGCCGTTCAGCGCTCCTGCCACTCCAACGAATAGCGCATGCCAGGCTCAGGCTTGATTTCCGCCCGGTATTCATTATCGTCGGGATCGATGCCGATAGGCAGGCCCTTCTGCACCACCCAGTCGGCATCATAGTGGATGAGATAAACGTCGCGCATGGCCTCGTTCTGTGGAAACATCAGGCGAAAGAGCAGCGCGCTACAGCCGGCCACGTGGCCGTAGGAGACGCAATGATAAGGCTCGGATTCGCCGCCGCGGTCGGGCAGCTCGTAGCTGAGCAGCACCGTCTTCTTCTCTCCGGCTTTGAGCGTTTCCTTGAAGCGGACTTCGTACCGGTGCCAGCTCTTCTGCACCTTGGGACCGGTGATCTTGATCAGGGCGTCATCAGTCGCCTCCAGCGTCACCTTGACGTGCTCCGATCCCGACCAGCGGAATTTGAAGCGATAGCGTTCGGTGCGCTTGAGCGCTTTGAATTCGTAGCGCCGCTTGACCACGCGGCGATCCGGGTAAACCGCCACGCTGACCTCATCGCGGTCGATCCACAAGGTGGGATTGACGAACGTCTGCATGCGCTCCTGCATGCGGTTGCGCATGAGAAACGCCACGCCAAAAGAAATGATGGCGACGCCCAACGCGATGATCGCCCATTGGTTGACGCCGCTGACATAGGCCACCAGAATCGCCACCACCGCGCTGATGAAAGGCACCAATTGGATGATACCCAAAATCAACTGCAGCGTCTTCTGGCCGACCTCGATCCATCCGAACCATTTATTTTCGCGAGGGTCGATCGTCATCGCATTCTCCCTGGTTGCAGTAAGGCGCTCTCGCTCAGATCGCAAAGCACAGCCGAAAATCCCGTCCCGCCTGTAGGGCCGCCGTGCAGGTGCTTATCCCATCCTGCGGAGGTTGTGCTGCCCTTGGCGCTTCGACTGAGTGGCAACCTCTTCGCCCTGTAAACGCGCGAACGGCCCATTTATTCCATGCCGATGTGAACAAAAGTGTTCCCACTAAAACAGAAAAATAACAATTGTATAGGCTGTCAGACGTTTGCCGCAAATATAAACAAACTTCACTCCACAGCCTAAGCAAATTTTCCCCAAAATATCGCTTGCGTCTGAGGCTAAAATTGATAATTTAGTTGTGTATTGCAACAATTGTTAATCACAATCGTATTTTGTGCCCATGAAAACTGAATCCAACCTGGAACAACAAGTCGAGCGCCTGCAGCGCGTCACCCAGGAGTTGCTGCGCAAATACCAAATGCGCGACCGCAACGAGATCTCCTGCTGCGGGGTTACGGTTTCGCAATGCTACGCCCTCGACGCCCTCAGCGAGAACGGCGAGCTGACCATGGTGCAGCTCGCGAAGCACCTGTTCCTCGACAAAAGCACTGCCACGCGCGTGATTGATCCGCTGGTGCAGCGTGGCCTGGTCGAGCGGCAGAGCAGCAGCCGCGACCGGCGCGAGATCATTGTGCGGTTGACCGCGACCGGTGCCAAGCTGCAGCAGCGCATCCGCGCGGAATTGCACACGAGCCAGCGCCAAATCATGGAGCGCCTGCCCGTGGACAAACGCGAACAAATTTTGGAAAGTCTGGAATTACTGTCCCTCGCCGTGCACGACTGGCTGGCCACCTGTTGCTGCCCGGAGAAGGTCGAACAACCACTAAACCTGCAACGACTCAACCCAAAAGGAAGAAACCATGCCTGATACAACGACAACACGCAAACTCAAGTTGGCACCGGCCGCCGGCGGATGCTGTGGCAGCACGCCCCAGCAGAGCCAGCCGGCACAAACCGACGTCAAGACGCTGGTGAAGGATTACTATGCCAAGGCCGTAACCGGCCAGCGCAGCGGCTGCTGCAGCAAAGGGCAAGCGGGCAGCCTGACGATTCCGCGGCTGGCAGGCTATCGCGAGGACGTACTCACCACGCTGCCCGCCGAGGCGGCCGAAAAAAGCTTCGGATGCGGCGATCCCCTCGCTTTCGCCGAAGTCAAATCCGGCGAAACCGTGCTCGACATCGGCTCAGGCGCCGGCATCGATTGCTTCATCGCCGCGCAGAAAGTGGGGCCGACCGGCAAGGTGATCGGTCTCGACATGACGCCGGCGATGCTGGAGGCTGCACGCCGCAACGCCGCAGAAGGCGGTTACACCAATGTTGAATTCCGCCAGGGCGAAGCCGAGAACATGCCGGTGGCCGACAACAGCGTCGATTGGGTCATCTCCAATTGCGTCATCAATCTCTCGCCCGAAAAACCCAGAGTCTTCTCCGAAATCCAGCGGGTGCTCAAACCCGGCGGCCGCGTCGCCATCAGCGATATTGTGGCGGAAGCGCTGCCCGACTTCATCAAGAACGACAACGAATCCTACTGCGGCTGCGTCGGCGGTGCCATCCCCACCGCGGATTACCTGCGGTTGCTGACCCAGGCGGGGCTGGCCGAGGTTCGCGTCGACGCGCGGCTGGACTATGATGAAGCCATGATTCGCGGCCTGGTGTTGGGCGATGATCAGCTCAACGCCAGGTACGGCAGCCTCGTTGCATCGCATCCACAGTTGCTCCAGCAAATCAGACTGGCGAGCGTCAAGGTCGTAGGCCGCAAGCCGCTGCCTCATGAGCAACCGGCGGTAACGGTGCGCGTTGCCACGGCCGGAGATCATGACGCCATTGCCGGACTTTTGGCTGTGAGCGGATTGCCAGAAAATGGTTTGCCGGAAGCGCTGGCCAACGCCGTGGTGGCCGAGCACAACGGCCACCTCATCGGCGTGTTTGCGATGGAACGCTTCGGTAGCGATGGTTTGCTGCGTTCCTTTGCGGTGGCGCCGGCATGGCGCGGCAGAGGGATCGGGAAGATGCTCTGGCAGACACTGCTCACCCAGGCACAACAAGCCGGGGTCAGGGATTTCTATCTGCTCACCACAACCATTGCCGACCTGGCGGCGCGGGCGGGCTTCGAGCTGATCTTACGCGAGCAAGTGCCGGCAGCCGTGCGCCGTTCGTCGGAATTCGAGCTGAGCGCCTGTGCCACGGCAACTTGCATGCGGCTGCGAACCGCGGCGTAGTGTGCCGTCAAGTCGATTTGTTGGGACAGCTCATCTGGCTGGTCATTCCGGAGCGACCTTGTGAAGAACTTGGGACTTTGCCCAGTTCCTCACACAGGATCCTGCCGCACAGCCTGGCGAGTGTCGGAGTCAGCCGCGGCCCGTGAGACATGGCCGGCGGGCCGAGGCGCTGCTTGCATTTGTTCTCTGACTTTGCTATGCTGTGCGGCAAACTTGCAGAAAATGCTCTGCAATCATGCTGAATGACTGGAGTTTGAACCTCGCCATGAAATGCTCATCTTGTGGACACCGCGTCACACGCCGCGCCAAGTTTTGCGATGCCTGCGGCGCGCTGATCATCCCCCGCGCCAAAACTGCCGCGCCGGCGCCGGCAGATTCGCGTACCTGGTTTTTCGGCGCGCTTTTGCTGGCTGCCGGCCTCGCCGCCGGCGCACTGCTGATGTACCTTGCCAACCGGCCGTCGTCAGCCGGCCACACGCACAACGGTTTTGATTCCAGCTTGCGCGGCGAAGCGCTGGCCGCGCAATATCCGCAAGTCTACGAAGTCGCTGCCCAATTCATCTGCCCCTGCGGCTCCTGCACCGACGGCTTGGAAGTCTGCGATTGCGACATGAAAAACGGCTCGTTTCAGGTTCGCAATGAAATCTATCAGCTCCTGCAGGTGCACGAAGTGCCGCACGTCGTCGCGCTGATTGCTGAGCGCCATGGCCATCGTAAAGCTGGGGCCACTTCACCCGCGCCGCCGTGGGAAAAACCCGGCGCCCCCTCACCGCAATAACGCATGTATCCTGATCTCTTCAGTCTCGGCCCAATTACGATTCACAGCTTCGGCTTGATGGCGATGCTCGGCTTTTTGGTGGGCACGCTGCTGATGCGCGGCGAATTCCGCCATCTCGGCCTCGATCCCGACCTGGCCGTGACGATCGCCACCGCGGCGTTGATCGGCGGATTTGTGGGCGCGCGGATCTACTACATGATCGAGCATTGGCATGAATTCGCCGTCCCCTTGGGCGATGTCTTTTGGCGCGGTGGCTTGAGCTGGTACGGTGGCCTGCTCGGCGTGATGCTGCCGTGGGCCTGGCGGCTGGCGGCAATCAAAACAAGAAAAAGCACGGCGCCGCCGTTCAGCAAACCTGCGGTGTTTCTCTCGCTGCTCATGGGCTATCTCGGCGCGCGATTGCCGATCGTGGTTCACTATTGGCGCAATGTGGATGAGTCATTTGCGACCGTTTTCAACGGCGCGGGGCTGGTGTGGTATGGCGGTTTGTTCGGCGGTGCCGCAGCGGTGATGTGGACAATCCAGCATTTCAAAATGCCGTTTTGGCCGACGGTCGATGTGGTGGCCGTGCAACTGCTCGTCGGTCAGAGTTTCGGCCGCATGGGTTGCTTTCTCTCCGCCGACGGTGATTACGGCCCGCCTTCGGACGTGCCCTGGGCCATGGCTTTTCCGCACGGCGTGGTGCCAACCACCGAACGCGTGCATCCGACTCCGCTTTATGACATCGTGTTGTTGCTGACGGCGTTCACCCTCATCTGGAAAGTCCGGCGCAGGGGATTTGTGCCCGGAACATTGTCGGGCTTCTACCTCATTGCCGCGGGCAGCGAGCGTTTCATTACGGAATTTTGGCGGCGCACGCCCAAGATCGCCTTTGGTTGGATGACGCTCGCGCAGATCATCAGCCTGGCGATGATTCTCGCCGGCGCGGTTTTGGTTTTACTCATGCGCCGGCAAAAGCCGAAGCCTTGACTTGGGGGAATGATGACGAAGAAGCAAAGTGCTCACTTTGAGAAGAATGCGCTCCTCCTGCCCCAATGATTTGGCCAGGGGCATTCCCCCTCAAGGCGTGTCGCCCTGAAAAGCCACCAGGCCGGATTCCAGAAATTGCCGCACCGCTGCGGTGAACGCCTCGCGCGCTTCGAAGTGAATCCAATGGCCGGCGCCGGGAATCATGACCAACTGGCTGTTGGGAAAGTGGGAAAGCAGGAGGGCCTGTTCGTGATCGAGATGATACTCGGAAGTGGCGCCGCCGAGAAACAGGGTTTCGCCGGAGAAACGCGCATGCGGCGAAGCGGCATAAGAAGCCATCTCCCGCTGAAAGGCCTGCAGTGTGGCGAGATTGACGCGCCACGCCAACGTGTTGTCGTCGGTGCGCACGAGGTTGGTCAACACAAACTGGCGGATGACCGGATTGGGAATGCGCGGGGCGAGCGCCGCCTCGATTTCCTGGCGAGCAGTGACGCCCTCCAGCCGCAGCGCTGACAGCGCTTCCAAAATGCCGGCCGCAGAGCTGTGATAAGGCCGCGGCGCAATATCCTCGATGAGCAATCCCCGCAGGCGCTCAGGATAATGAAAGGCGAACTCCATCGCCGCCACCCCTCCCATGGAATGCCCCAAGAGATATGCCTGCGGCAATCCCCGCTGATCGAAAAAATCCTTGACGTCTTCTCGCAACGCCGCAAAGCTGTGATCGGAATGGTGCGGTGATTCGCCGTGATTGCGCTGATCCACCGCCAGCACGCGGTATTTTTCACCCAGCTCTTTGGCCACGCGCTGCCAATTCTGCGCGGAGCCCAGCAGGCCATGCAGAATGACGAGGGTCTTTTCGCCGCGGCCATACTCGCGAAAGGCGAGTTTCATCGATCTTCATCCCGGTTGGCTGCGAGGCGAGGCCGTCCGGCCTCGAAATCGCGGAGGTGAGAAAGCCGGCGCATTGGCACGGCGGCCTGCTTAAAAGGTGACGCCGCCGCCGATCACCAACTCGCTGTCGGCGAACAGCAGCAGCTTGATGAATGCAAACGGCAGGGTTTCGCCGCGGCCGAACTCGGCTCCAAAGATGCCGCTCAAACCGATGTCCGTGTCGTTGAAATCGCGATACGAACGGTGACTGATGCCGAGGCCGCCACCGGCATACCAGCGCGGGCTGTGGCTCGCGGGAAAGCGATGGCAGAAATCACCATTGATGGAAAACAGCGAGCCGCGTTCCACTAAAACCAGTTCGAAATTGGGCATGGCGCGCCAGCGCGGCGCCACCGGGTGGGTGAGTTGTGCGCCCACAAACAACGCGTCATGATCGAGATAGAATCCCCCGCGCAAGCCGAAACGGGTCTGGGCTTGTGCTGCACTGGCCGGCAAAACGATCGCCAAAATGAGCAGCAGGCCACTGGCAGTGGTGAGCTTCATCATCGAATCGCAATTTGAATCAGGTAAGCGAGAGGAACCCCTTGGGCAGGCGGCTGTCTGAGTATTCGAGCTTGCGGACCGCGGCGAAAAAATGCCGCAGCTTGGCCGAATCCTTGACGCCCGAACGGCTTTCCACCGAACTGGAGAGATCGATGGCATCGGGCTGCGCCAAGCGAACCGCGGCCGCAATGTTGTCTGCCGAGAGGCCGCCCGCCAGCACGGTAAACTTGCTCTCGCGCAGTTTGGCGCAAAACTCCCAATCGCTCCTGCCGCTCACACTGCCCAACTCGCCGGGCTTGCTGCCATCCACCAGAAAAGCCGCCGCTGGAAAGTTGCGCAATTCGCCGGCGGGCGCGACCGCGGCCGCGCGCATGTTCTTGATCACCGGCAACGGCGAGTGCCGGCACAAATACGGGCTTTCGTCACCGTGCAGTTGAATGTGGGTCAGCCCGGCGACTTCCGCGGTGAAGTGCAGCGTCTCCGGATCCGGATTGACGAACACCCCCACGCGCGCAATGCCGGCGGGCAATTGCTGGCCGATGCGATGCGCCGTTTCGGCATCCATACAGCGCGAGCTTTTGGGATAGAAGACGAATCCGACGGCGGCGGCTCCCAGCTCGACCGCGAGCAGGGCATCTTCCATCCGGGTGATCCCACAAATCTTTACGGGAAGCATAGTCATGATACTCCTCATCATGGTTGCACAACAAACCAGCACAGCGTCTTCTATACCGGCAATCGCTGCCGCCTGCGAGAAAGCATTTTCGATTTCGCCGGAGAAAAACACCGCGGCACCGCGACGGTGTTTTTTTGTTCCTCAACAAGGGCTGCGCCGTATCTGGCCTGAGGTTCCCCCCTCTTGCTTACCCACCCTTTTGGCATGAGGTCGCGTTACGCTGGTCACGCCGGCACCCATGCTCACTGCGAGGAGGAGTGCAGGCAGGCGTGGCCCGATGGGTAGTATCACCAAAAAATGGACGCGCAATATATGGAACCGCATGCGCGAAGTCAAGCGCGGAATCGTGAGCATCAATTCTCTTGATTATCCCCAATACGATCAAGGCACAACCCCAGCCCGAACGAACCGGAATCCAAGAAGACAAAAGCGATCGCCAAGTCGCAAAGGCACGCCAAGTTAAGAATCGAGTTTTGTCTTTCCTGATTGCCGGCAAAAAATGATTGAGACATCTTTGCGACTTTGCGGTGTTGCGTTTCTGCGGTGAGCTTGTGATTTGAATGACACGGCCGTGTCATTCGCATCAAAGGCTCTACGCGAAGACGCCAGGAACGCGGAGAAGGACTCTCTTGATTTTGAAACTCTACGTTCTCCACGGCTCCGCGGTGCAGGCGTTTGTTTTGTGGTCCAGGATCTTTCAGAATTCTATTCTGACTTTGAGCGCCTCATGGCTTCGCCGGAGAAAGCAGAGAAAACGGAGTTTATGAGTCAGATGAAGACTTTGACCGCGACCCTCTTTGTCTACTCTGTCTTCTCTTCGTCGAAGATCTTCTGCTTCTCTTTCAACGATCGGGCTTCACATGGAATGAACGCGGGCAGGCGCAGAACAAAAATCAAAACGCGAGCAGTTCGAGCAGCAGCGGGGCAACGGCTTCGATGCGCAGGGTGGCGGGCAGCGGAAATGCCGGCGGCACACCCCAAAAAATGGAGGGAACCAGATTGGTGGTATGCGTTTTCACGGAGAGATCTTCGAAATTGCCGTGATCGCTGGTGAGTACCACGACGGTTTCAGCGGGATTGATATCAGCCAGCACGGTGTCCAGCAGCAGGTCCAACCGCTCAACCACCAGCCGGGCTTCCTCAAGGTCGCGGCTGTGGCCTACCATATCCGTCAGAAAGAATTCAAAGAGGGTGAAGTCTGCTTGTTGCGCGATGGCGGTGAGGATGCGGCCGCTTTCAACGGGCGTGCGCAGCGGAACGTGATCGCCCAGGTCGCGCAGGAATTGGTTGGTGAGATCATGCGATACCGCGCGGCCGGCGCGCAGATCATCGAGGCTCAGCCAGGGGAAACCGCCGGCGAGCAACGCCCGCGTGCTGGCGGAGATGTGCTCACGCCGGCGCTCGAAGTATTCCTGAGAGAGGGCGTTGGCAAACACGCCGCGTTTGCCCAGCGCCGCCACGGTCTTGAAGAGGCTCGATTCATCCAACAGGCGGCGCAGCGTCGGCGTGGGCAGCGCGGAAACGTGATGGCCGACTTCGGCAGCGGCATTGCGGCCGGTGAACAACGCGGTTTGCCCGGTGGCGCTTTGCGGCAGCCCGGCAACGCCCATATCGACATGCGTGGGCACGACAATGCCGCCGCCAGGCACACGTGCCGCCGGCTCATCCTGGAAGATCTGCAGCCAGCGGGAATGATAGCGCGCGAGCGGATTCTTTTGCGGGTCGCGCTCGCCAATCCCAAGGCCGTCGATGAAAAGGAGAAGAATGCGCATGGCGCAAGCTAATGAACGGTTGAATGAAGGGTCTTGCTCTCCTCGTGCGGCCGCCGCGCCGAAACCCGCAAGGTCACCAGGAATGCGGCGAGCGAAAGCACACCACAAACGGCAAACACGGTGTGCAGGCCTTCGGCCAGGCCATGCTGCAAATGCACGAACGATTCCGGCGGAATCTGCGCGCGTGTCTCCGGCAGCAGCAGGGCGCGAATCTCCGCCAAGCCGCCATTGGCGCCGCCGGCCGCCGGGCCGCCGACCAGCGCAGCCACGCGACCGGCCAGAATCGCGCCGAGCATACTGACGCCCACCGCGCCGCCGAGTGCGCGGGAGAAAATCGTCGACGACGTGGCGGTACCGATGTGTTGCGGCGCGGCACTGTTCTGCACGGCCACAGTGATCACATTGGTGGCCAAACCCATGCCGGTGCCGATCACGAAACCCACCGTGGCAATCCCGGCGAAAGTGGGCGAATGCATGGCAAAACTCAGGTAGCCGAATCCGGCGATCATGAACAACGCGCCCAGCATGGCCACCGGCCGGTAGCCCACGCGATTCAGAAAGTGCGCCGAAGAAAAGCTGCCTCCTCCCCAGCCGATGCTGAGCGGTATCAACACCAATCCCGCCGCGGTGGCAGTGCCGGACAACACGCCCTGCACAAACAGCGGCGCGAAAACGATGAAGCCGAACGTACAAATGCCGGTGACAAATGTGGTCAGATTAGCGGCGGCGATATCGCCCTGGCGCAACAATGCCAGCGGCATGATGGGCGCCGCCGCGCGCCGCTCGATGCGCACCAATACCAGCAGCAGCGCCACCAAGGCCGCGCCAGACAGCAACAACGCCAGGCGGGAGAAGGCTTGCAGATTGTTCGATAAAACCATCACGCCCGCCACCAGCGTGGTGAGCACTGCAGCGCCGGCATAATCGATGGAGGCCTGCCGGCCGGCGGTGGCGGGATCATGCAGAAAACGATGAATGAAAGCCATCGCCAGAATGCCGACCGGCAGGTTGAGATAAAACGCCCAGCGCCAGGAAAGATGCTGCACGACGTAGCCGCCGAGCGGGGGGCCGATCATGCTGGCAATCGCCCACAAGGAGCTGATGATGCCCTGAATCTTGCCGCGTTCGTGCGGGGCATAAAGCACCGCGACCAGGCTCAATGAAATCGCGAACATCGTGCCGCCGGCCAAGCCCTGCAGCGCGCGGCAGACAATGAGCCAGATCATGCTGGGCGCCACGCCGCACAGCATCGAAGTCGCCAAAAACGCGGTGATGCTCGCCAGGTACATCTTCTTACGGTTGAATTGATCGGAGAGCTTGCCGGCAATGGGAGTGGCGATGGTGCTGGCGATCATGTAAGCCGAAAACACGCCGCTGTACAAGTGCATGCCGCCAAGCGCCGCGGCGACCGTGGGCATGGCGGTGCTGACAATGGTGGTGTCCAGCGCCGCCAGCAGCACCTGCAGAAAAATGGCAAGGGTGACCAGCAGAACCGCGCGGGATTGATCGGCGAGAGGCATGTCAGATGCGGGTTGAATTCTCTTGGGATTGTGGTTGGCGGTCGACGGTTTGTACCTCGGTCGGGAGAGGAGGCGCCGTCCCGTTGGAAGCCAAATCGCCGGCAGAGGCAACGGCTACTGCCTCGCGCAGATGCAGATGCTGGTGATAGTAGTAATAAAAACCCAGGATCGTGATCGGAATGAAATTCACCACGTGGGAAACCACGGCAAAGCCCAGTGATTCACTGGCGGAGACACCGAAGAGCACCAGCGCTTGCTGGCAAACCCAGTGAAACGAGCCGACGTAACCGGGGGCGGCCGGCACCATGATCGCGATGCTGGTCATCACCAGGATGACCAAACTGGCGCCCGGCGGCATTTGATACTGGCGGTTGAGGTCGAAGGCCTCGAGCGTCACGAACACAATCGCGGCATAGCAGAGCCAGATGGCGAACGATTGCCAGACCACCGACCAGTAATGCTCCGTCTTCTTGAAAATGCCAAAGCCTTCCAAAAATGAGCCGAGCAGTTTGCGCACCGAGGCTTGCACCTTCGCGGGGAAAAAGCGCATGAGCCGGGTGACGAAGGCGAGTGTCTTTTCCGTGCGTTCCATCAGGAAGACGATGAACACGGTGCAGGCCACCGTGACGCTGAGCAGTAGTGCACCGCCGCGTTCGATCCAGGCGGGATAGTCGTGAAACAGCAACGACACGCCGAGCAGCAGCAGCAGGGAAATGACATCAATGATGCGCTCGACGAAGATCGTCGCGAAGGAGGCCATGCGCGACACGCCTGCGGACTTGCCGACCGCGTAGGCGCGCAACACTTCTCCCAACCGGAAGGGAAAGACGTTGTTGCCGTAGTAGCCGATCATCATGGCCGCAAACAGTTGCTTCACCGCAACCGGTTTGATCGGCTTCATGAAGTAGCCCCAACGCACGGCACGCAGCCATAAGCTGGCGTACATGAACAGCAAGGTCGGCGCCAGCAGCCAGTAGTTGGCTTGTTGCAGGGTGCGCCACATCAGCGTGAAATCGATCCCGCGAAAA
Organism: bacterium; assembly: GCA_023150945.1. Classification (NCBI taxonomy): domain Bacteria; species bacterium. The sequence continues at coordinate 77,085 of JAKLJX010000011.1, read as the reverse complement.
GCGAGATACGTGAAGATCACGCTGATCAGCAGACTGGCAATCAGCTTGAGTCGCATGGTCACGACGGTAACCGCAAGAGTCATTCAAAACGAAGCCCCGCCACTTCATCGCCGCTGCCGACAGCACAGCGTTTTTTCGAGGCGGGGCTCCAGTGCACAAAACAGGTTGAGGCAAGAATCAGGTGTTGGAAGGCTTGGCCTTGGAGGTGCAGCAACCGCCGGTGGCGGCCTGGTCGCCCGGCTCACAGGCGGCGGGCGGCGTGCTGGTGTTGGACGCGCCGGCCTGATATCCCAGTTTCGTGATCGCGCCCGCGATCGCGGTTTCTGAAATCACCGCCGGATTGAACTGCACACTCGCTGCGCGCTTGGCAAAGCTCACTTCCGCGGCGGTAACGCCGTCCAATTCTTCGAGCGCTTGCGTGATGCGCGTGGCGCAACCATCACACGTCATTCCCGACACCGGAATCACTGCACTTTGCACCGTGCCGTGTTTCGGCAACAGCAGAAAACCCACCAACACCATGGCGAGCATGGCAGCACCGCCGAGCACGACTTTTTTCACCTGAGCCTCCATTACGTTCTTGAGAGATTCAAAAGACCGGGCAATATAAGTTCTGCCTGGTGGAATGTCAAGGATGTTTTCGCTTGACATTCGCGGCCTGCCGGCCTATTTTGGCCGGCGCTGCCGCGCGCTTGACTTGCTGAAATCTCAGGTGCAGCAGTTGCCGGCGGCGGCCTCAGTTCGATTGTCATGGCAACCGGAGTTTTGGCAATGCCCTGGTGCAGCGCAAGACGCGGAGGGAAGAACGTGCTGGGAAAAATGCGAACGGTGTGGGCCGGCCTCGCGGTGCTGCTGGCCGCGTGCGGGCCGGGCAACGATCCGCGCGAAATCGCCGAGACATTCTGCTACCGCTATCTCATCGAACTCGATCAGACGCACGCTTTGGAAATTGCCAGCGGTCTGGCGGCGGACAAGCTGCGCCGGGAAATCGAGTCACTCAAAGGCGGGGCGCGGCGGTTCGAAGAAGGCGAGCGGGAATTTCACCAACTGAAGCCGTTTCTGGACTATGAACTGAAAGCGCGCACCGACAACGATGCCGAACACGTTTCCTTCGTCTATCACCTCACCATCGAGCCGCGCCAGGGCGGCGCGAAAATGCAGCGCGAAATTCTCATCAACACCACCCGCGCCGACGGCCGCTGGACGGTGAGCAATTATGCTTTCGAGTAGCCAGCCCGCGCGCGCCATGGCGCAGATTCACGCAGGCAACTTGTGAATTATGTAGCACAACGCCAAACGGCAGCATACCGCCGTAAGCCTTCCTCCACCACGGCGCAGGCAGATCGTCTCAGGCACTGCCAGCGCTCTTCTCCTCAACCGCGACGATTACGTTGTAACAGGCTCTCACTGCGGGCCGGTTGGCTGCAGGTAAGCCTCGTTGAAGCCGGCCCGGCGCACCGATCGCAGCGCCGTTTGCGCAGTGCCTTTGGTATAGAATGGCCCAACGTAGACATGGTAGCGGGATTCCTCAACAAAAAAGTAGTTGGCCCTGATTCGCTTCTGCCGAAGCTTGGCTCCGTAACCCATCGCTTCCTTTTCTCTGTCAACAACCTTGGCAATCACGATATAGCCACCAACCTGTGCGGGAGGCACATTTTCGGGCCAGGGTTCTTCCGCATGCGGGGTTGCAGCTTCTTTGTTAGAAATCCGCTCTTCAGGCTTTGCGAGAGGTGTGTCTTGGGCAGGAATTTCGCTGGAGGGATTCGCGGTGAATTGACCGAACAAATTTTGAATCTGTACATCGAACAGCCTCAGCGTCACCAAAGAAAATGTCAATGAGATACTGAGTTGCAAACGAAACCGTGATGAAATTCCTCACAGTTATTATCTTTACCGGTTCCTTGGCTGGCGCACCGGTGATTTTGCCGGTGCCCGTGAACTTGCTTTGCGTGGTCTCGCAAACTGTGTTTTGGACTGTCCCGCTGAATTCCACCTTTTGTTCTGACATGGCTGCACCCCACTTTCGGCATTGAGAAAAACTGTTCAGCGACCCATCACCGGCTCCGCTTGTTCATCCGCATGATAAGAGCTGCGCACCAGCGGCCCGGATTCCACGTGGCGCAGGCCGAGCGCCAAGCCAAACGCCTTCAACTCCTGGAACTCTGCCGGCGGCACGAACCGCTCCACCGGCAGATGCGCGGGCGTCGGCTGCAGATACTGGCCGATGGTCGCAATGTCCAGCCCGGTGCCGTGCAGATCAGCCAGCAATTCCTTGGCCTCCTCGAGGGTCTCCCCCAACCCCAGCATGAAACCTGATTTCGTGAGCGCGCCCGCCTTTTTCGCGCGCTGTAACAATTCCAGCGACTGGCGGTAATCCGCCTGCGGCCGCACGCGGCGATACAAGCGCGCAATGGTTTCGACGTTGTGATTGAGAATCTCCGGCTGCGCTTCCAGCACCGTGTGCAGCGCCGCTTCGTTGCCCTTGAAATCCGGAATCAACACCTCGAGGCTGCAGGTCGGCACTTGGACGCGCACGGCGCGAATGGTGGCCGCGAAGATGGCGGCGCCGCCGTCGGGCAATTCATCGCGATTGACCGAAGTAATGACGGCATGCCGCAGATTCAGCCGTGCCACGGCTTCCGCCACGCGCCTCGGCTCATCCCAGTCCAAGCCCGACGGCCGGCCGGTCTTAACCGCACAAAAGCCGCAACTGCGCGTGCAGATGTCGCCGAGAATCATGAAGGTCGCGCTGCGCCGACTCCAGCATTCCGCAATGTTCGGGCAGCGCGCCTCCTCACATACCGTGTGCAGGCGATGCTGATCGACGAGTTGCTTGATGTCGTGGTAGCCTTCGCCGCCCGGAATTTTGACCTTGAGCCATGACGGCCGCGGCGCCACCCGCAACGGCGAGGGCTGGCCGGAATTGATGATGGGAAGAACTGTGCTCATTGGGGCAGATCGAATGATTCCAGATGTTCCACGATGCGCTGCAGGAATTGCCCGCCATAGGCGCCGTCAATCAGACGATGATCATACGAGAGCGACAAATAGACAATGTCGCGAATCGCGATGCCTTCACCGACCACCACCGGCGTCTTGCGAATCGCGCCGATGCCGAGAATCGCGACTTGCGGCTGGTTGATCACCGGGATGCCGAACAGGTTGCCGAAGCTGCCCATGTTGGTGATGCTGAAGGTGCCGCCCTGCACTTCATCGGGCTTCAATTGCTTGTTGCGGGCGCGATTGGCAAGATCGTTGGTGGCGCGCGCCAGGCCCACCAGGTTGAGCGCGTCGGCATTCTTGATCACCGGCACGATCAGCCCGTTGTCCAGTGCCACCGCCACGCCCAGGTTGATCGCCTTTTTCATGATGATATTGCTGCCGTCGAGGCTGGCGTTGATCAACGGAAACTCGCGAATGGCGCGCACGCAGGCCTCCAGAAAGAAGGGCGTGTAGGTGAGCTTGGTGCCTTCACGCTGCTCGAATTCGTTTTTGACGCGCTCGCGGTATTTCACAATCTTGGTCAGGTCGCACACTGAAACCGAGTACACGTGGGGCGAGGTTTGTTTGCTCATCACCATGTGCTCGGCGATGCGGCGGCGCATGTTGTCCATCGGCACGACCTCGACACGATCCTGATCGTAGGGCGTCACGGCCGGCGCGGGTGCCGGAGCCGGGCGCGGCGCTGCCGGCGCGGGAGCAGCCACAGGCGCCGCCGGTTTCGCCGGCGCCACCGCAGGTGCGGGAGCGGTAGCCGCGGGCTTGGCCTTGCGCTGTTCCACGTAAGCGAGAATATCTTTCTTGGTGACGCGGCCGCCCTCACCCGAACCGGGAATGGCCTCCAGTTCCGCCATCGAAATATTTTCCTGCTTGGCAATCTCGCGCACCAGCGGCGAGTAGAAGCGCGTGCCGGCGCGCACCACTTCGCCGCCGGCTGCGGGTGCCGGTGCGGGTGCTTCCGCCGTCATTGCCGGGGCGGGCGCGGCCGCTGCCGGCGCCGCCGCTTGTTCCGCTTTGCCGTTGCCACCGGCTGCTGCGGCAGCGTCGGTTTCGATCACAGCGATGGGCGTGCCCACGCCCACGGTTTTGCCTTCTTCCACGAGGATTTTCGCCAGCACACCCGTGGCGGGCGCGGGTATTTCAGAATCGACTTTGTCCGTGCTGATTTCAAGAATCGTCTCGTCGCGCTCGATCTTGTCGCCGACGTTCTTGAGCCACTTGAGGATCGTGCCTTCGGCGATGCTCTCGCCCATTTGCGGCATGACCATGTCTATCTTTGCCATGAGCAACCCTTTTTCAGTTGAATAGGAGCAGTGAAGAAAACGGCGGTGAAAGCAGATTGACGGCGGCAAAGATACGAAAACCGGCATCGTTTGTCAAATTTCTTCTCGGGAAAAAACACTTGCCTTTGGGACGCACATTGTGCAGCATGCCCTTCCACATTGACAGCATATGCCCCTGTTTTTCACAACCCACGCTATTGCATCAATGCCGCCACAACCAGAGAGGGAAGAAAAATGCTGCGAACCAAGCCCGCCCAAGCTTCCGCTACAGGAAAGGCAGATTTCCCGGAAGTGTTCGAGCAGTTGAAGGCCATCCTGCTGCCGTTTGCAACGCGTTTGCTGGTGAAAGTAGACAAGCCCGGCAACTACTGTTTGAACACGCCCTACACCGAGAAGTACAAGAAGGAACTGTTCTTCGGCGCCGCTCAAATCAACAAGAATTACGTCAGCTTTCATCTCTTCGCGGTCTACATGTTTCCCGATCTGCTCGAAGGGATTTCCAGCGAACTGAAGAAGCGAATGCAGGGCAAGTCCTGTTTCAACTTTGCCGCGGCTGATCGCAAACTCCTCACCGAGCTGCGGCGATTGACGAAGAAAGGCTTTGACCGATTCAAGAAGGAGAAACTGTTATAAGGCGGGCGGGCGGCGAGTTTGCGCTGGCCTGAGCGGTCATTTGCCTTCTCCCGCGGGAGGCAAGAGCGCGGATTGCGCGGCTCCAACTGGAAGGCTTCAAATTCGCGCTCGCGAGGGATCCCACCCATGCGGTCATGCAAGCGCCGAACGGCCAGATGTTGTTTGTGTTCCTCCTGCCCCCAGCCCAGCCGGTGTGAACAGCCTGCCGGTGGCCGCCCACCATTTCATCTTCCCGGATGTCCGTAGGACTCGATGCGCGGCATGTGCCGCAAGTATTCTTCATGGCTGATCGAGTTCTGCCAGAGCTTGGCGAGCATGGCGGCGCCGGTGATGGCGACAAACACGCCAGCGATCAACGCCGCCAGCACCGGCGCCGGCACCCGCCGCGCGGGCACGCGGGTGCGCAAATCGAGCGTGTCTTTCACCGGGCACACCTGGGCGCAGGCCAGGCATGCCATGCACTCATCGGAGTGCACGCGCTTTGCTTGATGGACCTTGATATTCGCAGGGCAGGCTTTGGTGCACAGCTCGCAGTCGATGCAGCGTTGGGCATTGCGCGTGATTTTCACCGGACTGATCAAGCTGCCGGCGCCGAGCAGCGCGCCATAGGGGCACAGATAGCGGCACCAGAAATTCTTGATCGGCAGCGACAGCAGCGCGATCACCGCGATGATCCACAATCCGGTGCGATCGAGATGCTGGAAGAATTGGAGCATCTTGATATCCGCCACTTGATTGTAGGCACTATTGATGAAGGCATCGAGCGCGGGCAATCCCATCTGCCAGAGGATGGCATACAGAAAGAAATAGAGCAGCAAATACTTGAGCGAGCGCAGCGGCCAATCCAGCCACTTCGGCACCCGCCAATTGCCACCAAACAGCCAGCGGCCCAGCTTCCAGTGCAGCTCGGAAAGGAAGCCGATGGGGCAGAGCCAGCCGCAGAATGATTTTTTCAACAGCACACCCAGCACGACAATGGCGATCAGGATGAACAGCGCCGCCGGGTGAATCAGATTGACGGTGCCGGTGAGCCACCAGTGCTTCAGGGAGATCAAACCGCTCAACGGCAGAAAGCCTTCCACGCCGGGCGGCCGCTCAGGGGCGGGTCCGAGGCCGCCGTTCTCCAGCCATTTGACGAAGAGCACGAATTCCACACCGATCCAAATCACCAGTGCAGCAAAGGCGACTTGCACGTGCAGGCGCAGGAATTGTGAATCATTCTTGATGCGCCACCACCAGCGGGCCCACCGGCCGAGCTGGGCGGGCGCGCGGAGCAGGCGCCGCTCTCCCGGCGGAATTTTCTTGCGCGCCACCTGCGGGCGGGATTTTGCGGTCTCGCTCATCGGCTGCATTGTCTCCGGCATTTCCGCTCTCCGAACGAAAAGAAGGTTTGTCTCTGCTGGCGTTTGACAAATGCCGTGCCGGAAAACGCCGCAAAGATCACCTTGGACCGCGGCGAAACGAAGCAAAATTAACAGAAGCTTAGTTGGAAGGTGAGGAGGCAGACGCCGCGGGCGGGCGGCGGAGCTTTCGCAAGGTCGGGAAAATTTGCCGGCCGAATTCCGAGAATTGTGAATTCCGCGCCGCGCCAATGCTGCTGCTATTTTCGGATTTTTTTATCTTTTTCATCAGACTTGGAAATGGCCCGAAACTTGTTAGATTAACCGGTCAGCGTACCGATGCTGCGGGCGGCAGCCGCCCGGCGGCGCTCACTGGCGCGCGGCCAGTCAGCTAGTGATCTGGCAGCTTGATTTGCGGCAGTGGCCTTTCGTCATTCCGACGAATCTTGTAGAATACTTGGCACGGTGCCCAAAGCTTCACAGGATTCCGGCAGAATGACAATGAGGTGGATTACACTTTTCAGTGCACGAGATCGCTTTCATCAGCCGGTCGAATACTCACGCTGTACATCATCGCAAGAGGAATGCATGACCATCACCCATGGCTTCGAATTGCTGCGGGACCAGGAAATTCCCGAATTGAAAACCCGGGCCTTGCTGTTCCGCCACCTCCAAACCGGCGCAGAACTGCTGGCCCTCGAAAACGATGACGAAAACAAAGTCTTCGGCATCACCTTTCGCACGCCGCCGCCGGATTCCACCGGCATTGCTCACATCATGGAGCATGCCGTGCTGTGCGGCTCGCGCAAATACCGCGTCAAAGAGCCGTTCGTCGAGCTGGTGAAAGGCTCGCTCAATACTTTTCTCAATGCCTTCACCTATCCCGACAAAACCTGCTACCCGGTGGCGAGCCAGAACTTGCAGGACTTCTACAATCTCATCGAAGTCTATCTCGATGCGGTGTTCCATCCGCTCATTCCGCCGCAAACACTGCAGCAGGAGGGCTGGCATCTCGAAATGGACAACGGCGCGCTGCTTTACAAAGGCGTGGTCTTCAATGAAATGAAGGGCAGCTACTCCTCGCCCGAACGTTTGCTGGGAGAATACACGCAGCAATCGCTTTTTCCCGGCCATGTCTACGGCCTGGATTCCGGCGGCCACCCGCGCCACATCCCCGCGCTGACCTACGAGCAGTTCAAAGCCTTTCATGAAACCTACTATCATCCCTCCAACGCGCGCCTCTTCTTCTATGGCGATGATCCCACGCCCGAGCGGTTGCGCTTGGTGAATGAATATCTGCAAGACTTCACGCGCAGGCCCGTGGCTTCGGAAATTCCGCCGCTGCCGCGCTGGCAGTCGCCGCGGCGCCTGGTGCATGCCTATGACGCCGGCCAGGAAGCCGACCCCAGTCGCAAGGGCATGGTGACGGTGAATTGGCTGCTCACCGAAACCAAAGACCCGGAAACCACGCTGGCGCTGAGCATTCTCACGCACGTGTTGGTGGGCACGCCGGCGGCACCGTTGTACAAGGCCCTGATCGATTCCGGTCTCGGCGAAGACGTTGCCGGTGCCGGCCTGGAAGCGGAGCTGCGCGACATGTACCTCTCCACCGGTTTGAAAGGCATCGCGCCCGCGGAGGCGGACAAGGTGGAAGAATTGATTTTGGCCACGCTGCAAGGCCTGGTGCGGGAGGGCATCGATCCCCACACCATCGAGGCCTCGCTCAACACCATCGAGTTCAGCCTGCGGGAGAAGAACACCGGCTCGTATCCGCGCGGCCTGGTGGTGATGTTGAGCGCGCTGACCACGTGGCTCTATGACGGCGATCCGCTCGCGCCGCTCGGCTTCGAGCAGCCGCTGGCGGCGATCAAGGCCAAGCTGGCGGCCAATCCGCGCCACTTCGAAGAATTGCTGCAACGCTATTTGCTGGAGAATCCCCACCGCAGCACCGTGATTCTGCAGCCGCAACCGGGGCTGGCGGAGCAGGAGGAAGCCGCAGAGCGGGAACGCCTGGCAGTGATACAAGCGCAATTGTCCGCGGCCGAAATGGCGGGCATCGTCGCGCAGGCGGAGGACCTCAAGCGCCGCCAGGAAACTCCGGACCCACCGGAAGAGCTGATCAAGCTGCCCTTCTTGCAGCGGGAAGATCTCGACCGCGAGATCCGCACGATTCCCCAGGCAACGCTCGCTGACCGCGGCACGCCGGTGCTGTATCATGATCTATTCACCAACGGCATCATCTACTTCGATCTCGGCTTCAATCTTCACCTGCTGCCGCCGCATTTGCTGCCTTATGTTTCGCTGTTCAGCCGCACGCTGCTGGAGATGGGAACCGAGCAGGAAGATTTCGTGAAGCTGATGCAGCGCATCGGCCGCAAGACCGGCGGCATTCGCGCCTCGTCCTTTACCTCGATGCGCCAGCATCAGCCCGGCAGCCTGTCCTGGCTGTTCCTGCGCGGCAAAGCCATGCGCTCCCAGTGCGATGATCTGCTCGCCATCCTGCGCGATGTGTTGCTCACCGTGCGCCTGGACAACTACGAACGCTTCCGCCAAATGGTGCTGGATGAAAAGGCCAGCCAGGAAGCCGGACTGGTGCCCGCCGGCCACAGCGTGGTCAGCTCGCGGCTGCAGGCGTGCTTCAATGAGGCCGGTTGGGCCAACGAACAAATGGGCGGGGTCAATTATCTTTTCTTCCTGCGGCAGCTCGCGCAGGAAGTCGACGCCAACTGGCCGGCGGTGCACGCGCGCCTCGAAGAAATCCGGCGCATTCTGGTGAATCGCAACAGCATGTTGTGCAATCTCACGCTCGAGGACAACGACTGGCGCGACTTCGAACCGCGGCTGCAGGCCTTTCTCGACAGTCTGCCGCAAGGCCCGGCAGCGCCGGCGGATTGGTCCCCGCAACTCAACGGCGGGTTCGAAGGCTTGACCATTCCGGCGCAGGTGAACTATGTCGGCAAGGCCGCGAATCTCTATCGCCTGGGCTATGCGTTTCACGGCTCGGTTTTGGTGATCACCAACTTCCTGCGCACGACCTGGCTGTGGGAACGCGTGCGCATGCAGGGCGGCGCGTACGGCGGTTTCTGCAGTTTCGGCCGGCATTCCGGCGTGTTCAGCTTTTTGTCATATCGCGATCCCAACCTGCTCAAGACCATCGAGAACTACGATCTGGCCAGCCAGTTTCTCGCGCAAGTTTCGCTGCCGCCGGAGGAATTGACCAAAAGCATCATCGGCACCATCGGCGATCTCGACGCCTACCAACTGCCCGATGCCAAAGGCTACACCGCGATGATCCGCCATCTGCTCGGCGACAGCGATGCGCTGCGCCAACGCACGCGCGACCAAGTGCTGGCCACAACCGAAAAAGATTTCCGCGCCTTTGCCGAAGTGCTGGCGGCGGTGCAGGAGAATGGCCTGGTGGTGGTGCTGGGCTCGCCGGCAGCCATCAACGAAGCGAATGCCGCGCGCAACAACTGGCTGAAGGTGACCAAAGTTCTCTGATCATGCCTTTTACTTCGCGATCTCGGTCAGAAAAATTTTGCCCATGAACGCTCCGCGTGCAGAGCGCGGCAGCCAACTGCAGCAGGCCAAGCATGAAGAAACTCAGTTGCATGGCGGTTTTGCTGCTCTTGATGCAGCACGCCGCTGCCCAAACTTTTCAGGATTTTCTCACCCGCGTCAACAACGCGCCGGCGGCGCAGCACGAGGCCTTGATCGACAGCCTGCTCGCGGCGCAGCCGGTGCTGCCGCTGCGGGAAGATACACTCGCGCATTTCCTCTACCGCGGCGCGGCCAGCCGGGTCACCGTGCCCGGCGATGCCAACGGCTGGAACCCGGACGCTTTCCCGATGACCCGGCTGGCAGCGACGACGCTGTGGTATCACAGCCGCGCGTTCGAAGCCGACGCCCGTCTCGACTACAAGTTCGTGCTCAACAACAGCACTTGGATTCTCGATCCCCGTAATCCGTATCAAGTTTCCGGCGGCTTCGGGCCAAATTCCGAGCTGCGCATGCCGGGGTTTGTGCCGCCGCCGGAGATTCAATATTCTCCCACCATTCCACACGGCAGCTTGCGCGACACGACGTTCTTCAGCGTCAATCTCAACAACAGCCGCGTGATTCGGGTCTACACGCCGCCGAATTACGCCGCCTCCAGCGCGCGCTATCCCGTGGTGTTGTTGCACGACGGACTGGAGTACATCACGCTGGCGCAAGCGAACAACGTGATTGACTATCTCATTGCGCACAACCGGATCGTGCCGATCATCGCGGTGTTCGTGCCGCCCAATCCCGGCAGACGAGCGGATGAGTACGCCGGCAACCTGCAGGCTCAGTTCACCACTTTCATTGTCAACGAAGTCATGCCGTGGGTGGATCGCCGCTACCGCACGCGCACGGAGGCAAGCAGCCGCGCCACCCTGGGCGCCTCCAACGGCGGCAACATCGCGCTCTGGCTGGGCTACAAACACCCTGAAGTGTTCGGGAATATCGCGGCGCATTCCAGTAACGTGGAAAACAACATTCGCACGGGATTCGAAAGCAGTCCGCGCCTCGACCTGCAGCTCTATCTCGACATGGGCACGTATGACCAGAGCATCTTGATCACGCGCGTCGGCAACTTCCTGCCGATTCTGCAGGCCAAGGGCTACACCTACCAATACCTCGAGTTTCATGAAGGACACAGTTGGGGCAATTGGCGGGCGCACCTCGACAACGCACTGGAGATGTTCTTTCCGGGCAGCGCCGTGGCGGTGCAGGCACAGCCGGCGAATCAACCGGTGGGATTCGAACTGCAGCAGAATTTTCCCAATCCTTTCAATCCCGTTACGACGATCAGCTACCGTCTCAGCCGGCCGGCGCACGTACGGCTGGAAATCTACAACCTGCAGGGCCGGTTCGTGCAGCGATTGGTGGATTCCGTGCAAGCGGCAGGAGGGCATGCCGCTCGTTGGGAAGGCATTGATCAAAACGGCAAGCCGCAGGCCAGCGGCATCTATCTCTATCGCGTACAACTCAACGGCAACACCGCGGCGACCAAACGCATGGTGCTGATTCACTGAAGCCGTGCGTGGAGCGATTCTTATCCGTCCGAAAACACCACCGCCCGGGCGCTTCGTCTTGAACCGTAGCACGTTCTGTTCGACGTGGGTACGCTTCGAGGCCGGCGCCCGGGCGGTTTCTTCATAATGGCGATGGGTAGGTGGCCGGGCTTCGCGGGTTTCGCAATGAGGTAGTGCAGTTCACCTCGCGGAGAGATCGCAACTCAACGGAACTCGCCGGCGGAGAGAAACAACCTTGCAGATAAAAACGCTCTTTCTCAGTTGGTTTGATTCTATCCGCGGGAGCAAATCATTTCTTTTGGATGAGAATCTCCTGGAAATCCAATTCCACCTTATGATTTGATTTGCAGCGCAGCTTTCAGCTTCTGCTCCAACTCTGCTTCGATATCTGCAATATCCAACCGCTGTCCACTCCACAACTCCAGCGCGGCCACGCCTTGATAGATCAGCATCGGCAAGCCGGAAAGCGTTCGGGCGCCGGCTGCGCGTGCTTCGCGCAGCAGCTTCGTTTCGTGGGGATTGTAGACAAGATCGACGACGCTGAGATCAGCGCGATGCAGGCCGGCCGGCATGGGAGAAACCTCGATCGCGGGCGACATGCCGGCGCTGGTGGCATTGATCAAGAGCGTGACGGTGGGCATTTGCAGCAGCTCCAGCCGCTCCGGCCACGTGACGAGACGGACTTTGGCTTGATCTGCCGGCGCGAGGCGGGCAAGCAGGCGCTGCGTCCGCGCCGGTTCGCGGTTGCTGAGATAGATCAAATCGACTCCGGCAACGAGCAACGCGAACAGCACCGCGGCGGCAGCGCCCCCGGCGCCCAGCAGCAGCACGGTTTCCTGCGCCACGGCAATGCCGGCGGCTTGCAGACTGCGGGCGAACCCCGGGGCATCGGTGTTGTATCCCAACAACAGGCCGGCCTCGCACACCACTGTGTTGACCGCGGCGATGCGATCGGCGGGCGCCACCAAATCGTCGAGCAGGGGAACGATCGCCTGCTTGTGCGGCAATGTGACATTCACGCCCGCCAGCTCGCCGGCGCGCATACGCGCCACCAGCGCCAGTAGTCCGGCGGCGGTGACGCGCAGCGCCTCATAGCGGAACGGCAAAGCAAAATGTTCGATCAAATGACGCTGCAGCACCGGCGAGAGTGAATGCGCGATGGGATCGCCGATCACCGCCAGCCGGCGTGCGGGTTGAGCAGTAGGCATGGGCAAGCAGGCGACCGCGCCGGCAGAAGGCACGGCGCGGCCGCCGGTTCTCAAGTTTGTGATTCGGGCGGCAAAATCTCGTAGCGATAGTTGATTTCCGCGCCGGGCCGTAATTGCGCGCTCACCGAGCAATACGTTTCGCGCGAAAGATCGATGGCGCGCTGCAGCTTGTCTGCGGGAATATCGCGGCCGCGCACCCGATACACCACGGTGATTTTGGTGAAACGCTTGGGATAATTCTCCGCCACCTCGGCATCGATGGCGATCTCAAAGGCGTCGAACGCCACCCGCATTTTCTTGAGCAAAGACACGACGTCCATGCCGGTGCAACCGGCGAGCGCCAGCAAAACCATCTCCCCGGGACGCAGCCCGGACTCACCGCCGCCGACCTCGGCCACCGCATCCATCACGATCGCATGATTCGAATATGCTTTGCCAACAAAACGCAACCCATCAACCCATTTGACCAAAGCCTGTTTCGTCACCATTTGATTCTCCGATCATTGTCCAATGTTGCAATTGCTACAGTCATCCATTGCACTGAGCAACAGCGAATCTTCAGAAGTCTATTCCGTGCTCAAAGAGCAGTGCGCCTGGTACTGCGATATTATGCTGCTCAGCACATCCCATGCTTTGCCGTCATTCTGCCGAAATTTTCTTCAGCATTGCCGCCATGCCCATGCTGAGGAAGGCCCTCGGCAGGATGACATGAAACGGGGCAGATGCACGACGGCTGGCGTTACCCGCTTGGGGTAGGAGGGTGGACTCGCCCTCAAAACGGGATTCAGTCCGAGCCAGAAAAATGCTCAAAAACGCGCCGCGTACCCCAAGTCGGGTGCACGCTGTGTTGGGCGGCTTTATTCTTTGGCAAGCCGAAAAACCTTGGCTGGAATAAGGAGCTCAGCTTTCGCTTCTACGCCTTGATGCCCCAAGGCTTCCACATATTCAGGATTGAAATGAAAACCTCCATTGCGGAACACTTCGCGATCCCAAGGATTCAATAAGAGTTCGTCTGTAATAATCCCTACATAGTCTGGCACATGGACAGCTTTGGTATGAGCATAGAGAACAGCACTCTTCACCATGGAAGCTCCCAGCGCTAGACACTTTTCCTTAACCTTGATGATGGTTTCACCACTGTCACAGATTTCATCTACAACAACCACTCGCTGGTGAGCAATTTCTGCGGGTGGGTTCACGAACCATTGTGGCTCTTTGAACTTTACGATGCCATTTATGCGCCGTGAAACACGTACCGGATAAATTTCGATTTGCAGTAGATGAGCTAACAGGGTTCCAGGATAATAACCGCCGCGTCCGATCGGCACAATGACTTCAGGCTGGAAATGTGATACTGACACAGCAAAGGCTTTACAGATCCCGTGAAAGTCCTCCCACGAAATGGGGTGAACTCCTGTGCGTGTTGAGTAATCATAGGAATTTTCTGACATCTTGAAGCCTTTCCACATGGACCGTATTGAGCCGCCCAACACTTAGGATTTTATGCGGCGTTGAGCAGGGGAGATGCTCAGTAGAATCACAAACCTGATCCTGCCCCACGGCGCCCAATACGTGCACGGCTCAATGCCGCATAAAATCGGGTTGAACGATGCCGGTTCCGGGCACGCGGATATGGGTATTCAATCCGCGCCTTTATCTATTCACCTGAGTCTTTTCGGGCGATATTTGCAGGCCATTCCGTAGATTCGCTCGCACAGCATGAAATCGACCCTATTCGTGAACCTGATTTTCGGTGCGAATGCCAGTTTTTTCAAAACAGAGCGTACTTCTCCTGTTTCCCCCGCTTGGCTTTTTGAAAATAGGTTTTGCCTTCGATTCACACATTATTCCGCTCACGGAGTCAGGATGAGTTCGATCCGTCAGCGGATCAAACTCTACCCGGTCTTCGGTACAACTTTGACCGCCGGCAGAATCTCTCTGCTCACCATCCGGCCTTTGCCACACTTGGGACACAGGCGCGGATCAATGCCCGTCAACTCAAAAAGCCACTCTTCCCAATTGAACGCCGGCGTTGATGGCGCCTGCTGAGCCGTTGCCGCTCCCGCTAATCCTCTTCCGCCACGATCAACTCAACGGTCTTGAAGCGTTGCTTGCTCTCGGCGTCAAAAAGAGTCCAATCACTGCACAAAAGCAAAGATATTCACGCAAAGGCGTAAAACCGCAAAGAAAAGACTTGCTGCAACTTTGTGTTTTGGCAACTCGGCGTGCGTTTATGGTTTTTTCGGTTCCAGCCCGATGGGTTGGGTACAGGTGCTGGCAATTCAACACCAGCGAGCCTGCGCGCTGAAGAGTGTGCGATATGATCCAATTCGCGCCGGGGAGCCGGCGGAGAGCGGCTTTGATCTCTGCGCGCGCGGAACGGCCGTGATTTTTGGAAGGGGAGTAAGCGACTTTTCCCGAAGGCAACGATGGAGCATTCATGCTCAAACTCCTCGTTTCTGCCAGCGTCCCGGGTGGTTGCGTGGAGCAGCCGCCCCAATTTGACTGGCGCAATTATGCAAATCGGGGGCACATTTTCAAGAAGATTTTTCTGGAATTTGCAGTTTTTTGATACTCGCTGTCCTCATGACCCGCGGCCCTCAGGTCCTGAACCATGCTTACGCCGAGGTTGACCTCAAAAAGATTCTTGCAGAATGACATCCCCCACCGATGGCTGCCGTCATGCCATTTTCGCATAGGCCAGACAGGCGCGGAGGTCGTCCCTTTCCAATGCCGGAAAATCTTCCAGCAGTTCGTCGCTTGTCGCACCCTGGCTCAGCAAATCCAAAATCATTTCGACCGAAATCCGCATGCCGCGGATGACGGGTTTGCCGCCAAAGATGTTGGGGTTGAACGTGATTCGCTTCAATAGATCGTTCCTCTGGCCTCTCCCTGGAGTTGCGCTATTCAGTGACAGGGGTTTTTTCGGCATTTCGAGTCCTCCACCGCCCAATACCGATGAAAAAGCATGGCAAGAATTCTTGTGCACAAGAAAACATTCCCAAACCACATTCGCAAGAAAATTTCCCCGTCGCCG
The DNA here is from genome assembly GCA_023150945.1 of bacterium. Taxonomy (NCBI): domain Bacteria; species bacterium. Next base: position 61,524 of record JAKLJX010000011.1, on the reverse strand, counting down.
CCAAGGCGCAACCCTAAGAGATCAACAGGAGAAAACTGAGCAAGCAGAGAGTGTGGCGTTTGGAAAATCTTCTTCAAACCCAATCCGAACGAGCCGAAACCACAGCTTACCCCCAAGACACGAAGGCACCAAGCTTTTTGCTTGGCGTATTGGTGCCTTGGTGGTGAGAGAATTCTTGCTCCTTTTGCAACAAATGAATTTTGCAAAGACCACAAACTCCGCTTTCTCCGTTTTTACTTGGTTGAAAATCTTTGCCCTTTTGCAGCGATTGAACTTTCAGCGGTTGCCCCTCCGGATTTCCACAGCGAAACTCCGCTTTTCATTTTGAAAAGCCGCTCTTGCAAAAATGACAATTCGCCGCTTCCCCAAGAGATGCAAGCCCCGGCCGGAGCCTCCGGATGCAATTGTTTGATTTCATAACAGTTGGGGCGCAGAAAGCCGGCCCGACTCGCCGGCGGGCTGCGGCTGGCATGTGGTTTGAAAATAACAGCGGCGAGCTATAGCCAAAGCCAATTCGGATTCTTGCCATTCTCCAAGGAGTTTTTGCAATGCAGCGCAGATTTCTCTTAGCGATTCTCTTGCTCGCGGCCCTTTCCGTTTTCCTGGTTGCCTGCGGCGGAGATGATAACCCCGTCACTCCCACGCAACAATATGGTTCGGTTTCCGGCACCGTGACCTTCGTGGGAAACTGGCCGGCCACCGGCGAAGTGCAAATCTCAATTTGGCCCTCGTGGCCGCCGGCGGGTCCCCCTTCCGCAGCCACGCTGCCCATCGCCAGCACGGCGACGTTCAACTATAAAATCGAAGGTTTGAATCGCGGCACCTACAAAGCGATCACGGCCGGCTGGCGTGATCCCGCCAACCCCGCGGGTGCACGGGTGCTCGGCATCTATATCAACGATCCCAACAACAGCGGCGTGTCCATCGATACGGGCACCGGCCGGCCGACCTACGCCACGCCGGCGCCGATCGTGATTGCCGACGCCAAAATGGATCACACCGGTTTGAACCTCAAGGCGGATTTTGCGTTCGCGCCCTGAGGCCGGCTGAGCAGTTTGAGCGCAGTGGAAGCCGCCAAGGTTGAATGCTGCAGCCGCCGGCACGCGGAGGAGTAGCAGCAAGGGTCGAGGCCAACTGACGAAAGTGATTGCCATGCCAAAAGTCTTCATCAAGCCGGGCGTGATTGCCGGTGTTCTCATTCTGAGCAGCCTGTTGTCCGGCGCGTGGGCGCAACCCGCGGGCAACGGCACCGCAGCGCGGGCCGGAGAAATTCACGGCCGCGTGCTCGATGCCGAAAAGCAAGTGCCGCTGGCGTGGGTGAATGTGGTGGTGGAAGGAACCTCGCTGGGCACCGCCACCGGCACCGACGGCAGCTTTGTCATCTCGGGCGTGCCCGAGGGCGAGTACCGGCTGATCTTGTCCCGCCTGGGCTATGAGGCTCTGGCGGTGCCGAATCTCGTGCTGGCGGCGGGGCAGCGGCTCGCGCGCGAGTTTTATCTGCGGGAAAGCTATCTCCAGGGTGATGAAATCACCGTGACCGCGGCGCGCAAGGAGCAGACCGCGCACATGGCGCCCGCGAGCGTGGCCACGCTGGATGCGCTGCAGATTCGCCAGCGCAATGTGACCACCTTCGATCAGGCCCTGGCCTCGACGCAGGGCATCTCGGTGTTTCGCTCGGCCGGCACCACCGTGCAGTCGGTTTCGATTCGCGGCTCCTCGGACGTGGCCGGCGGCGGGGTGGGCAACCGCGTGTTGTTGTTGATCGACGGCCGGCCGGCGCTGACTTCGGATTCCGGCGGCGCGTTGTGGAGTCTGGTGCCGTTGAATTTCGTCGACCGCATCGAGATCGTGAAAGGCGCGTTTTCTTCGCTCTACGGCAGCACGGCCATGGGCGGCGTGGTCAACGTGATCACGCGCCGGCCCAACTACGCCCGCAAGACGCACGTGGAGGCGAGCTACGGCTTTTATGAATTGCCGCCGGCGGGGCTGCGCCACACGGACACGCCCGGCACGCTCAGCGCGCTGGCTTTCAATCACAGCGGCCGCTACAAGCGCGTATCCTATTTGCTCAATCTCAGCCGCAAACAATCCGACGGCTTTCGTGAGCGCAGCGCCTACGAGTTCTATGATCTCTACAGCAAGCTGTTGGTGGATTTCCGGCAGAACCGCAACTTCGAAGTGAGCATGGGCGGCACGCTTTCCAAAAACGATTATCCCCACACCTGGCTGAGCAATCTGCAGCCGTTCCGCGTGGCGCCGCACTTTCAGGATAACCGGCAGGTCAAACGCGCGCTCAACGCCGACTTTTACTATTGGGCAGTGCCCAGTGCCCGGGTGAAATACGGCTCACGGTTCTATTTCTATCGCAACGCGGCGCGCAGCTACTTCAATGAAAATGACCCGTTCCAGCAGATTCCCCGCAACGAGCCTTACGGTTTGCACACCATCGTGGACGCCGACAAGTTCGGCAACCTTACCCAGGTAGATTGGCAGGTGAGCGAGAGCCATGATCTCATTCTCGGCCTGGATGCTCAAATCGATCACGTGGTCAGCTCGCCGGACAGCATCATGTACGGCGACCAGCAGGTCAATAACTTCGCGGTGTATGCCCAGGATGAGGTGCGCGTGACCCCGCGCCTGACGCTCACCACCGGCGCGCGGCTGGATTACAACATTCTGGTGGGCGGCAAGCGCCAAAACCAGGTGAGTCCGAAGATCGGCTTGGTATATCATCTCACCGAGCACACCTCGCTGCGCGGCCTCGCGGGCCAGGCGTTTCGCGCGCCTTCGATTGCCGAGCGTTTCTTCCGCAAGGAAATCAGCGGCGGCACCTCGTTCGTGCCCAACCCCAATCTGCAGGCCGAGCGCGTGAATTCCTTCGAAGTCGGCGGCCGCAGCCAGTTCGGCACCTGGCTGGATGTCGATCTCGCCCTGTTTCACTACCGCTATCGCGACATGATCTACTGGGTGTCGCTGCCGCAGCAGCCCGGCCAGTTCGAGCCGATGTTCCAAGTGCGCAATTTGAACCGCGCGCTGATGCAGGGCGTGGAAGTGGGCGCAAATTTCTATCTGCAGCGCCGGCTGCGGCTGCGCGCCGGCTACACCTATCTCGATGCGGTGGACCGTTCCGCGGACCGCAGCGATGACTTGCTGGCCTATCGTGTGCGCCACGCGCTCAATTTCGGCGGCACGTTCAGTTGGAAGAAGTACGAGCTCAATCTCGACGGCCGCTACAACGGCCGGGTCGAAGAGGTTTTTCTCTATCCCAACGACGAGCCTAAGGCCTACTGGCTGTTGAACACCAAGCTGGTGGCGGGACTGATGAAAGGCGCCGCGGTTTCGCTGAGCTGCAACAATCTGTTGAATTCGCAATTTGAAGAACTCGCGCGCTATCGCATGCCGGGCCGCCATTGGATTGCCGGCCTGAGCTATGAGTTTTAGCGCGCTTTTGGAATTGCAAACCCCCTCTGGTTAGAACGCTCAGGCCGCGGGCATCTTCCCGGGCGGCGGCGACCGGCATTGCCGGATGCCGGTGCTGTGCCGGGGAAGATCCCGCGGAATGACGTTTGCGACCGAAATCATCCGATACTGCTGCATGCACTCACCCGTCCTTTATCTCCCCATTTTCACCACCCTCATCGCCCTGGCGTTTTCCGGGATCGTTTGGCAGCGTTACCGCCAAAAGGGCAAAGGCGCGCATTTGCTGTGGTGGGCGGCCGGCATTCTGCTTTACGGCGTGGGAACTTTCACGGAAGGCTTCACGACGTTGTACGGCTGGCGCGAAGGGGTTTTTCGGGCCTGGTATATTGCCGGCGCTTTGCTGGGCGGCGCGCCCCTGGCGCAGGGCACGGTCTATTTGCTGTTGCGGCGTGAAACCGCAAACCGGCTGACGCTGCTGCTGGTGCCGCTGGTGGTGGTCGCGGCCGCGTGCGTGCTCGCCGCGCCGGTGAATCATGCCCTGGTGGAGGCCCATCGCTTGTCCGGCAAAGTGCTGGACTGGCAGTGGGTGCGGCTGTTCAGTCCCGTGATCAACACCTACGCCTTCATCTTTTTGGTGGGCGGTGCGGCGCTGTCGGCCTATCGTTTCCGCAATCGCCGGCAGACGTATCACCGCTTCATTGGCAACCTCTGGATTGCGGTCGGGGCGTTGCTGCCCGGGATTGGCGGCGCCTTCACGCGCTTCGGCCACACCGAGGTTTTGTACGTCACGGAGTTGATCGGCATCATTTTCATCTTTATCGGCTATCGCTACAACGTCAGCGGCAGAGATCCGCAGCCGGCCCGCCGCGAGGCCGCCGTCTCGCCAGCGCCCAAGCAGTGAGCCTGCGTTTGCAAGAGGTTCATGGCCGTTTGCCGTGGGTGGGGTACTTTCCCTCAGCAAAAAACAAAGCAATTCACGCGGAGACGCAGAGCCGCAAAGAAATACTTTGCGGTTGCCAAATGGTGAAATGTTGGGCGCTGTAGGTTGGTCTGGACAAGGTCCCTCCGGGATGACCAATGGGCGCGGGTGAGGTATTCACAAGGTCCCTCCGGGATGACAGGGCTGTGCCTGGGTCTTCACGAGTTCCTTTCGGGGCGACACCGGACTCTACCGCCCGGGCGGTTGGCCTTGCTGGGTTGCGCGGTCTCTGAATTGGAGCACTCTCTCCTTCTGATTTCACGCTTGATATTCTCGGAAAAAGTTGGTTTTTTAGCCCGGCGGCAAGTGCGGCCGTGCGCGGCCGTTGCTTGGCGGATGCCGGAGAGGCCTGCAGCACCGGCGCCCGGTTACTCCAGATTGCGAAATTTCATTCACCCGCTGCCAGAAGGATCGCTCGATGATGGGTAAGAAAGCGTGGGCGTTGCTGTGGCTGTGTTTTTCCCTGATGCCGTGGGCGCTACCGGCACAAGATCTCGCGGGCGTGAGTATTTGCATTGACCCGGGCCATGGCCCCGGCAGCGTGAATGCCGGGCCGACCGGCCTGCGCGAAGCGGACATCAATTTTCGCGTGGCCACTTTTCTCAAGAACTATCTCACCGCTGCCGGCGTGGACACGGTTTTGCTGACCCACCAGAATAACGCCAGCGACATCAGTCTGAGCCAGCGCGAGCAAATCGCCAACAACTTCGGGGTGGACTGGTTTCACTCCGTGCATCACAACGCCACCGGCTCCACCAACACCTCCACGCGCTACACGCTGGTGCTGCTCGAAGAAAAGCGCGACCCGGCGCGGCCCTGTCCGAACGGCAGCAGCTCCGGCACCGGCCGCGCCGAATGGCCGGGCCAATCCGACGTGATGAGCAATCTCATGGCCGAGAGAATCTTCCAGGCCTATCGCACTTCTTCCTTCTTGACGCGCCTGGACTGGACCTTCTACGGCGGCTGCAACGGCGGCTTCAGCCTGGGCGTGTTGAACGATCTGCAAATGCCGGGCGAGCTCTCCGAAGGCACGTTTCACGACCATCCCGGAGAAGAAGCCAAGATGCGCAATCCTGATTTCTTGCGCATGGAAGCGCGCGCCCTGGCGATGAGCTTTTTTGAATACTACAACGCCGGCAAAATGTCCACCGGCGCGCTGGTGGGCCTCATCAGCGACGCGAAAAACGGCGCGCGGCTCAACGGCATCACGGTCACGCTGCAGCCCGGCAACCGCACTTACACCACCGACAACAACCGCAACGGCGTTTATGTTTTCGACGATCTTCCGCCGGGCACCTACACGGTGGCAATCGCCGCGCCGGAGTACCTGCCGCTGACCGCGACGGTGACGGTTGCCGCGCACGCGTTCAGCGCCGCCGACGGCCGTTTGGTTCCTACGGCGCTGCCGCACGTGAGCCAGGTCAGCCCGGAACCGGATGGTCAAAACGTCTATGTCTATGCGCCGATCCGCATCACCTTTTCGCGCAACATGAATACCGCCTCGGTGCAAGCGGCGTTTCGCCTGCAGCCGGCAGTGGCCGGCGTGCTCGGCACCGTCGCCAACAATCCCAGAGAGTTTCTCTTCACCCCGGATTTTCGCTTCGAGTTTGGCACGCGCTACACGGTGACGATCGACAGCACGGCGAGCGATCAGTTCGGGCATGACCTGGAGGGCGGCACGTTCCAGTGGAGCTTCGCGACCATGCCGCGCAACGCTGCAACGCCGGCGGTGGTGGATTTCGCGCCGGCCAACAAGCAGACACAGGTTTTCGTACGCGACGTCATCGAAATGCGCTTTAATCGCGAAATGGCAATGGCCTCACTCCTGCCGCCGGCTCTGCAAGTCTTTGCGATTCCGGGCAATCCCGCCGGCATGCGGGTTTTCCTTTCCCGTGAAAACGATTTGTACAAGTACAGTCTGGTGCCCGTCGGCAATTTGCTGGGCAACCGGGTTTACACCGTGCAGCTTTCCGAGCAAGTGCGCGACGCGCAGGGTAAACGCCTGCCGCAAGCGTTGGAATGGAAATTCAAGACCGCCCTCGCGCCGGAAGTGGTGGAGCTGCGCAGCACGTTTTCCGCCACGGATCATATTCTGAGCGATCCGCGGCAGCATGCCGGCAGCAACAACTTCGTGGCGGATTCCACCGATTTTGCACTCGTCCCGTTGTTCGTGGTGAGTGATTCCACTGCCGGCCGGTTGCGCTATGCGTTCGTGCCCAATCGCAACGGTGCCGTGTTCATGAGCCTGGCTGCGGCGCTGGTCCTGGGCGACAATGACCTCGCCAGCCTGCTGGTGTTTGGCGACGCCAGCGGGAACACGCTGCGCTGGCATGTGCGCGGCAACGACGGCCAGCTTTATGTTTGGGAGAAACGCCTGGATTGGACCGGCTGGCGCAATCTCAAATTCGAAGTGCAGAAAGACAGCGTGAATCTGGCGGGACAAAGGTTTGCCGCAGCCACGCTCGCGCCTTTGCGCTGGGAGGATTTATCCCTGTCGAATACCGGCGCGGCCACGGGCGAGATTTATTTTGAAGATTTGTCTTATGGCCATCCGCGCAGTGTGAAGGTGGATGAGCCTGCGGCCGCTGGGCCGGCGACCTTCGTCCTGCGGCAGAATTATCCCAATCCCTTCAATCCCACCACTGAGATTGAATTTGAAATGGCGACTACCGCAGCGGTGGAGCTGGCGATCTTCGATCCCGCTGGCCGCCGCGTGCGCGTGTTGCTGGCAGGTGTGGCCGCCGCGGGCCGGCATCGCGTGCGCTGGCACGGCGACGAGGAGGGCGGCCGGGCCGTGGCTTCCGGCCTTTATTTGGTGAAAATGACCAGCGGAAGTTTTACCGCAGTGCGCAAGCTGTTGCTCGTGCGCTGATTGCCGAAGAAAGCGAGTTTCATGAGAAAAAGACTGTTGCTCCTGTTGTTGCTGGCTGCGTCTTCCGCGTTTCCACAAATTGCGGGCAGCCCGCAGCGGCAACGTTTGACCGACGCCGGCCGGGAGTTCATGCAACCGGTTTGGTCGCCCACCGGCGAATGGATTGCGCTCACCGGGCCCAATTATGACGGCATCTGGCTCCTGCGGCCGGAGGGCACCGACCTGCAGCAATTGACCGGCGATCACGCCGTGGGCTACAAGATGAGTTGGTCGGCAGACGGCCGGTTTCTGGCAGGCCGCGTGACGCGCTGGGATAATCGCCGGCGCCAGCACGGGCTGAAAGTCTATGATATCGAAACCAGGACCGGCACCCTGGTTTCCGATGAACGCAAACGCATGCCCGGTGTGCCACAATGGGTGCCCGGGCAGGGCCGCCTCGCGCTGTGGGCCGGCCGTGGGGTGGAATATTTTGAAGTCGCTTGGGCGCCTCAGCCGGAACTTGCGAGCGCAGTGACCCGGCCATTGATTTTTGCGACACCGCAGGGTGTGGTGGTAAGGGGAGCCGGCACGAGCACGCAGGTGTTGCAGCCGGTGGCGGGTGAAATCATCAACGCCGAGCTTGCGCCGGACGGCACGCGCCTCGTTGCGGAAGCCCTGGGCAGCCGGCTGTTTGTCTCTTCGCTCACTGACAGCGGCGTGATAGCATTGGGCCAGGGCGAGCGGCCGCATTGGTCGCCGGACGGCCAGAAAATCGCGTTCCTGATCAGCGCGGATGACGGCCATCAACTCAAACAGGCGGACATCTATACGATCAATCCCGACGGCACCGGCCGGGTGAATGTGACGGCGACCGCCACGCAACTGGAAATGAATTGCAGTTGGTCGCCCGACAGCCGGCAGTTGGTTTACGACGAACGCAGCACCGGCGCCATTTGGGTGATGAGGTGGAATCGGGTGCAGGAGTGAGGCAGCCGTTTCCGTCACGGGAGTGGTATTGCAAGGTACAAGAAATCGGAGGTACCAAAATGTATCGTCGCAGTTTGGCTTTGCTCTTGCTGGCCGGTGTTGCGGTGCTGGCGTCAGTTTCGTGCACCAAGGACTATGTCACCGGCAAATCGACTTTCAATCTCATGAGTGAGTCCAGCGAGGTTGCCCTGGGCAAGGAGGCGGATCCCCAAATCGTGGCAGAGTATGGTCTGTACGATGATGCGAATTTGACCGCCTATGTTGACGGCATTGGCCAAAGCATCGCTCGCGTTTCGCAGCGGCCCAATTTGCAGTACACCTTTCGCGTGGTGGACAGCCCGATCGTGAATGCCTTTGCGCTGCCGGGCGGCTATGTTTATTTCACCCGCGGCATTTTGGCGCATTTCAATTCCGAAGCGGAGCTGGCCGGCGTGATGGGCCACGAAATCGGCCACGTGGTGGCGCGGCACGGCGCCGAACAGCAATCCAAAGCGCAGCTCGCGCAGTTGGGCCTGGGGTTGGGCAATATTCTGTCCGAGGATTTTCGCCGGATCAGCGGCGTGGCCGAGCTGGGCCTGAGCTTGATCTTTCTGAAATTCAGCCGCAGCCAGGAGTCGGAATCCGATCTGCTCGGTGTGGAGTATTCCACCAAGCTCGGTTATGACGCGCGGGAAATGGCGGGTTTTTTCCGCACCATCGCGCGGCTGAGTGATGACGGCGGCGGCCGCATGCCGGTGTTTTTGTCGACGCATCCTGATCCCGGCCAGCGCGAAACCCGCGTCGCCCAGCTTGCCGCCGAGTGGCAGGCCAAAATTCCCTTCACGCCCAAGACGCTGGATCGCAAGGATTATCTGCGCATGATCGATGGCATCGTTTATGGCGATGATCCGCGCCAGGGCTTTGTCGAGAACAATGTCTTCTATCATCCCGAGTTGCGCTTCCAATTTCCGGTGCCGGCCAAGTGGGCGCTGATGAACTCGCCGAGCGCGGTGCAAATGATGAACGCCGAGAAGAACGCCATGATCGAGTTCAGCCTGGGCCGCGGCGACAGCCCCAAGGCAGCGGCCGGCAGTTTTGTGCAGAACGCGCAAGCCCAGGTCATTCGCGAACAAGCCACGCGCGTGCACGGCCTGCCGGCGCATGAGGTCGAATCCCAGGTGCAGACACAAAACAACGTACTGCATCTGCTCTCTTACTTCATCCAAAAGGGCAACGCCATCTACGTTTTTCACGGTTACACCACCAACGCGCTTTATCCCACTTATGCGGCGACCTTCAAGAGCGTGATGGTCGGCTTCGATGAATTGCGCAATCAGGCGGCGCTGCAGAAGCAGCCGCTGCGCGTGCGCATCGAGCGCGTGGAAAAGGCCGGCGATTTGGCCACGGTGCTGCGCGGCTACCGCACGGAAGAAAAGACGCTCAGCGAGTTGGCGATTCTCAATGGCATGACCCTGCAGGATCAGGTCAAACGCGGCGATTACATCAAAGTGGTGCGCTAGCGCGCCCCTGCGCTATTGGTGTCAAGCCAGAGCCCGTCCAAGAACACCACCGCCCAGGCGCTTCGTCACGAGCAGGAGTGAGTTCTATTCGACTTGTGCACGCTTGGAGGCCAGGCGCCCGGGCGGTTTATTCAATTCTGCACAGACGCAGGCGAAGTGGCATTGTGCTGCTAACCACTGCGGTGGCATCCTGCTGATCGCGTGATCGTGATCAGGTTTGTTCCAAGCACGAATCGTGGCGTCGCAGCTGCCAGGTTTTTCATTCAAGACTCGCAGCGTTTCCACGGTGCTTGAAGTATTGGAAACCCCGGCTCAGCCGTGGTGGGAACATTTTCGGACGGACACCAATCAACCCAATGCGGAAATCGCCAGCGGGTAGAAACAATCCCGCAGATGAAAAAGCTCTTGATCAGTTGGGTTGTTTCCATCCGCTGGATGAAATCATTGCCTTCAGGACAACGACATCATTCTAAAGTGACTAAGGAACCAACGTGACGCCCGAGCAGCTTTTTGAGGCATGGGGCGGGGTGATGGAAAACGGCTATGCGGTGATGCACGCGCCGGTGCAGCGCTCGCCGGCGGGCACGCCGTATTTGACCCGTCCGGGCGTGGTGCTGTTGTCCCGGCCGCAAGTCAACCCGGCGGGTTTGCAGGCTTTCCTCACCGGCTTCGATGCCGGCCTGCAATTCGACCATTACCTCGACGACCCCACGCCCCTGGCGCCCGGCGCGCAGTTGTGCAAAATCGCCGGCCAAACCTGCTACGCCAGCTTCGGCCCCAAGCGCACGCGCAATGACCAGGCCGGCCGCTATTTCGACAACCTCATGAGCAGCGGCCACGGCTCGGTGCTGGAGCACGCGAATTATTCCTTTCTGCTCTACGGCATCTCCCGCAGCCTGACGCACGAGCTGATTCGCCATCGCGCCGGCTTCGGCTACTCGCAGTTGTCGCAGCGCTACGTCTCGGGCCGGGTGTTGCGCTTTGTCGAGCGGCCGGAGTTTCAGGATGGCGGCGCGCTGCACGAACAGTTTCTGCAGCGCATCGACCGCAGCCACGCCGAGTATCATGCCCTGGCCGAGCGCCTGCTCGCCGAGCAGCAGGCGGGCGCGGCCTTGCTCTCCGCCGAGGCTGCGACCGACTTGCGCAAGAAAGTGAACCAATCCGCGCGCGCCGTGCTGCCCAACGAAACCGAAACCATCGTGGTGGTGACGGGCAACGTGCGCGCCTGGCGGCATTTCATCGAAATGCGCGCCAGCTCACATTCGGAGGTGGAAATCCGCGGCCTGGCCGTGCGTGTCTGGCTGTGCCTGCGCGGCCTCGAGCCGCTGTTGTTCGGCGATTACCAATTGGAACATCTCCCCGACGCCACCTTCACCTTGACCACGTCTTATCGCAAGGTTTGACGCGCCCGGCCCGCCTTTGTCCTTGCAAATAAACGGCAAATTTGTTACCCTGGAGCCGTTTGCCGTCAGCTTCACATGATCATCGCCACGGGCTAACCCGCGCAGGACGCAATGGAACAGGACGCACTGCTTCGCAAAATTTGGCTGGAAAACGAGCTGCCGCTGCGGGCGCGCTCGCACCGCTTGTGCGAGGAAATCGCCGAGGCCGTCGCGCAAGGCCGGGCGGAAGCGGTGTTCACGAAACTCTGCCGCAGCCTCCGCCTGCCAGCCACGCAGTGGGCCGGCGCCGCGCAGCGCGTCTGGGAAAATCTGCCGGAGCAGCCCTCCTCCGAAGCGGCGGAATTCAAGGCTCTGTTGGCGGCCGCGGAAGCCCGCCATGACAACGCAGCGGAGCGCAATCAACTGCGCTTGTGGCTCTGGCGCCGGGTGGTGCGTTCCGGCAAGGCCGAGTTGATCTCCAGCCGTTTTTTTGCGGACGAGCATCTCTTCTATCGTACCCTGCGCGATGACCGGCTGATTTCATGGTACGGCGGCCGCCAGGCGGAATGGCCGGTGCAGCTTCTGCTCGGCCTCTTTCTCGGCGGCCGCGAGGAGACCCAGCGGCTGCGCTTGAAACTCTACTGGCCCACGGCGCGGCTGCCGGAAGATTTCCAGCCCTCCCGCAGCGAGAACCGCGCGCTGCGGCGGCTGTGGGAGGCGCGCATTCTCGTGCGCTTCGGCAAGTGGACGCATCTGCATCCGGAAATCATGTTGCTGCTGCCGGAAATCACCTCCTTCACCTCACCGGTGTTCGAGTGGAGCGGCCACACGCTGGTGGCGCACATGCCGGACGGCCGGCGCTGGCCGGTGGCGCCCTTTGCGCTGGCGGCGTTGATCTGCGACGAGGCGCTGGCCTTCTTTGGCCGCGACCGCCAGGCCTGGTGGCGCAATTTTGCGAGCTATGCGGCGGCCTATCTTGCCCGCCCCGAAGATGTCGCCTCGCACTTCCTCATCGCAGTCTGCGATGATCTTGGATTGCATCTCATGCGCGACGCCGGCGGGCCGTTCCTGCGGGAGCTGGCCGAGTCGATTCAATATCTGGAAACGCTGCGCGCCGCGCTGTAAGCTCTGCGGCCAGAGCGGAAAGCATGAGGGACCAACACGGTTTGCAGTGAAAAAGCAGGAGTGCCTGGGTCCGCTTGATACAAAAGCCGTATGGCGATGAAAACGCTGATGGCATAATTCAAGTCGCGCGTTCTCTTGCTGTAGCGAGGATTCATTCAGCTCGGCAATGTTGAGTTAGATCTGTTGATGCCGGATACTACAACGTTAAGTACACAATGTCTTCTCCAGAAGGCCAGGTTGACCCCGACGGGGTCGCATGTAATAGCCCACGGGCAGCGCCCTGGGAACCGATGGGATCTGTCGCATATAGCCCTGCAGGTGCGGTATTCCTAGCGTGGTTCTCTGGCGCCCCGCTTGGTGAGATCTCATGAATACCGATTTTCCAGGGCGTTGCCCTTCGCATTTACATTTCGCCCGTTTGGGGCCATTTGTCTGTGCCATAGAATTCGACTTAACGTTGTAGTGTGAACGACTCACTTCCCCCCGCCCCAGCTCTTGAGAGAGAGGGAAGAAAGCGAGTCAGAAGAATGCCTGCAACTCCCCTGTCTTGATGAGGAGTGGGGAAGTTGGCTGCTGCAAAGAGGAATTGTTGCCTCAAAAGCAAAGAGGTTTTTCCGACTCATAGAAACAACCCAACCGATACCATTCTATTCCATCGGTTGGGTTGTTTCTATCCGTTGGCGACTTTCTTTGCGTCGCAGACTGATGCGTGACAGGGTGAGTTTTCTGACGTAACATTGTCAAGCTAGAATTGGTGCATGGCAACGAATGTTGGCGTACGAACCGCTGTGGAAGCTGCGCCACCGCACAGCGCAGTGTTTGCCAGCGGGTTGGCCGCAGGAGGCCGGGCCGAAATCCAACGGAAAAGCGCTGCAACGTTACACCCAAGAAAAAGTCCCATCTCACTAAAACCACCTCTTTGACCAGCGCGTGTGAAGAACATGAAAACGAACCTGCGATTTTTGTTGCTGGCCGCGGCCGCTGTGCTCGCCGGCTGGCTGCCTGCCGCCTCCGCTGTGCCTGAAGAAAACACCCTGCAATTCGACGTTGATTTCGCCCGCTTCCGCATGAACGACAACGTCGCGCAGGTGGAAGTGTACATTGCCGTGGCGCGCAACCGCCTGCAGTTTGTCGCCGACGGCGAAGAATTGCTCGCCTCGTTCGAATCCCGCGTGACCATCGCCATCGGCGACAGTGAGGTCATCGACTACCAGTGGGTCGAGCACACGGTCGCGGCGGATTCTTCCGAGATCAAGCCCTCGCAGATGTTGTGCACTCAGGCCAGCTTTCAACTGCCGGCCAACACCTACAATATCGCGGTGCGCGTCGCGGATCCGCGTTCCCGGCACTCCGGCACGCGCTCGTTTCGGCTGACGGTGGAGCCGTATGCCACCGGCCGGCTCGCGCTCAGCGATCTGGAGGTCGCCTCCCGCATCGTGCGCGATACCACCAACTCCCGCTTCTACAAGAACAATCACACCATCATACCGAATCCCAGCCGCACGTATGGCGCGGGCATGGCGATGCTCTACACCTACGCCGAAATCTACAACCTGACCTTTCCCAGCGACAGCAGTTATTCCGTGCTCTATCGCGTGTTGGATGATCAGGGCCGCGAGATCAAGGCCCTGCCGGTGCGCCACCGGCCGGTGAACGGCAGACAGTTGGTGGAAGTGGGCGGCTTCAACGTGATGGCGTTGAGCGCGGGCGCCTATGTGCTGGAGGTACAGGTCACGGATCACGCCAGCCAGCAAAGAACTGCCGGCCGCCAGAAGTTCTATGTTTACCGGGAAGACGCGCGGCCGCAGGCGCAAGTCTCGGCGCAGGCCGCGGGGTATGACTACTTGCTCAATCTCTACCGCGATCTTCCCGAAAACGATCTGGAAGAAGAATTCAAAACCATGCGCTACCTCACAGTCGGAGAGGACGTGAAGATCTTCTCCGCGCTCGATGCGCCGGGCAAGCGCGCGTTCATTGCCAAATTCTGGCAAAGCCGCGATCAATCGCCCGAGACGCCGCAGAATGAATTCCGCGAGGACTATCTCAAACGGGTGCGCTTCGCCAACGATAGCTTCTCCGGTTTGCGCAAGGGTTGGCAGACCGACATGGGCCGCGTGCTGTTGATCTACGGCCAGCCGGATGAAGTCGAGCGCTTCCCCAGCAGCAGTGAGAACCGGCCGTATCAGATTTGGCATTACTTCGAGATCCAGGGCGGCGTGGTGTTCATCTTCGTGGATGTCAGCAATTGGGGCGAATATCGCCTGGTGCATTCCACCGCGCGCGGCGAGCTGTCGGATGATGATTGGCAGCGCTGGATCAACCCCAGCCGCTGAGGCGTTGTGAGTGCGCCGGGGAGTGCAGTTCTACTTGCAAGGTGATCGTCCTTGCCAGGGAAAAATTGTTCCCAGTTGCTGGGGCGGGGAAAACAGGAAATCTCACTGTGGGTGAGCGCACCGTCGAGCAACGCAAGTTGGTTTCTTGAGAATGAAATTGATGTTCGAATAGCAATAATTTCCTCAGGCGGATAGACACAACCCAGCCGATCAGGAGCTTTTCCCTCTGCTGGGTTGTGTCTGTCTGACGGCGATATCCTTTGAGTTGCGGTCTATCCGCCTTGGGCATCGACCATCAGCACGCAGGCGACTCATGAGTATTGTCTCTCCCTCCCTTATCAGCGCAATCCCCATTGGAATCGGTGCAACTCTCACTTTTGATCTGTGGGCGCAGTTTCTCCGCTATGCCTTCAAGGTCACGCCCTCCAACCTCTGTCTGGTCGGACGCTGGCTTCGCTACATGCCAGCAGGAATCTTTCGGCATTCGAATATTGCAGCGGCTTCGCCGAAGCGCGCGGAATGCGCGGTCGGGTGGATTGCCCACTATATGATAGGCATTACGTTCGCTATTGCTTTCGTTGCATTCATGGGCAATGACTGGCTGCAGCGTCCGACGCTGATTCCCGCAATCGTCTACGGCGTCGTCACCGTCCTGGCGCCGTTTGCCATCATGCAACCTTCGTTCGGATTTGGATTTGCTGCAGCGAAGCTGCCGAATCCTGCGCAGGTGAGACTGCGCAGCCTGATGAATCATACTGCGTTTGGCGTGGGCCTTTACCTGTCTGCAGTGTTGACGAATTGGTTGCAACGGATTTCCGCGTGACGATCTTAGCACTCCTGCGGCGCGGTGAATTCAAGAGAGGCGCTGGGCCGGTGTGAGCCGCCGCATGATTCTTCGTTGAACTGAGTGCTTCCCGGTTTGCTTGAGCTTTGCATCGAAGTTGCGATGGGGAGGCGGAGGTGGCGCCAGCGATCAGCCGGCAAGGCACGTGTCACTGCCGCGGCACGAGGGTGATAGCTCGGTTATGTCTTCCCGCGCCAAGTGCCCGATTGGTGCAGCGCCGACTTGCCCTGCAGAGCGGCCTGGTCGTGGGCCCTATGCCGGTACTTTGGGAGGAGAAACATAGAGATGTAACGCCTATTTCGATCCAGATGATCTAACTCAGAACCGATGTGACATGCACCGGCAGCCTTTGGCAATATTGCTTCTCAACCGAGAGTCTCGCCACATTCTCACCCGCCAGGAATTTGAATCAGACTTGCAAAATTCCGTTATAAGGAAAGTTCGCTGTGACGCAAGCCGTTCAGGCTGTTATTGCCAAGGATGGAAAAGTTCTCCGGCTGGAGAATGTGCAGCTTTCCAAGCCTCGACGCGCGCTTGTCACAATCCTGAATGAAACGTAATGCGGCATCTCAAGCCATAAGATCAAGCCATGGTCAGAGAAGGAAGTAAATACGTCCCGTCACAAACGTCTTCTCATTGGCCTCGAGTCCAGTGATGAAGGCCGGGGCGTTATCCGCCATGCGGCGATGGTGAGTCGCATGGCGAAATCCGAGAAAATTGATTTTGTCCATCATCGCGTTGCGACCGGTTGTCACAAAACCGGCAATAGCGACGAAGCGGTCGCCGAGATGATGAACGGGCACGCTGAGAGTCCCTTCCGCAAATCTGAGGCAGAAAGAAACCATTGGGAAAGATGTTAAAATGGAAACTCTGATTGGCAAGCACTGGCATCATCTGCCGGCAAATGAAGTCATGGATTTATTGGAGAGTGATCCGCAAAAGGGCGTAGATATCTTCGCAGTCAAGCATCGCCAGGAACATTTTGGCCCCAACGTAATCACGGCCAAGCGCGGCAAGAGCGCGCTGATTCGTTTCCTGTTGCAGTTCCACAACCCGTTGATCTACATCCTGCTGGCGGCAAGCGCGATCACGCTGGCGCTGAATGATCACCTCGATGCCGGCATCATCTTCGGCGTGGTGCTGTTGAACGCGATGATCGGTTACCTTCAGGAGTCGAAAGCGGAGAAGGCCATTGCCGCGCTGGCGCAAATGATGGTCACCGAGGCCACCGTCATCCGCGCCGGCAAGACGCAACGCCTCGCCGCCGCCGAGTTGGTGCCGGGCGACGTGGTGCTGCTCCAGGCGGGCAACAAAGTGCCGGCGGATTTGCGCCTGCTCCATGCGCGTGATCTGCAAATCGCCGAAGCGGCCCTCACCGGTGAGTCGGTGCCGGTTCAAAAGGATGCGGACGCCCGCCTGTCCGCCGACACTCTGGTGGCCGATCGCAAGAACATGGCTTATGCTTCGACACTGGTCACCTACGGGCAAGGGAAGGGCGTCGTTATTGCCACCGGCGACGGCACCGAAGTGGGGCGCATCTCGCAGCTCATTGCCACCGCCCATGATTTGCAAACCCCACTCACCCGCAAGATTTCTCACTTCAGCCGCATGCTGCTCTTTGCGATTCTGGCCTTGGCTGCTCTGACTTTCCTGGTGGGGATCTGGCGCGGACAGCCTGTGATTGACACGTTTATGGCTGCCATTGCCTTGGCCGTGGCCGCCATTCCTGAAGGTCTGCCAGCCGCCGTAACTGTGACTTTGGCGATCGGTGTTTCCCGCATGGCCCGTCGCCGCGCCATCATTCGCAAACTGCCCGCCGTGGAAGCGTTGGGAAGCACCACCGTAATTTGTTCCGACAAAACCGGCACGCTGACGCAGAATCAGATGACCGTGCAGCAGGTCGCCGTGAATGGCGTGTGCTATGAGATCACTGGCGTTGGGTATATTCCTTCGGGCCAGATTCTGCATCAGGGCCGGCCCAGCGAGGTGACAAACGTGGCGATGCTGGAATGCTTGAAGGCGGGATTGCTGTGCAACGACAGCGCCATGATCGAAAAGGATGGCCGTTGGGAGGTGCAGGGTGATCCGACTGAGGGCGCGTTGATTGTATCGGCCGGTAAAGCCGGGCTGGTGCCGGAAGTGGAGCGCGCCCAGTTGCCCCGTCTGGACGCCATTCCGTTCGAGTCGCAGCATCAATACATGGCTACCCTCCACGACGCCGGTGCGAATCGCCCGCGGCTCGTTTATGTCAAAGGCGCCCTGGAGAGCATTTTGCCGAAATGCGCCCTGGCTTTGGAGGCCTCGGGGCAGGTCATTCCGTTGGAGGCGAACCAGATACATGATGCAGCGGAGAACATGGCGCGTCGCGGCCTGCGCGTGCTCGCTTTTGCGCGGGGCGAATTGTCTGCCGGAACAACGGCCCTCACTCACGCTGACGTGGCTTCCGGCTTGATTTTCCTCGGCCTGCAAGGGATGAGCGATCCGCCGCGGCCGGAGGCGGTGACGGCGGTCCGCGCCTGCCAGAGCGCCGGCATTCGCGTCAAGATGATTACCGGAGACCACGCTCTTACCGCCGCCGCCATCGCCCGGCAAATCGGACTGAATGGGGTTTCGGACACTGAGCCGCTGGTGCTGACCGGACAGGCGATGGCTGCGCTTTCGGACGCGGAATTGATTGAGCAGGCCGAACGCACCGCGGTCTTTGCCCGAGTGACGCCCGAGCAAAAATTCCGTCTGGTGGAGGCGCTGCAGGCGCACGGTAACATCGTGGCCATGACCGGCGACGGCGTTAATGACGCGCCGGCCCTGAAACAGGCCGACATCGGCGTGGCCATGGGCTTGGCCGGCACCGACGTATCCAAGGAAGCCGCTGACATGGTGCTGACGAACGACAACTTCGCGACCATCGAAGCTGCCATCGAAGAAGGGCGAAGTGTTTTTGACAACCTCACCAAGATTATCGCCTGGGCGTTGCCGACCAATTTGGGATTGGGGTTGGTCATCCTGGCGGGAATCTTCGTGGACGTGGCGCTTCCGATCCTGCCAGTTCAGATTTTGTGGATCAATATGACCACGGTGGGTATTTTGGGCGTGGTGCTGGCTGCCGAGCCCAGGGAAAAGGACATCATGCGTCGCCCGCCCCGGGATCCCAAAGCGCCCATTCTGACGGGCGTGCTCTTATGGCGCATTTTGATCGTGGGAATACTGATCCTCGTCGGCGCGTTTGGCCTGTTTGAGCGGGAACAACTGGCTGGCAGCGATCTGGCTGAGGCCCGCACGGTGGCGGTCAACGTCGTGGTGATCATCCAACTCTTCTACCTGTTCAACTGCCGTTCGCTTACTCAATCCATGTTTCGGATTGGGTTATTCTCCAACCTCTGGCTGATCGGCGGTATCGCCGGCATTGTACTGCTGCAATTGCTGTTCACGTATGCGCCCTTCATGAATCACGTGATGTCCAGCGCGCCCATCAGCCTTGCGGCGTGGGCTTGGATACTGGCGCTGGGGGTTCTCACTTATGTGATCATTGAGTTCGAGAAGTGGCAGCGGCAGCGCAGAAAAACCGCTGGCCAGATGAGTGCATGACAAAATCGTGCGGGCGCAATCATCTACTTTCGGGCTGCGCTTGGGCCATGAGGCGCGCAAAGGCAGAACAAAATTCTGAAAGATTCTTGATCACAAAGCAACCGCTTGCACCGCAGAGCCGCGGAGAGCGCAGAGTTTCGAAATCAAAAGACTCCTTCTCGGCGTTCTTCCCGTCTCGGCGGTGAGCTTTTGATGTGAATGACACGGCAGTGTGCCCCAGTTTTCACAAGATCCTTCCTGAATGACAGTGGTGGTGCATAAATCGTGCGAGACAGTAGTGTGGGAGTCGGGCTGATTGCTGCCCGCGGGCTTCAGGTTTCAGCTTGTCTGAAATCTGGCATTGATCTTGTCCAACAAATAAGGGGGCAGTCACGCGATTTTCAAAGAAATCAATTTAGGGGGCTTTCTGTCTCTCTGTGAACACATTCGAACTTATTGCCCACGAAATACACGAAAAGACGCGAAAAGGCCTTTTAGTGTCTTTCATGTGTTTGGCAGGCCCAAGGGTAATCTGTCCAGGTAGGACTATGCTACAGAATCCAGGTTTCAGCTATCCTGCTTGCTTGCCGGCGGGGGACTCCCAAGCCGGTGGCAAAATCTCTCCAAAATGGTGGTGAGCACGTCGCGGGTGGCGCGGCCGGGCGTGAGCGCGATGCGCACGACTTGGCCGCCGGCAGCTTGCACCAACTCATGGCCGACGATTTCGTTGATCTGGTAATCCGCTCCTTTCACCAACACCTCCGGCTGGAGGCTGCGAATCAGCTCGACCGGGGTGTCCTGGCTGAAATAGACGACGTAATCCACGCACGCCAGCGCGGCGAGAATCGTGGCGCGGTCCTCCTGCGGCACGATCGGCCGGCCCTCTCCTTTCAATCTCGCCACCGATTCATCGGAGTTGAGCCCCACGACCAAAACCTCTCCCAGCTTGGCGGCCTGCTGCAAATATTCCACGTGTCCGCGATGCAGGAGGTCGAAGCAGCCGTTGGTGAATACCATGCGTTTGCCGGCACGGCGCCAGGCGGCACGCATTTCCAGCAGTTCTTCCAGGGCGATCAGTCTTCCCATTGCAGATGCTCGGCAATTGTGGCGATGAGTCTTTCCTTGTCGACGGGCACGGCGCCGACTTCCGCGACGACCACACCGGCGGCGTAGTTGGCCAGCGTGGCCGCTTCCAGGACTTCGGCGCCCGCGGCCAGGGCGAGTGTGAGCGTGGCGATCACGGTGTCGCCCGCGCCGGAAACGTCATGCACTTTGCGGGCGCGGGTTGGGATGCGCAGCATGTCGCCGGGGCCGCGAAAGAGCGCCATGCCTTCGGCGCCCAGGGTGATGAGCACATGGCGGCAGGCCAGCCGGTGCAGCAACAGCTCGCCGGCGCGCCGCAGCTCCTCCTCGGAATTCAGCTTGTTGCCCAGCACCTCTTCCGTTTCCTTGCGGTTGGGCTTGAACAGCGTCACACCGCGATAATCGAAGAAATGGTTGAATTTCGGATCCACGGTGACGAGGCACCCGTGTTCGCGGGCGAGCGCAATCAAGCGGAAGAGCAGCGGCTGGACGATCACGCCCTTGTTGTAATCTTCGATCACCAGGCCGTCCAAACGCGGCATCAGATCACAGACGTGATCGAACAGTCTGGCCTGCATGCTTTCGGAAAGCGGGGCGCGGGATTCGCGATCGGTGCGCACGACGTGCTGGTTGTGCGCGATGACCCGCGTTTTAAGGGTCGTGGGCCGGCTGGTGTCGGTCAACATGCCGGCCACCGAAAAACCGGACTCCTGCATCAGGGCGAGCAGGCGGCTGCCCGCCCGGTCGTCACCCACGACTCCGACCGGCAAGGGGGTGGCGCCCAGGGAGACCAGGTTGTTGGCGACATTGGCCGCGCCGCCGAGCTGCTCGGTTTCGTCGACGATCTCGACGATCGGCACCGGCGCCTCCGGCGAGATGCGCGCCACTTCGCCCCAGAGATAGCGGTCCAGCATGAAATCGCCGAATACGGCGATGCGCCGGCCCTGCATGGCCGCCAAGCGCGCCTGAACTTGTGGAAGTGTGAAGTTGAACATGTCTTTCGGTTTTTGAGAAGGCGGAATATAGCCAGCGCCATGGTCGTGAGCAACAGGAAAAATGCGGTGCTTCGGACGCCGGCGCTGTCGCATCTTCGCAGCAGGGGTCGAAATGAGGCTTGACTCTGAAAGGGGATTTGGTTACTTTGCCGCAACAATTTTTCGAACAACCATTGCCGGCCTCCACGTCTGCTTGTAGCAACAACTCGCTGCGAAGCTTAGGGGAATGCGACGATGTCGTTTTACCCCTAATTTTTTTGAGCCTTAGAAGCCCGAAACTCGGCCAGGCGGGAAAACTCGCGACGAGGGAGAAATGCTGATGGTGCTTTTGCCAAAGCCACGCAAACCACGCGTTTTCGCATACCAGCCTCGTTTTCTGCAATCACGATCGGTTGAGCCTGAGACCCCAGCCTGCGCTTCATTGGCGGAGCAAAGCCGGTTTTCACGCCCGGCAGCGCGCCGCACGCCGGTGTGGCGGCCGGTAATTCTGCTGCTGGCGCTGGGCTGGCTGTTCTGGTATCTGCGCGCCCAGGTGCCGCCGCCGGTGCCGCAGCAGGAGATCAAAGTCGAAGATCTCTCACAGTAACCGGGGGTGGGCCAGACGGGTGCTGGAGGCCGCCGCGTAAGGAGAGTTTGGGTTGCCGTCGCTCGAGAAACCGCAAAACTGGTGGCAGCACACTGCCGCCGGCGTGCTGGAATTCTTCAGCGGGCTTGAGATCAAATACAAGCTCAGCATCAACATTGCCATCATCGTCGTGATGGTGATTGTGTTCTTCAGCGCGCTGATTCTGCCGATTCAGCGTCGCGTTTTGGACAACGCGACCATGGAGACGTGCACCTACCTGCTCAAAAAACTCAGCCAGAGCATCTACAGCAGCCTGCTGCTCAACAACCGCACCGAAGTGCAACTCGAAGTCACTCGCACCCGCCAGATGGGCGTCAAAGGGCTGCAATACATCCTGATTTTCGACCGCACCGGCGCGCTGATCGCGACCTCGGATTCCATCAAGACCGGCCACGCGCTGGCACCGGCCACGCTCGAAGCGTTGGCGCAGCAGGAGGCGGTGACGGTGCACGAGGATGAATCCTACTACGAATTTTACTATCCCATCACCGCGCGCATGGATGCCGGCGCCGGCCGCAAGCCGCTGCTGGGCGTGGGTTGCGTCGGCTTTGCCAAACAGGTTTTGACCGAGCCGATCGTCAACACGCAGCGCCGCATTCTGGCGATGGCGGCGCTGGTGATCGTGGTCTCGGTGTGGGTAATCTATTTCTTCGCGCAGAAGATGGTCGATGAGATTCATGCGCTTTCACGCGCCGCGCGCGAAGTTGGCAACGGCAATTTGGAGGTAAGTCTGCGGCCGCGCAGCAACGACGAACTGGGCCAGCTCGCGCGCGAATTCAACAACATGATCATCCATCTCCGCGAAAAGCTGCAGATGCAGAAATTCCTCTCCAAGCTCACCGTGCAGATGATCCACCAGCGCGGCGGCCATCGCGTCGAGCCGTACGAAGGCGAGCGCCGCAACGTGACCATTCTCTTTTCCGACATTCGCAACTTTTCCGCCATCGCGGAGGACTCCGAGCCGGAACAAATCATCAAGTTGATCAACATCTACTTCGACCTGCAGACGCGCATCATCGAGGCAAATGGCGGGGTGGTGGACAAATTCATGGGCGACCAGATCATGGCGGTGTTTCAGGGGCCGCGTATGATCGAAGAAGCGGTGCGCGCCGCCACCGAAATCCAGCGTGCGGTGAAAGAGCTCAACCGCCAGCGCCGCGCTGCCGGGGAAGTGACTTTCGAGCTCGGCATCGGCATCAACAACGGCCTGGCGGTGATGGGCAACATGGGCTCGAAGAATCGCATGGACTATACCGTGATCGGCGACGTCGTCAACATCGCCAACCGCTTGTGCAACCTCGCGCGCAGCGGCCAGATCATTGCCGAATACAACATTGCCGGCAGTCTGAACGGCGCCTACACCATCAATCGCCTGGATTCCATTGTGGTCAAGGGCCGCAGCAAACCGGTGGAAATCGGCGAAATCGGTTACGAAATGGATGATGAGCTTTGAGATCGTACTGCGAAAAAGACTGCCGCCGGCGTCAACCTGCGCGGGGTGGCCGGGTCGCAGCCGCCTGGGCATTGGCCCTTCTGCTCACCGGCGCGCGCCTGCCGGCCCAATCCTTGTTCGACAATGACGGCCGCGCCGCGCGTCTGACCGGCTTGGGGGGCGCTCACCTCATCGCGGCACCTGATCCGCTGGCGACGGCGTGGAACCCCGCTTTGCTTTCGGCGCTGCGCGAGGCGCAGTTTGCCTTGAGCATCGATCAAGCCTTCACGCTTTCCAGCGCCGGCGCCGCCGGTTTTTGGCCGGCGGTGGGTGGTGTGGGCGCCAGTGTGATGAAGCTGTCGGACGGCAGCCGTGAGCTCGAGCGCTTGAGCCTGGGCTGGGGCAAGACCTGGGCGCCGTTTTTCTCGCTCGGCCTGGCGCTGCACGGCAATCGCGCCGGCCGCGAGGCGGACGAAGAAACGTTCACCACCGCCACCGCCGGTTTGATTCTGCATCCCTTCGGCGGCCGCTTGCCGGTTTCCGAAGAGCTGGGCAGTCACGTCGCCTTCAATTCGCCGCTGTCGCCCTATCGTTTTGCGCTGGCCGTGCAGGCGAGCGATATCGCCCTGGGCGACCGGCGGCTGCGAACTTACTACAAGAGCAGCATGGCGCTGCGACCGGGGACGCGCGCGCCCTCCTTGTTTGCCTCGCTGGAGTGGCAGGATGACGATCCCTTCTCGCGGCTGGGTCTGGCCGTGCCGGTACTCCCCAATTTTGCCCTCTATTCCTCCATTACTGATTTCAAGAGCCGGCGCAGCGCAGTGGGTCTCGCCCTGCTCAGCGAGCGTTATGCCTTTGATTTGACCTATTCATTTGCGGATGAACGCCTGCGCGGCGGCATGAGCCTGCGGCTGGGTCCCAGTCCG
The DNA here is from genome assembly GCA_023150945.1 of bacterium. Lineage (NCBI taxonomy): Bacteria > bacterium. The sequence continues at coordinate 37,479 of JAKLJX010000011.1, read as the reverse complement.
GTAAGCCGGGCACAGCAGCATTACGAAGAAGGCACGCGGCTGGCGGAGGCGCAAAACTATCGCGCCGCCCTGCGCCAGATGCGGCACTATCGCGTCTATGAGCCGGAGGATGCCAAGTTGCGGCAACTGCTGCGCGCGCTCGCAATCAAAGTCGACTCCGAAGACCGGCAGATTCAGAAATTGATCGGCGAGGCGCGCGCGTATGAACACAAGCACTGGTACATCAGCGCGGCGCTCAATTACCTGCAGGTGCTGAAAATGGACCGCCGCCACCCGCACGCGCGCAGCCGGCTGGCGGTGCTGCAACCGCGGCTGGACATTTATCTCAATCAGCTTTACACCCGCGGCGTGCAAGCCTTCGAAGAAGGCAACTACGAAGTCGCGCACAAGGCCTTCGACAACGTCTTGCTCGTGCGGCCCAACTATCCGCGCGTGGAAAGCTATCTGGCGCAACTCAGGGAGCTGCGCGTCAAACAAGCGGAGGAGATTTTCCTGCGCGGCTTGGGTTACTACAGCCAGAAAAACTATCGCAAAGCCATTTCCGCTTTCGAAGAGGCGCTCAGCCTGTCGCCGCAACACGAAGAGGCGCTCGCCACGTTGGAAAAGGCGCGCGCCGGCCTGGAGCAGCAGCAGAAGCAGAACGATCAACTGTTCGCGCAGGCGCAGCGCTGGCAGCAGCGGCAGCAATATCTCACCGCCTACAATCTCTATCGCCAGATTCTGAACAATGACCCGGATTACGAGGCTGCCCGCCGCGAGATTCAAGCGCTGCAGGGCCGCATCGACGAGTTCATCGCCGTGCGCATGCAAGCCGGCGAGCGTGCGTTTCAGCAGGGTGATCTGGCCGCGGCCGCCGAGCACTTTCAGGCGATTCTCAACATGTCGCCCGGCCATCGCGAAGCTGCGGCCTACCGCCAGCGCCTGGCCGAGGCAAAACGCACGCGCCTCGAAGGCCTGATGCGCAACGCCCTGTCGCTTTTCGATGCGCGGCTGTGGCAGCGCGCGGTGGAAGCCTTCGAGCGTGTGCTCGATCTCGATCCCACCAACCGGTTCGCGGTCAGCAAGCGCAATGAAGCCCTGTCGATGATCAACTTGAAGGACTTGTATGAACAAGGCGAGCGCTACTACAATCGCGGCCAATTTCTGCAGGCGATGGAACTGTTCGACCGCGTGCTCGCCCGCGATCCCAATCACGCCGAGGCCAAGCGTTATCTCGACAATGCGCAGCGCCAGCTCAATTTCGTCATTGAACAGCACTTCAACCGCGGCTTGAGCCATTATGCCAATGAAGATTATGACAACGCCATCAAGGAATGGGATCGCGTGCTCGCGCTCAACCCGGATCATGCGCAATCGCTGCAGTATCGCGAACAGGCCCGCCAAAAACTCGAAGCGCTGCAAAAGTTGATTACGCCCTGAGCGCTCTCCCCGCAAGCAATGACCCACGCTCCGACCCGAAGATCCGTGCCTCTGAGAACCGCCGCTGCCGGCCTGCACGGCAACCCCGCGCTCCCGTTCTCTTTGCGCCAACGCCTGCGGCAGCAGTTGCGCTGGGGTGACTATCTGGTCGCCGGCTTATTTGGGCTGTTGGCCTTCGCCAGTTTTTGGTTGCCCGCTTGGGGCGGGCAAAACAGCCACGCGCGTTCGGCGCAGGTTTTTGTCAACAATGTCCTGCAGCGTGCAGTTGAGATGCAGCAGGCGCAGCGCTTCACGGTGAACGGCGGGCTGGGCAAAATGACGGTGGAGGTGGCGGCGGCGGGCTTGCGCATTTCAGCCAGCACCTGCCCGAATCAGTTTTGCGTGCGGCAGGGTTATGTTTCCCGCTCCGGGCAAATGCTGGTGTGCGTTCCCAATCATGTGGTCATCTTGCTTGCCGGCCAGCGGCAAAACGATCTCGATGCCATCACCTACTGAATCGCTGCACCGCACCCGTTTGCTCGCACGCGGCGCGCTGCTGGCAGGCTTCGGTTTGGTGATGTTTCTGTTCGAAGCCTTTTTGCCCCGGCCGCTGCCCTGGGCCAAGCCGGGCCTGGCGAATATTGCCACGCTGCTGGCATTATACACTCTCGGGCCGGGCCTGGCGGTGACGGTGACGGTGCTGCGCGTGCTGTTGGGAAGCCTGCTGCTGGGCACGTTTTTGAATCCCGGCTTTTGGCTGTCGCTGGCGGGCGGCCTGGCTGCGGCCGCGGTGATGGCGCTGGCGCAGCGTTACGGCCGCGCCATGTTCAGCGTGGTGGGCGTGAGTTTGCTGGGCGCGCTTGCCCATGTGCTCGCGCAGCTCAGCCTGGCAGGAATATTGATTGTGCAACAGATTCAGATTTTGTATCTTCTGCCGCTTTTGTTGTGGCCGGCGCTGTTTGCCGGCGGAATCGTCGGAATTGCCTCGCTGCTGCTGCTGGAGCGCGGTGTCATGCGGCCGTGAAGACTTGCGGCAGTGGCGGCATGCGGTGAACCGAGCCTTTGACTTGCATACCTTTGACGACAAACTGATCGCGCGGCTCGAGCGCGCGGCGCGCGTGGCGGCGTTGACCGGCGCCGGCATCTCGGCGGAAAGCGGTTTGCCGACGTTTCGGGGACCCGGCGGCTGGTGGCGCAATCAGCGCGCCGAGGACCTGGCCACGCCCGAGGCCTTCGAACGCAATCCCCATTTGGTATGGGAATGGTACCAACACCGCCGGGAGCAGGTCGCGCAGCATCGCCCCAATGCCGGACATGCCGCACTGGCGGAACTGGCCGGGCACGTCCAGCAATTCACTTTGATCACGCAATGCGTCGATCGCTATCATCAACAAGCGGGCGCGCGGGAGGTGATCGAGCTGCACGGCAATCTGGTTGAAAGCCGTTGCCTGCAATGCGGCGTGCAAGCGGAGGGCGCGACCGAGGTTTGGCGCGCGGGGCTGCCTTATTGCGGCTGCGGCGGATTGCGGCGGCCGGCAGTGGTGTGGTTTGGTGAAGAATTGCCGGCAGCCGCGTTGCGGCGGGCGTTTCACGCCGCGGAGGAGTGCACGCTCTTTTTCGCCATCGGCACTTCCGCGCTGGTTTATCCTGCCGCGCAGTTGCCCCATGTCGCGCGCGCCGCGGGCGCTGCCGTCGTGGAGATCAATCCGGAAAGAACACCATTGACGCCGCAAGCGCACTGGTTTTTGCAGGGACCGGCAGGCGAAATTCTGCCGGCTCTGCTTGTTGCCCTGGCCGGTGCCGCTTCATGAAGCGCCGCCTCCGGCCGAACAACTTCGGGAAGAGAACTTGCCATCGATGTTCAAAATGAAGATTCGTTTTCTGCTGGCCGCCGGCGTTTGCCTGTTCAATTTTGCAGGATGCGCCTATTTCAACACTTATTACAACACCAAACGGCTCTACAAAGAGGCCATTGAAGAGTACAAGCGCCGGCCGATCACGGCGGACAAGCCCACTTCGACCGAAATTCAAAAACTGGACAAGACGATCGAAAAAGGCTCGAAAATCCTGCAGGTGTATCCCAACTCCAAGTACGTCGACGACACCCTGCTGATGCTGGGCGAATGCTTCTTCTACAAGCAGGAATATCCCCAGGCTTTGCGCAAGTTCAACGAGCTGATCTCTCTCTTCCCCAAAAGCGATCTGGTTCCGCTCGCCCGCTTGTGGAAGGCGCGCACCTACATCGAGCAGGAAGACTTCACCAATGCCGAAGCCGTGCTCAAGGAGCTGCAGGCCGGCCGCAAGAAGGGCGACATTCTCCACCGCGCGCAATATTATCTCGGCGAGATTTACTATCGCCAGGAGCAGTACGAACCGGCCGCGCGGCTGTTCGAGCCGGCGGCCAAGCGGCTCTCCGACAAGAAACTGCGCGCCGAAGCCTATCTGCGCTGGGGCGAATGCCGCTTCAAGCTCAAACACTTTCACGAGGCCGCCAAGGCCTACTATCAAGCCGGCAAGCAGGATGTTGAAATCGACGTCAAATTCCACGCCGGCCTCTCCTTCGCGCGTGCGCTCAAAGCCGACAGCAGCTACGACAAGGCCCTGATCAAATTGAACAGCATGCAGAAGGAATTCAGCACGCACAAAGACCTGGCGTGGGTGCGCTTCGAGATCGCGGATTGCAAGCTGCGCCAGGGCAAGGTCGAAGAAGCGGAAGATCTGTTTGCGCTGATCAACACCAATGACAAGCGCACCGAGGCCTCGGCCGCAGCTTATTTCGTGCTGGGGGATTTGTATCAGCGCAACCGCCACGACTATGCCAAGGCCAAAGAGTTCTTCGACAAAGTCCGCACCGAAAACAGCCGCTCGGAATACGCCAATGCGGCACAGCAGCGTTCCAAGGCTATCGATGATCTGCTGAAATTGAACAGCGCCCTCAGCCTGCTGTTGTTGCAGCAGCAATCACCCAACGGCTTGAGCGCTCTGCCGCCAGCGGAGGGCGTGACCGAGAATCGCAGAAGCTCCCGCGCATCGATTCGGCGCCTGCCCACCAAGAAGCTCGCGCTCTCCAGCGATCCCGCGAAATTGCGCGCCGAACTGGCGAACAACAAAATCAATCTGGCGGAATTATACTTCTATCAGTTCGAGATGCCGGATTCGGCCTATTCTCTCTATGAATCGGTGGTGCGCGACTTCAGCGACACCGAGGCGGCCGCTGCTGCGCTCTACGCGCTCGCCATCCTCAAGGCCTCGCAGGATTCCACCGGCCTGGCGACGCGCGACAGCCTGCTGCAGGCGCTGGCGGACGAATATCCCAACACCCGTCACGGCCGCGAAGCGCGCCGCCGCTTGGGCCTGCTGGCCGCCGCCGAGCAAACCACCTCTTCGGCGCGGGAGAAATTCCAGCAGGCAGAATCGCTGTGGGTGTCCGGCGGCGATCCGCTTACCGCCATTCGCCTGCTGCAGGATCTCGTCGAACAGAAGGAAGATGAAGAGCTCAGCTCGAAATCCCTGTTTGCCATCGGCTGGATTTATGAAAACAAGCTCACCGACAACGCCCAGGCGTTTGCTGCCTACAAGCAATTGATTGAGAAATTCCCCAGCTCCTCCTATTCCAACAAGGTGCGCAAAAAGGTCACCGCCTTTGAAAAGCAGATGGTCAATGCGGACACCACCAAAGCCGCGCCCGTTGACAGCAGCACTGCCGCCGCCAGCGACACTCTGCGCGCCCGCATCGAGCAGGATCGCCAAGCCGGTCCCCCTCCACCACCAGCCGTACAACGGGAACGGGAGCGGGAGCAGCCACCGGCAGTGCAACCGCCGCCGCAGCAGCAGGAAGAGCAGCAAGTGGAGGCGGAAGAACCGGAAGAAGAGCAGGGCAATGACGATGTTCCTCCAAAGTTGTAAACCACCAAAGAAATGATGCACGCACCAGCGGCCGCCCATGATGGAAACCCCGCACAAAGGCATTTATGAATGCCCCGTGATTGCCAACGACGAAGTTGCACGGGGCATTTTTTTGATGCAATTGCACGCGCCTGCGATCGCCGCCGTGGTGCAGCCCGGCCAGTTTGTCAACCTGCAAACACAAGCCCAGCCGGTGGAGCAACTCACGCCGCTGCTGCGCCGGCCGTTCAGTGTCTGCCAGGTGGAGCGCAGCCAGGGCCGCATTGCCGTGTTGTGGAAGGCCATCGGCCTCGGCACGCGCCTGCTCACACGCCATCGGCCCGGCACCGTCTTGAGCGTAATCGGCCCGCTTGGCCGCGGCTTTGAATTGCCGCAACAAGAAGCGCGCATTGCCCTGGTGGCCGGCGGCTTGGGCATCGCACCCATGCCGATTTTGGCGGCTGCGTTGCAACAGCGCGGCCTCTCATTCACCGCGTTGATCGGCTGTCGCATGGCCGCAGAGTTGTGGGGCCAGGAGGAATTGCAGCGCCTGGGCGGCACAGTGGCTTTGGCAACCGACGACGGCAGCGCCGGCCATCACGGCTTCGTTACCGGCTTGCTGCAGGACTGGCTGCAACAGCCGGCCGCTGGAGCGGCGCGCCAGGTCTATGCCTGCGGCCCCATGCCCATGCTGGCCGCCGTTGCTGAACTCTGCCGCGCGGCCGATCTCACCGCGCAAGTGGCGGTGGAAACCATCATGGGTTGCGGCTTTGGCGTTTGCATGGGCTGCAACCTCGAACCGGCGCAGGGCGTGCAGCAGCTCGGCCGGTACTTGCTGGCGTGCCTGGATGGCCCGGTTTTCGAGTCCGATCAGATTCGGTACGGCGCTGGACACTGAGTTGCCGAAAATGGCCGTCCGGTTCGATTTCTCCAGCGCGGAATCAAAAAGCAAAGACTCGCGCACAGGCATCGAGAATTCTGAGCTTTTCCCGGGATTGGTTTTTGTCCGTGTGCTTGGTGTGGCGGCGGTGAAAATGCCGGTACCATGACAAATTCCTGAAGCTGCCTGGCAGCGGCATTGCCGGCGATCACAGCGGAAGCAAAACAAGCAATACTGATGAGCCCCTTGCGCATTCAAATCGGACGGGTGGAGTTTCCCACACCGGTGTTCGTGGCCTCCGGCACGTTTGGCTACGGCCAGGAGGCGGCAGACTTGGTTGATTTGCGCGGCATTGGCGCGATCGTGACCAAGTCGATCGGCGCGACCCCGCGTTTGGGGAATCCGCAACCGCGGTTGTGTGAAACGCCCGCCGGTTTGCTCAATTCTATCGGTTTGCAGAATGTCGGCGTGCACAGCTTCGTAGCTGAGAAACTGCCGTATCTGCGCGCGCATGCCAATGTGATCATCGTGAATGTTGCCGGCCGCACGCTGGAAGAATACCAGGAAGTCGTGACGGTGCTCGAGCAGCAGGAAGGCATTGCCGGCTACGAGTTGAATTTCTCCTGCCCCAACGTGAAGGAGGGCGGCCTGGAATTCAGCCAGAAACCGGAAGTCACGGCGGCGGCCACAGCCGCCATTCGCCGCCTCACGCAACGCCTGGTGATCCCCAAGCTCACGCCCAACGTCACGCGCGTGAGCGAAATCGCGCGGGCCGCGGAGGCCGCCGGCGCAGACGCGATTTCCTTGATCAACACTGTCACCGGCATGGCGGTTGACCTCGAAACCTGGCGGCCGCGCTTGAACACGGTTGTCGGCGGCTATTCCGGGCCGGCGATCAAACCGATCGCGCTGGCCAAAGTGTATGAAACGGTGAATGCCGTGCGCCTTCCGGTGATCGGCATGGGCGGCATTCGCACCTGGCAGGATGCGGCGGAGTTCTTTCTGGTGGGCGCCACCGCGGTGCAGATCGGCACGGCCAACTTCGTTGATCCGCGCACCGCCGTGCAGGTGGCGGAGGGGTTGCAGCGTTATCTGGCGGCCAAAAGCCTCGGCAGCATTGCGGAGCTGCGCGGCCGGCTGCAGCGGTGAAACGAGAGCGCCTCGGCGCCCACGTCATGACAGCACCGTTCTTGGTGAAAATCTGAGGAAGGGAGGAAGGAAATTGGATTGGCGCAATTTCGGGCAGCGCGTGGCAGTCGGCATCATCTTCATTCCGCTGATCGTGTCAGCGATTTGGGTGGGCCGGCAGTTCTTTTTGATGTTCATCGCGGTGGTGGTCGGTCTGGGCTTGTATGAATTCTACGACCTGGCGCGACACAAACAGGCGCGGCCGCAGCGCTGGCTCGGCATCGCGGGCGGCGTGGCCTTGCCGGTGGCCATTTACTTTGGCTACGGCGACATGCTGTGGCTGTGGTTCATGGCGGTGTTGGTGGCGTTGCTGATCGTGGAGCTTTTCACCAAACCCGCCGGCGAGGGCGGCCCGCTGGTCAATCTCGCGGCCACGGTTTTCGGCATGGCTTATGTCGCCGGCCTGCTGTCGTTTCTCGTGGCGATTCGTGAATTGCCCCGTCTCACCGGCAGCAACTACAGCGCGGCCGGCACCTGGGTCATCATGCTCTTTGCCGTGATCTGGATCTGCGACACTGCGGCTTATTTCGTGGGCATGTATTTCGGCAAGCGTAAACTGTTCGCGCGCGTCAGCCCGAAGAAAACCGTTGCCGGTGCCGTCGGCGGCTTTGTCTTCGCGATTCTGTCGGCACTTGCCTGCCAACAGACCTTCGTGCAGGAACTGACCGTGCCGGATGCGGTGGCCATCGGCGTCATCATCGGCGTGTTCGGACAAATGAGTGATCTGGTGGAATCGCTGTTCAAGCGCGACGCCGGGGTGAAGGATTCCTCGAAACTCATTCCCGGCCACGGCGGCATTCTCGACCGCTTTGACAGCGAGATGCTGGTTGCGCCGCTGGTTTATTTTTATCTGCTGGCGATCAACACCTGAGGGCAAGGTTCGATCCCAGACGGAGCATGCAGTATCGACGGTCCGCGGCCAGGAGACGAAGTAACCCCAATCTTCTTCTTGCCGGACTTCGCGTCTTGGCGGTTCAAACAAATGTGAGAGTGAACATCCTTAGTGGAGCTTCTCATGGGCAAGTTAGCGATTCTCGCCGAGTTTTGGGAATTCATGCGGGTGCGCAAGAAGTGGTGGCTGGCGCCGATTGTCTTCGTTTTGCTGGCGCTCAGTCTGCTCATCGTGCTCACCGAAGGCTCGGCGCTCGCGCCGTTCATCTACACGCTGTTCTGAAATCAACCTTGCGGTCTGCGCAGCTCACGCAATTCCACCGTCACCACCGGCGGGCAAACCACCGGGCACCGGCCGCCGGGCCTTTTCGGCCGGCGTGCGGGTCGCGGCCCCCAGGACTCTGCGATGAATGCAAAACTCGTTCTTGCTGACGGCAGCATCTTCACCGGCACGGCGTTTGGCGCCCGGGCTTCAGTCGCCGGCGAAGTCGTTTTCAACACCGGCATGGTCGGTTACCCGGAGTGTTTCACCGATCCTTCCTATCGCGGCCAAATTCTCACGCTCACCTACCCGCTCATCGGCAACTACGGCGTGCCCGCTGCCGGTGCCGCGGCTGGAATTGATTCCGCTTTTGAATCTGCGCGTATTCAAATCGCCGGCTTGTTGGTCGCGGAGCATTCGCTCGAATTCAGCCACTGGAACGCCCGCGAGTCGCTCGCTGCCTGGCTCAAGGCCAACGGCGTACCGGCGATTGCCGGGATCGACACGCGCGCGCTCACGCAGAGGCTGCGGCGCCACGGCACCATGCTGGGCAAGCTCATTCATGAAGAAGAGATCGACGAGTTCCATGATCCCAACCGCGACAATTTGGTGGCGCAGGTGAGCGTGACCAAGCCGCAACGCCATGGCAGCGGCGCCAAGCACGTGGTGGTGATCGATTGCGGCTGCAAAAACAACATCATTCGCTGCCTGCTCCGCCGCGGCCTGGCCGTCACGGTGGTGCCGTGGGACTGGCCGGTGGCGCGCGAACGCTGCGACGGCGTGGTGATTTCCAACGGTCCCGGCGACCCCAAGATGTGCGGCGCCACCATTGCCACCGTGCGCGCGTTGCTGGAACAGAATCGGCCGCTCTTCGGCATTTGCCTGGGCAGCCAGATTCTGGGCCTGGCGGCGGGCGCCGACACGTTCAAGTTGAAATTCGGCCATCGCAGCCAGAATCAACCCTGCGTGCTGGTGGGCAGCAAGCGCTGCTTCATCACTTCGCAGAATCACGGCTACGCGGTGGATGAAAACACGCTGCCGCCGGAGTGGGAGCCGTGGTTTTTCAACGCCAACGACGGCACCAACGAGGGCATTCGTCATCGCCGCCAGCCATTCAGCGGCGTGCAATTTCATCCGGAGGCTTCGCCCGGCCCGGTCGATACGGGGTTTTTGTTCGATGAGTTTGTGGGGAAGCTGTAAAGCACTGTCTTCCTGCCGGGAACGTACCTGCCACTTGGCGCCCTGCTCATGGCAAGATGATGCCAGCGCCGGAGAGGATGATTGCAGAATGACAAAGCCGAAAGCAACACCAATCAAACCGCAATGAGTCCAATACCTGGCTTTCCCAACATGCCTGCCACTTCTCCCCAAAACTTGCTTCTCATTTTCTCGCTCTGCGCCGGTTTTGCTCGCGGCCTCTTCGCCCAGACTGCTGCCGTCTCGTTTGAGCATATCTCCCTCGAACAAGGCCTCTCCCAAAGCGTCGTCACCTGCATTCTGCAGGATCGCAAGGGCTTCATGTGGATCGGCACCTATGATGGCCTCAACCGCTACGACGGTTACGAATTCACCGTCTACAAGCACGACAACGATGATCCCCACGCCCTCTCCGACAACACGATACTCGCCCTGCACGAGGAGGAGGATGGCAGTCTTTGGGTGGGCACCCGCGAAGGTTTGAATCGCTTCGACCGGCGCACTGAGAAATTCACGCGTTATCTACATGACCCCAACGATCCGCGCAGTCTGGGCCACAACACCGTCACTACCATTACTGCTTCGCGCGTGGCTGGGCGATCGGTGCTCTGGGTGGGCACACAAGGCGGCGGCCTGAATCGGTTGGATAGCGCCGCAGCAGGCTTCGTGCGCTACCGCCGCGATCCCAATTCCGCCGCCAGTTTGCGCAGCAACTTTGTGCGCGCCCTGCACGTTGCGCAGCGCCAGCAGGAATCTGCTTTGTGGGTCGGCACCAACAGCGGCTTGAGCAAGCTTGTGCTGGCGGATGGCCCCGGCAGCGACGGCCAGGAGGCGCAGTTTGTCAATTACGACTCAGAAGCAGGGCCGCCGCTGCCCTTGAGTGACAAGCGCGTGTGGTCGATTGCGGAAGATGCCACGGGCAAGTTGTGGATTGCCACCTTTGGCGGCGGCTTGTATCGTTTTGACCCGCAAAATCTGCAACTCACCTCGTTTCGCCATGACCCGGATGACCCCGCGAGCTTGCGCCACAACACGGTGCGGCCGGTCTTTGTTTCTCCGCGTGATCCTGCCGTGCTTTGGATCGGCACCGGCGGCGGGCTGGAACGATTCGACCTCAACACGCAGCAATTCACCCATTACCAGCACGATGATGCCGACCCCGGCAGTCTGAGCAATAACGATGTCTGGTCCATTCTTGAAGATCGTTCCGGCACGCTCTGGGTCGGCACGTATGGCGGCGGCCTCAACAAGTTCAGCCCGGCGCGGCGCAAGTTTGCGCATGTTCGCCACGACCCCATGCGGCCCAACAGTCTGGGCCACGACATGGTCATGGCCATTCATGAAGCGCGCGCGGGCGACCGCCGCACGATGTGGATCGGCACGGGCGGCGGCGGGCTGTATGCCCATGAGGAAGAGCGCGCAGGCTTCCGGGCGTATCGGCATGATCCCCGCGATCCCCGTAGTCTGAGCAACGACGGCGTGGCCGCGGTCTTTCACGACCATGCCGGCAATCTCTGGGTTGGCACCGCTCTCGGCCTCGACAAAATGGCGCCGGGCCAGCACCATTTCACGCATTACCGCCACAATCCCGCGAATCCCTACAGCTTGAGTGAAAATGGCATCAGCGCGATTGCGGAAACGCAGCATGGCGACCGCCGGCTGTTGTGGATCGGCACGGGCAGCGGCGGCTTGAACAGCTTCGATCCGGCTACGGGCCGTTTCACGCGCTATCGCCACAATCCGGCAGACTCGACCAGCTTGAGTCACAATCGCATCTATGCGTTGCACGTGCAATCGAACGCGCAGGGGGCGCCGGTGCTTTGGATCGGCACAGACGGCGGCCTGAATGAGTTGGTGCTCCCGGCTCTGGCTGCCGGGCTTGCCGAGGCACCGGTGCGGTTCCGGCGCTACCAGCACGATCCTGCAGATGCCGGCAGTCTGAGCAAGAACCGGGTCTTCTCAATCTATGCAGCTTCCGACAGCGTGCTGTGGTTGGGGACATGGGGGGGCGGCTTGAACCGCCTGGACCACAACACCGGCCGCTTCACGCACTATGCCGAAAAAGAGGGCTTGCCCAACGACGTGGTTTATGGCATCCTCGCGGATGACGAAGGCCGGCTTTGGCTGAGCACCAACAACGGCCTGTCACGCTTCGATCCGGCGACCGCCACCTTCCGCAACTACGATATCGCGGATGGCCTGCAGAGCAAAGAATTCAATCAAGGCGCTCATTGCCGCAGCGCGAGCGGCGAGATGTTCTTCGGTGGGATCAACGGCTTCAATCGCTTTCATCCCGGCCAGGTGCGCGACAATCCCTTTGTGCCGCCCGTCGTGCTCACCGGCTTCGAAAAATTCGACAAACTCGTGCCGCTGCCGGCCGCGATTTCCGAAATCGAACACCTCAAGCTGTCGTATCGCGACAACTTCTTTTCGTTCTCGTTCGCGGCGCTGGATTACACCAATCCCGCCAAGAATCAATATGCCTACCGCCTTGATGGCTTTGACGAAGATTGGATCTACTGCGGCACGCGGCGTTATGCCAGCTATACCAACCTCGACGGCGGCGAATACGTCTTTCGCGTGAAAGGCTCCAACCACGACGGCGTGTGGAATGAGACCGGCGCCGCGGTGCACATCACCGTCACGCCGCCGTTTTGGGAAACCTGGTGGTTCGCGGCGCTCACCGCGTTGGTGGTGGTGGCCGTGGGGTATGGCGGCTATCGCCGCAAGCTGGCGGCGCGGTTGGAGAAGGCAAGAATCCTGAACGAACTCAAAGCGGCGCACGACATGCAGATGGGCCTGATGCCGGCCGCCGCGCCCAGGGTGCCCGGTTGCGATGTTGCCGGCATTTGCCGGCCGGCGGAGGACGTGGGCGGCGACTTCTTCGATTATTTCTGGCTCGATGCCGGCAAAACCAAATTCGGCTTCATGCTGGTGGATGTCAGCGACAAGGCGATGAAGGGCGCGATGACTGCCGTGCTGACCAGCGGCGTGGCCAGTGCGCAGATCGGCCGCAGCGACTCGCCGGCCACGCTCATCCAGAACATCAATCGCGTGATGTACGTGAAAACGCCGGCAAATGCCTTCACCGCCATGGCCATCGGCGTCATCGATTTGCCCACGCGCACCCTGCGTTTCGCCAACGCCGGATTGACGCGACCGCTGTTGCGCCGCGGCGAGCAGATCACTTACCTGCGCGTCGGCGGCATGCACTTCCCGCGCGGCATTCTGCCGGAAGTCGAATACGAAGAGCTGGCAGTGCCGCTGCACAGCGGTGATGTGCTGGTGTTTTACACCGACGGCCTGCCGGAAGCGATGAACGCGCAGGAGGAGTTGTTCGATTATCCGCGGCTGGAGAACGCGCTGCGTGCGCTGCCGGCCTCCGCCTCTGCCGCCGGGGTCATTGCCGGGCTGCTGCAGAAAGTCGAACGTTTCGTGGACGACGCCAAACTCCATGATGATACGACGATCGTCGTCGTGAAAGTGGCCTGAGGCAAAACCGAATGCCTCATCATAAAGCAAGCAAGCAAGCTCTCATCACTGAAACGCGCCGGAACAAGGGAAGGCCAAAGCGCACGCCCAGGCGTCCAGAGCTGAAAAGATGAACTAGGCTTCAGTCTTCTGTTTTTCAGAGGAGGGAAACAATCCAGCGGAGGTTTTGCTGGCGGCGGGGTTGTTTCTACCCGTGGGAAGATTTCCGTGCTGCCGCCAGGCTGGAATTGCGGACTTGTCTAAAATACCTGCGTAGGAGGTTGCAATGCCATGCGGTGAAGAACCATGAAAAAAACTGAACGCGCAACACTGTTGCTGGATCACCACAAGGATACTTTCCAAAATATCCTGTATCACTGGCGCATGCGCAACCGGCTGTTCATTTACGTTCTGGTGCTGCTGGCCGGCATGTCGCTCGATACCTACAGCCCGGATGCGATGGCCCACTTGTTCAATGGCTATGTTGCCAGACTGCTCGACGCGCCGCCGGATGCCGCTCCGCTGCTTGACTTCAAGGCCCTGGGCAGTGTCACCTGGTTTCTCCTGCTCTCCCTGGTCATCAGTTATTATCAGCGTTCCATTTCCGTCGACCGGCAGTATCGTTACATCGATCAATTGGAGCAACAAATCTGCACGAATATGGGCGACGATCTGATCACACGGGAAGGCAAATCGTACTACAGTAAAACCGGTGCCTATAAGCGTGGAGAAAATTCGCAGCGACCCTGGTTCATTCGGTTCGTAGGCCCCATGTACACATATTTTTTCCCGGCAGTTCTCGTGGCTTTTGTGTGCTTCAAACTCTATCGCCAGGACTGGCCGCCCAAAGAAGTCACTGATCTCTTCAATCTGCTCATTGGAGCGGTAATCGTTTTGTACAATGGCCTCTATGTGCAATGGGTGGTAAGCAGCAGGCGGCCACCCGCTGCAAAGGATGCTGCCGTGGCGCCGTAGCAGTGAATGATTTCGCGGCCTGCCGCTTTAGAATCCCATGGGCACGGTCACCTGCCCGGCCAGAATGCCTTGTTTGACTTCCTCCACCCGGGCTGCCACTGCGGCGGGAATCGCGCCTTGCAGGGCGGGGTTGAGCACGAGGGCAACGACGTTTTCCTTCATTCCCATGCGCATGATTTCGGCTTTGAAAGTTTTCTCCTTCACCGCCCGGGCAACGTTGAGAAAAGCCTGCGGCACGTCCAGCACCGCGCTCGCCAGGATCACTTGTGGCGCCACCTCGTTTTGATTCTTGTTGGAGCCAAAAGCGTAGACGCCGCGGCGTTCCTGCGCCGCTTGAAACACACCCAGTCCGGCGGCATCGGCATTTTGAAAAATGAAGTCTGCGCCCTGGTCGATCAACGCCAGCGTGGCTTCCTTGGCCGCGCCCACGTCCTCCCAGTTGCCAATGAAACTCTGTACCACGACGAAGTCCGGCTTGACGGATTTCGCGCCCGCCGCCAGCGCCTGAAATCCGCTCTTCACCGAGGGGATTTCCATACCGCCGACACAGCCGGCCTTGCCCGATTTCGACATCATCGCCGCCATCACGCCCATGAGGTAGGTCGCCTGCTCGATTTCAAACACCATGGGCGCGACATTGGGCCGCACGGTGGTGCCGCTGCTGGTGATAAAAACCGTGTTGGGGAAATCCGGGGCCACGGCTGCCGCCGCGTCTTGAAACTCGAAGCCGTGGCCGAACACAATGTTGAAGCCGCGGCTGGCATAATCACGAAAACCCTGTTCGAACTGTGCGGGGGTCTTCACTTCGATTTGCGAAATCTCCGCGTTCAACTCGCCGCGAATGCGCAGCAGGCCCTCGTAGGCGCTGGCATTCCAGCCGGCGTCGCTTACCGGGCCGGGGGAAAGCAACGCAGCGCGAAACGCCGCCTGCGAGGCGGGCTGCGATTGGCAACCAACCATGAGCAGCATCACTGCCGTCATTCCGCAAAGCAAGCCGGGTATTGACCATCGTTTCATAGGAATCCAATCGTAGTGAATGAGAAAAAAAGGCCGTCCCATTTGATATTGTCTGTGGCGGCGCGGCATTGACCGTGCCGGTGAATTGCGGCTTCAGCGCTTGGCCGCCAGGCGCTTCAGCAATTGAATCTGCCCGGCGTGATAGAGATCATGCGCCGCAATGCCGGTGAGCACGGTGAAGTTGTTGAGCTTGCTTCCCGGCGGAATTTCCTGGAGCCGGGAGGGGGCGAGGCCGGCAATGGCGGCGCGCAGCGCCTGGTGCGTCTCCTCCAGCAGTTTGAGGTCGGCTTTCCAGGCGGCTTCGGTCAACTCTTGCGGCCGCACGAACCAGTTGGATCCTTTCAGAGGAAACGAGCCGCGCGCTTCGCCCAACAGCCGGCGGCGCACGGCATATTTCCAGTAGGCCGCATGCGTGACAATCTCCCAAATGTTGTGGCGTTTGGGATGGGGCCGCCACGCTGCGGTTTTGGCGGAAAGTCCCCGAATGGCGCCGCGCAGGTTGGTGCCGTGCCACGATTTGTGATCGTAGGCCTGGTCGATGATCGCCAGAATGAATTCGAGGGAAGAGGACATGGTTTTCTGGTTCATAGGATGGCGTCCCTTTTATTTGAGCAGAAACGGCAAGAGCCAAAAAATCAGATAGAACATTGCCAATCCCGCACGCAGCAGGATTTGAAACGGCCGTGAGGCCGGCGGCAGCGGCGCCGCCGAGCGGCACTGTGAGCAGCGATAGGCCGCGATGAAGCGTGGCTTTTGGCAGTTCTGGCATGGCCAAAACCAACGCAAATTCTGCGCGCCCTCCCGTTTTCCCCAATACGCTGCACCGAGAGCCACGCCTACTGCGGAAGCGGCCCACGCGCTGCCGAGCACAAGCAGATCGTGTTGGTGATTTGCCGCACCGAGTTGCTCGGCAAAGAAGAGCCAGCCGATGATCACCGGCACTGCGGCCAGGCTTGCCAGGGTGAGGCCATGCTTGAGCGGTGCGATCATGGCTGCGACGGGTCGTCCTCTGGCACCACGTGCGGCATGCCTTGGTTGTTGAAATGCACCTTTCTGCCGAAAATCTCGCGCGTCGTGTCGGAGAGATGGCCGAGGATTCCAAGCACCAGGCCGCCGGCAAGAAAGAGAATGCCCGCCCAGGTGGCCAGCTTGCGGCGCCGCGGGTGGCGCTCCGGGTTGCGATCGAGCAGGGGCAAAACCAGCAGGAAGAGCACGAGCGCGCCATTGCCCAACACGCCCAGCCAGCCGGGCACGTATTTCAAGCTTTGATACACCGGCAGGAAATACCACTCCGGTTTGATGCCCGTGGGTGTGACCAGCGGATTGGCGGCTGCGCCGAGATGCGGCTTGCTGCAGAGGGCAACCACCACCAGCAAGGCGAGCGCGCTGTAGGCGATCAGCACCTCGCGTTTGAAGTGATCGGGATAATAAGGCCGGGCGCCCTCGGCGCGCAGTTGTTCATCGCTCGGCTGCGGTTGATCGGTGCGCGTCAACGGCGCGATGCGATGATAGCGCACCAGGAACAAGTGCAACGCCAGCAGTGCGAGCAGGGCCAGGGGCAGCAGCGTGACATGCAGCGCGAAGAAGCGCGTGAGCGTCAAGTCGCTCACCGTTTCGCCGCCGCGCACCAGTTCGAGCAGGTATGGCCCGAGCAGCGGCACTTCCTTGGTGCTGTCGGTGGCGACCACCGTGCCCCAATAGGCCACTTGATCCCAGGGCAGGAGATAGCCGGTGAGCGTGAACAGCAGGGTGATGAGCAACAGTCCCATGCCCGCCATCCAGGTCAATTCCCTCGGCTGCTTGTACGCGCCGGAGAAGTACACGCGCAGCAGGTGCAGCAGCACCGTGATGACGATGAAGGTCGCGCCCCACACGTGCATCTGCCGGATGAACCAGCCGAGTGTCACTTTTTCGGTGATGAATTGCACGCTGCTGTAGGCGGTTTGCGCGCCGGGCTTGTAGTAGAACAGCAACAGCAGGCCAGTGCCGAGCTGCGCCAGGAACAGCAGCAGCGCAGTGAATCCCAACGTATGCAGCCAGTTGACGTGACGGGGTTGCGGCTCGGAAAGTTGTTCGAGCGCGAAGCGGCGAACGAATTCAAGCGGCAGTCTTTCAGCCAGCCAGGATTTCACAGCCATGCGGTTCGATCCGATTTGGTCCAGCGTTCACGTTTGGTGGTGGGAAAGGCGCCGCACGCGGCCGCGCACTGCGAAGCCGGTGCGGCGGCAAACTGATCCGGCATGCGGGCCGGGTTCATGACAGCAGGATTCTACCGTTCTCGACTTTGACGTTCAGGCGTGGCAGCGGCCGGGGCGGCGGACCGTCGAGCACGCTGCCGTCGAGATCATACTCACCGCCATGGCACGGGCAGCGGAATATCTGCTCTTCTGCGAGATGGGAAACCGTGCAGCCGAGGTGCGTGCAGACCGCGGAGAGTGCGATCAATTCGCCGTTTTGGCGGTAGACGATGGCCGGCGAGCCGAGCGCGACGCCGCTTTTGAACTGGCCTTCGCCGATTTCTTTTTCCAGGATGGGCTGGCCGGCCATGTTGGAGAATTGGCGTGTGCCGCTGATGAAGTTTTTGTTGGGATAGAGGTAGGCGAGTGCCGATCCCACGAAGGCGAGACCGGTTCCTCCAAAAATGGCGGCGAAAATTCTGTCGAAGAAGGTGCGTCTGGTCATCGGGCGCCTCGGCTGATGCGCAGTTGTCTCCACCCCGGCTTGACGATGAGCGCAGGGGCAGAGCGGAATGCTTTTGAGGGCGAAGTATAACGGGCAGGTTTTTGAATTTCAACAAGAAATTGCCTGAGCGGCAAAATAATAGTTGCGCTGCACAGGCGGGTTTATTATATTGCGCCCGTTCAAAAAGCAGTAGGGCTGTTACTCATCGCGCAAGGTTTTTCGTCGTATTGAACCGCAGCAAATTGGAGGCAGTATGACATACATCATCGCTGAGCCCTGCGTGGACGTAATGGACAAGGCGTGCGTGGACGTGTGTCCGGTCGATTGCATTTATGAACTGGACAAGACGCAATTGCAGGAAGGCGACCCGGCATACAAGCAGATGCTGTACATTCATCCGCAGGAATGCATCGATTGCGGCGCGTGCGAGCCGGAGTGTCCGCCGCAAGCCATTTTCGCGGAGAGCGAAGTGCCGGCAAAATGGGCGGAATATATTGACTACAACTATCAGGCGTTCGGCCTCAGCCGCTGAGCGCGCTGCTTCAACTCTGGCCCCGCTCACTGGCCCGGTTCCATGCCGCGCCGGTGAGGAACGGATCGCGGGAATTACACAAGGAAGTCATGAGTTGATGGCTTCCTTTTTTTGTTTGCTTATGATCCAATGCAAGAGCATTTACGCGCAGCGGCAGGCCGGGGACGGCCAGCGTGTCTTCGTCGACCGGCTGTGGCCGGAGGGCGTCAGCACGCGCGCGGGCGCGGTGTCGCAATGGCTGCAGGAACTCGCCCCCTCCTATGAATTGTGGCGGCACGGCTATGATCTCGACCAATGGCCGCAATACCGCCAACGCTACCGCGCCGAGCTGAGCGCCAGGGACAAGCGGCCGCTGCTCGAGCGGCTGCAGCAGATGGCGCGTGAGGGCCCGTTGACGTTGTTGTACGGCACCTCGGATGCGCAGCGCAACAATGCAGTGATCATCAAGGAGCTGTTGGAGAGCTGGCAGGGCTGAGCCTGCCGGAAGCTGGTTCACGGCATGCAACAGGATGATGTGAAGATGGAGAAGTTGCTCATCTATGTTTCGAGCGCGCCGTCCGCCGCGGCGGACAGCGCGAGTGAACACCTCAGAAGAGCCTGACATGTGCCCGCAGCGCGCGGGAGCGTGATCAGGCTCTTGCATTTTTTACCAAAACCGGCCAGCCGCGGCGGCCGCAGGTTTCGCACCATGATTTGCAAGGAACGTTTTGCCAGGACTGGTACTGCGGAAAACCGTACAGATCCCTTCGGAGTGGAGGATATTCAATCGCAGGCAGTTCACCCAGCAACTCAGGAGGCAAAATGGCTTGGCATGACTTCATCATCGATGATGACAATGTGATTCGGGGCATTCTCAAGAACAGCCACGTCATTGCCGTGGTTGGCATCAAGGACGAAAGCCGGCTCCACGAAGCGGCGCACAGTGTTCCCGCCTATTTGCATTCCCGCGGTTACAAGATCATTCCCGTGAATCCTCGTTATGAATCGGTGTTTGGCATTCGCTGTGTCGCCGCGTTGGAGGAGATTGCCGAACCGGTTGACATTGTGCAGATCTTTCGTGCGCCTAAAAACGTCATGCCGCACGCGCTGCAGGCGCTGCAGATGAAGTCAAAACCCAAGGTGTTTTGGATGCAGACCGGCATTCGCCATCAGGAGGCGGCTCACAAGCTCGCCGCCGCCGGCATCCAGGTGGTGCAGGATCACTGCATGTACATGGATCATCTGCGCCTGCTGCGGGCCGCGGCCTGAGATTCCCCCTCGCGCTTCTTTTTCACGGAAGGATATTCCGCTGCGCCGGCCGGGGCGTGCGCCACGCGCCGGCCGGCGGAATATCCCGCCACACACGTCTTCTTTTCACCAAACCCAGCCGATCATGAAAATCTACGTAACGCGACCCATTCCTCAAATTGGTCTCGACCTTCTGCGTGCGGCTTATCCGGACTTCGCGATGAACACCGAAGATCGCGTGCTCACCCGCGACGAGCTGCTAGCCAAGGTGAAGGGCCTCGACGGCCTGCTTTCGCTGCTCACCGACCGCATCGATGGCGAGCTGCTGGACGCCGCCGGCCCGCAGCTCAAAATTGTGGCAAATCATGCCGTCGGTTTCGACAATGTCGATCTCGCGGCTGCCACCGCACGCGGTGTGTTGATCACCAACACGCCGGGGGTGTTGACCGAAGCCACCGCGGATCACGCCTGGGCTTTGCTGTTTGCGGTTGCTCGCCGCATTCCCGAGTCCGAGCGTTTCCTGCGCGCGGGCAAGTTCAAGGGCTGGGGCCCGCTCATGTTTCTCGGCGGCGATGTCACCGGCCGCACGCTCGGCGTGGTCGGCGCGGGCCGCATTGGCCATGCCATGGCGCTGCGCAGCCGCGGCTTCGAGATGCGGGTGCTGTACGCGGATGAGTCGACCAATCCGGTGCTGGAGCAGGAGATCGGCGCCCGCCGGGTCGAGCTTGCGGAGCTCTTGCGTGAATCGGACTTTGTCTCTTTGCACGTGCCGCTGCTCCCCGGCACGCGCCATCTGATCAACGCCGAAACGCTGCGCCAGATGAAGCCCTCGGCTTATCTGATCAACACCAGCCGTGGCCCGGTGGTGGACGAGGCGGCGCTGGCGGCGGCGTTGCGGCAGGGCGTGCTCGCGGGCGCCGCCCTGGATGTCTTCGAAAACGAGCCCGCAGTTCATCCCGATCTGCTGGCGCTCGAAAATGTGGTCTTGACCCCGCACACTGCCAGCGCCACCATTGCCACCCGCGGAAAAATGGCGAGCATGGCGGCCAACAATCTCATCGCCGGTTTGCGCGGCCAACAGCCGCCGAATCTGGTGAATGTTGAGGTGTGGGGCAAACAGCGCAAGTGATGGGATTCTTGTGGTGGCGGCCCGCCGGCCGCAATCATCGTGTTTGACGGACGGGAGGAGGAAAACGTGGATGTGTTCAACCGGCTGGTAGTGATGGCGCTGCCGTTGGTGCCCAAGCCCCTGGTGCGCCGCGTCTCGAGCCGTTACATTGCCGGCGACAAGATTGAAGATGCCGTGCGCACGGTGCGCGAGCTCAACCGGCGCGGCATGATGGCGACCCTCGACATTCTCGGCGAGCACATTTCGTTGCGCCCGGAGGCAATTGCCAACGCCGATAATTATCTGCAAGCCCTGGAAACCATCGCTCGCGAAAAGCTCGACAGCAACATCTCCATCAAGTTGACGGCGTTCGGCCTGAAGCTGGATTTTGATTTCTGCGTGGAAAACGTCCGGCGCGTGGTGCAGCGGGCGAAGGACCTGGGTAATTCCGTCCGCCTCGACATGGAGGATTCCTCCTGCACCACCGACACGCTGCGCGTGTATGACCTGCTGCGCCGGGAGTTCAGCAACGTCGGCACCGTGATCCAGGCTTATCTGCGGCGCTCGCTGCAGGACGTGCGCCAGTTGGTCGCGGAGGGCAAGCCCACCAACCTGCGCTTGTGCAAAGGCATCTACGTCGAGCCGCGCAACATTGCCTACAAAAACCGCGAGTTGATCAACAAGAACTTCACCTACCTTTTGCACGAGATGTTGCGCAACGGTGCCTACGTCGGCATTGCCACGCATGACGAACGGCTGGTGTGGGACGGCATGCGCCTGGTGGATGAACTCAAACTGCCACCCACCGCCTACGAATTCCAAATGCTGCTGGGCGTCGATGAGGAACTGCGCGACGTCATCGTGAATGCGGGCCATCGGCTGCGCATCTACGTGCCCTTCGGCCGGCAATGGTACGCCTATTCCGTGCGCCGGCTGCAGGAAAATCCCCAAATCGCCGGCTATGTCGTGCAGAACTTTCTCGGATTGAAATCCACCTGACACTCCCGCACAAGCAGAACCTCTGCGGAAGTGTCAGGTTCGGCGCAAGGCAGGCTGCGCTCGGGCTAGGCGAAGATGATCCACAACACGCCAATGACAGCAGCCAGAACCAGCGACAGGATGAGGTTGATCTGATGCTGCTTTTTCATGCCGGCGCCCGCGGCCGCGGTGCGGTCCGATGCCGGCGCGGTGGCAAAAGTCAAACCGGCAATCTGCCCGGCCGCCGGTGGCTTGGTTGCAAGGCTGACGCCGATGAGGATGACGGTGCAGATCACGAACAGCAGCACGGCGAAATGCAGAAAATTGATCTCCGCGATCCACGCCCAGAGCGTGCCGTCCGCCAGCCCAGTCTTGTCGGTGCCGTTGACCAGCTCCAGAACCAGCCGCAACGCACCGAGCACGAAGCCGCTCACCAGCGAAGTCATTGCGCCGATGCCGTTCAGCCGCGTGATGAACAGGCCGAAAAGAAAGCAGGCGGCAATCGGCGGCGCGATGTAAGCCTGCACGCTTTGCAGATAAATGTACAACTGGGAGGAGATGTATTTCATGAACGGCACCCACAGCAGCCCGAGCACCACCAGCACGCCGGTGGCGAGGCGGCCGACCATGACCAGCCGGCGCTCGGTGGCGCTGGGATGCAGTTTCTTGTAGAGATCCCAGGTGATGAGCGTCGAGCACGAGTTGAACACCGAGCTGAGCGAGCTCATCAGCGCGGCCAGCAAGCCGGCGATGACCAGGCCCTTCAATCCGATGGGCAGGATGCGCGTGACCAGCGTGGGAAAGGCGCGGTCGGCAGTCGCCGAGGTGATGTCACTGAAAAGCGCCACCGCAATCATGCCGGGCAGCACGAAGATGAACACCGGCAGGATCTTCAGGAAGCCGGCGAAGATCGTGCCCCGCCGCGCCTCTTCGAGGTTGCGCGCCGCGAGCACTCGTTGCACGATGTATTGATCCGTGCACCAATACCACAAGCCCAGAATGGGCGCGCCGAAAATGATGCCGGTCCAGGGAAAATCCGGGTGGCTCACCGGTTTCCACATCGAGAAGAAATCTGCGGGCAGCTTGGCAGTCAGGCTTTGCCAGCCGCCGATTTCGGCGATCCCCAAGAACGTGAGCGTGACCGAACCGAGAATCAGCACGAAGGTTTGAATCACCTCGGTGTACACCACGGCGCGCAGGCCGCCGGCGATGGTATAGATGCCGGTGATGATCACCAGGGCGAGGGCGCTGGCCAGCATGTCCATGCCGGTCAATTCGCGAATCACCACGGCACCGGCATACAGAGTGACGCTGATCTTGGTGAGCACGTAGCCGACGATCGACACCGAGGCCAGATACCAGCGCGCTGCAGCGTTGTAGCGCTGTTCGAGAAACTCGGGCATGGTGTACACGCCGCTGCGCAAGTAGAAGGGCACGAACAGCCAGCCCAACAGCAGCAAAATGAGGCAGGCCAGCCACTCAAAGTGGCCGACCGCCAAGCCGCCGGCAGCGCCGGAGCCCGCCAATCCCACCAGATGCTCGCTGCCGATGTTGGAAGCGAACAAGCTGGCGCCGACTACCAGCCAGCCGACGTCTCGGCCGGCGAGAAAGTAGTCCGCGCTTTCCTCCTTGCCTTTGCGGAATGCCCAGTACCCGATCGCCAGCATAAGGGCAAAGTAGCCGACAATGATGAGCACATCGACAACGTGCACAGATCCCATCTTCTCTCCTCCTCCTTGTTCAGATTCACTTCCGGTTTTGATGAGCAGAACTGCGGTGTCATGAATGCGGCGCCGCCCAAGCGATGAGATCACACCGCTCCGGCCGGCACCGGTGGATTGGGTTGCCAGGGACCTTCAGGCATTTCACCCCTCCTGGCAGCCCGGGCGGAGCTTGGAAAAAACGCCGAACTGATCTGGCAGATAGCAGCGGGGCAGAAGTGTCTTTTGGGTGGCGACAAGCTAACAAGCGGAAACGAGGAAAGCAAGTGCCGGGCCTCGGAATGGCGGCTGCGCGCCCGCGCCACCGGCGGCCGTTCGAAACCACCGGCGTCCGCGCGCAGCCTGCGCCCGCGGAGAGACTTGCATCAACGCCCTTTCATTTTAGTGAATGAAATTGTACTATGGAGCCGTTGTTGCCGCAATGCCAAAAACCTTGCAGGAGAATATTGCATCCATGACTCAAACAGAACTTGCCATTCCGCCGCATTTCAATCCGGAAACCGTCGGTGAAGTTTGGCGTGTGCCCTATCAAGACCGCGCCCTGAGCGCCGAAGCTTGGGCGCGGCAGCACAACCTCCTGCCGGCGTCGCATGACCGTTTTCGCATCTGCTTGTTGCCGGTGGACGTGCAGAACACCTTCTGCATCCCCGGCTTTGAGTTGTATGTCGGCGGCCGGTCGGGCCGGGGCGCAGTGGAAGACAACCGCCGCCTGTGCGAATTCATCTATCGCAACTTGCATCGCCTCACGCAAATCTGCCCCACCATGGATACGCACCAGGCCATGCAGATCTTTCATGCGATTTTTTTGGTGAATGAGCGCGGTGAGCATCCCGCGCCTTACACCTTGATTGCCGCCGAAGACGTCGCGCAAGGCAAGTGGCGATTCAATCCCGCGGTGGCGGACAATCTCCATCTCGACGTGCTGGAGGGGCAGCGGTATCTGCAGCATTATGTCGCCGCGCTGCAGCGCGGCGACAAATACGCGCTGACCATCTGGCCTTACCACGCGATGCTGGGCGGCATCGGCCATGCCCTGGTTTCCGCGGTCGAGGAGGCCATCTTCTTTCACAGCATAGTGCGCCGCAGCCAGCCGGATTTTCAAGTGAAGGGCAACAATCCCCTCACCGAAAATTACTCCGTGTTGCGGCCCGAGGTGCTGAGCGGCCCCGGCGGCAAAACCATTGCCCATAAAAACACGCGGCTGATCAACAAGCTGCTGGAGTTCGATCTGGTCATCATCGCCGGCCAAGCCAAGAGCCATTGCGTGGCGTGGACCATCGCGGATTTGCTCAATGAAATGGTGGTCACCGATCCCACGCTGGCGCGAAAAGTCTACTTGCTGGAAGATTGCACCTC
This sequence comes from bacterium, assembly GCA_023150945.1. NCBI lineage: Bacteria > bacterium. The sequence continues at coordinate 12,711 of JAKLJX010000011.1, read as the reverse complement.
GCCGGTGGTGGTGCCGGGCGCGATCGATTACACCGAAGAGGCGGACGCCGCCTTCCGCAGGTTCGCGCAAGCCGGCATGCACGTCGTACGCTCCACTGATCCGATTGCGACCTGGCCGGGGATTGCCCAGTGAAGGCCATTTTTCTGATCCCCCGCCGCGGTCTGCTGCTTTGCCTCTTTTTGTCGTCGATCGCGGGCGCTGCCCAGGCGCAGAAAGTGGTGGACTTGCGCAGCTTCACCGTGCTGCCCAAGCTGCCGGTCGCGCCCGACACGCTGGCCCTGCTGCTGGTGGAATTCGACGACGTCACGCACGCGGGGTATGATTCCGCCGGGATTCGCATTCCGTACAGCCGCGTGCACCGCTGGCGCGATTTCTACAACATGATGGCTGCGCGCGGCCTCTACTTCACCGAACGCACCGGCATGCGTTCGCCCGAGGGCGAGCCGGTGTTCGGCAGCTTCGTCGATTACTTTGCCGAAATGTCGCGCGGCAAATACGTGCCGGTCGTGCAGATTCTCAACGACTCCACGGCCGCCGGCCTGCCGCGCTGGATTCCGTTGGGCGCGCCCAAAACCGCCTACTTCGGCGCGGCCAATTGGGACAAGCTCTACGCGCATGCCAAAGCCGCCGCCGCCGCCCACGGCCTGGATGTGCGCATCACGCCGCAGCGCCGCCTCGCCCTCATCTACGCCGGCAACCGCCGCGGCAAGGGCGCCAAGCTCTTCGGCGTGTGTGATTCCCGGCCGCTGCCGGAGTTCTTCTTTTCCTCCGAGCGCTGGACCTTCACCGGCGGCGCCAACGATTACGACGAAGCGCGCCACGCCCGCCTCTCGCACATGGGGCCGTTTTGCCATGAAATGAATCACATGCTCGGCGAAATGCACCACGACGTTTCCTTGTGGGACATGATGGGCAACGGCCACAAGAACAGCGTGGACGGCGGCTTCGGCAATTGCCCCGCGCCCATCAGCCCGTGGTTTCGCGCCCAGCTCGGCTGGCTGGCGTTGCATGAGATGCCCTGCAATCGCAGCGTCACGCTCAAGTATGGCGATGATCGCCGCAATTACTTCTTGTGGAAGGTTCCGCAGCAGGGCTTCGCGCTGTTGTTCGAGCATCGCCGTTATCATCGCGGCTACGATCGCGGCCTGCCCGGCCGCGCCGCGGGTGAGGCCGGTGGCCTGTTGATTTGGCGCATCAGCGGCGGCTACAGCGATCTGCTCGAAGCCGACGGCCGCAGCGGCGAAGACAATGCCGTGCGGGACATTTTTCGCGTGCCCTCTGCCCGCGCCGATTCCAGCCGCGAGGTGTTGGCCGCGCGCCAACCCCTGCCGCTCAGCCGTCTGACCCGGCTGCACAAGCCAGTGCCCGGCCTCGCGGTGGAGATTCTCCAACAGCGCGGCGACACGCTGAAAATGCGGGTGCAATGCCCCTGAATCGGCTGTTGTTTGCCAGTGGGATTTTCTCTATATTTCGCCGCGCTTGCGCGATTCGGCCGGCCACGCGCAGGCGAAAAGTGTCGCCGGCGAAGGATCTGCCCGGCACGGCAAGAAAGGATAATTCAAGTCGCTCACATTCCCGCCGTTGATCCGGCAGGTGCTCATTTCATCAAATGGGATGCGGCCATGTTTCACCTCGCCTCCGCCGAAGACATTCTCTCCGGCCAGGTTACCGACGTTTACTTCGAGCGTACCCGGCACATGCTCACCGAGCTGGGCAAGGATGCGCACGTCGCGGTTGAATTCATTCTGAAAAAATTTCCCCGGCCCAACAACTGGGGCATCTTCGCCGGCCTGGAGGAGGCGATGACGATTCTCAAGCGGCTGCCGGTGTCGGTTGACGGGCTGCCGGAAGGGTCGCTGTTTTTCGAAGACGAGCCGGTGCTCACCATCGAGGGCCGCTATCTCGACTTCGGGCCTTATGAAACCGCGCTGCTCGGCCTGCTCAGCCAGGCCACCGGCGTGGCCACGCGCGCGGCGCGCTGCAAGAAAGCCGCGGCCGGCCGGCCGGTGATCAGCTTCGGCGCGCGGCGCATGCATCCCGCCATCGCGCCCATGATCGAGCGCAATGCCTTCATCGGCGGCTGCGACGGCGTGGCCTCGGTGGCGGCGGCGCAGTTGCTCAACATCAAGCCCTCGGGCACGACGCCGCATGCCTTCATTTTGCTGGTGGGCGATACCGTGGCCGCGGCGCAGGCGTTTGACCAGCACATCGAGCCGGAAGTGCCGCGCGCGATTCTCATCGACACCTTCAACGACGAAAAATTCGAAGCCCTGCGCGTCGCCGAGGCGCTCGGCGAGCATCTCGCCTACATCCGGCTGGATACGCCCAGCAACCGCCGCGGTGACTTTGTCAGCCTGGCGCGCGAGATCCGCTGGGAGCTCGATCTGCGCGGCTACAATCATGTGAAGATTTTTCTTTCCGGCGGCATCGATGAGGAGAAGATCCTGCAATACAACGTCATCGCCGATGCCTACGGCGTCGGCACCGCGATTTCCAACGCGCCGGTGATGGACTTTGCCATGGACATCGTCGAGATCGACGGCAAGCCCATTGCCAAGCGCGGCAAGAAATCCGGCCGCAAGCATCTTTGGCACAATCGCAAAACCGGCGAGCGCATCGTGCAGCCGGTGGCGCATGAAATCAACGGCGACATGGAACCGCTCTTCGTCCAAATGATGCGCGCCGGCAAACTGCTGTACAAGCCGCAGCCGCCCACCGAGATTCGCAAGTACGTTCTGCAGCAATTGGAGCGGGTGGAGCTGTCCGGCATCTGATCAGCAAGAAATCTTTGCGAGCCTGTGCGGCATTGCCTCTGGGCGGGAATTTTTTTGACGGAAATCGAAACAGTTGGAGATTTTCAAGAGCGTCATGAGACCCGCATAAATGCAGCCCGAAGTGACGCTCAGTGAACGGCTTTTTGTGTTTCTGCACGCCTTTGCTTCCAAGGCGCCAGGAGACCGGCGTGATGTCAACACCCTCTTCCGGCTTCGAGCCGATTGATCACACCGCGGACGTCGGCTACCGCCTCTACGCCGCCACCCTGCCGGAGCTGTTCATTGTTGCGGCGCGCGCGCTGTTCGACGCCATTACCGAATTGGAAACGGTGCGGCCCGCCTTTACGCGCGCGATTCACGCAACCGCCGGCGATGTGGAAGCGCTGCTGGTGGCGTGGCTGTCCGAATTGAATTTCTGCTGCCTCCACGGCCTGGAAGTCTTTTCACAATTCGAGATCAAACGGTTTTCTCCCACCGCTCTCTCCGCCCTGGCCCACGGTGAAAAGATCGATTTGCAACGCCACGAAATCAGAACCGAAATCAAAGCGGTGACCTATCACGGCCTGCACGTGCGCGAAACCGTTGCCGGCTGGGAGGCGCAGGTGATTTTTGATGTGTGAGGCGGCGCGTTGATTCGTTGTGATTCGTTGAACCAATCGCCGCCCGCCGGGGAATTCGCGAAAGAGAATTTCAATCCCGCGGCGAATGCCTTCATCCCCGCGTGAGGTCGATATGCCCAGGAAAAAAGCCGGCATCCCGCGACGCAAAGGGCTGGCCAAGACCCTCAGTCAGGCAATGCGGGAGCAGGCAACAATCCTCGACCTTTCCGAAAGAAAGCTGACTGAGCTTCCCCGGGAAATCAGCCAGCTTGCCGGACTGCAGGAGCTCAACCTGCGCGGCAATCGCCTGACCGCACTGCCGGACTGGCTCGGCGAGCTGGCGCCTCTACAATGGCTTTGCCTCGACTACAACCAACTGGCAACGGTTCCCGCCGTCGTGGGGCGGCTCATCAATCTGCGACGGCTCGACCTCAACGGCAATCTGCTCACCAGCCTGCCCGGCTTTCTCGATCAGCTCGTCCATCTCAAATGGCTGGCGCTCAGCTTCAATCGCCTGGACGAAGTTCCCGCGGCGATCGGCCGCCTCACCGGCTTGCGCCGGCTTTATCTCAGCTCCAATCGCCTGACCCTCCTGCCGGAAAGCCTGCGGCTACTCGTCGATCTCCAAACGCTGGTGCTCAACAGCAATCGCTTGCTGGCACTGCCGGAGTGGATTGCAGAGCTGGGCAATCTTCACACCCTTGACCTCAGCCGAAATCTCCTGTCTGCGCTGCCGGAAACTCTCGGCAGCCTCGCGCATCTGCAACGGCTGGATCTTTCCAAGAATCAGCTTGCTGCCCTGCCGGAGAGCATGCGCCAGCTCACCGCGCTGCAGGCGCTCGTTCTCAATAACAATCTTCTGACCGTGCTGCCGGCATGGATCGACCAGCTCTGCAATTTGCAGAACCTTGGTCTCAGCGCTAACCAACTGACCGCAGTGCCGCGCGCGCTCGTACGCCTGAAGAAACTGCACCGCATCGATCTGCAGGACAATCCGCTCAATCCCGCCCTGGCCAGCGCTTTCGCCGCGGGACTCGACACCCTGCATGCCTATCTGCACAGCCTGGATGAGCCGGCCAAGCGTGAAGAGCTTTACGAAGCCAAGCTGGTGCTGGTGGGCGAAGGCGGTGTCGGCAAAACCACTCTGCTGCGCGCGCTCACCGGCCAGGAGCCGCGCGTGGGCGAACCGACCACGCATGGCGTGAAGATCAACATCCAGGCATTACGCCTGCCTCATCCGGAGAAGGCGGGCGTCAATATTCAACTCAATGCCTGGGATTTTGGCGGCCAGGAGATTTATCGCGTCACGCATCAATTTTTCTTCAGCAAAAGGTCGGTCTATCTGCTGGTGTGGGAGCCGCGCATGGGCGTGCAGCAATGCCAGGTGGAAGACTGGCTGAAGCTGATTCGCCTGCGCGTCGGCGATGAGGCCCGCGTGATCATCGTGGCCACGCATTGCCGTACCGGCCAGCGCCTGGCGCGCATCGACCAGCCGGTTTTTCTGCGCGACTTCGGCAGCATGATTGCCGGCTTTCACGAAGTCGACAGCCTGGTCGATGATCCGGCCACCGGCGAAAAAGTCGGCCTGCGCGAATTGCAAGGACTGATCCAGAATGCGGCCAAAGACCTGGAGCAGATGGGGATGGAATTCAATCGCGACTGGCGCGAGAGCCGCGACGAACTGCTGGCCCTGCCCCAGCCTTATCTCTCTTATGAGGAATTCGCTGCGGTGTGCCGCCGCCATCATTTGAATGAACCGGCCACCCGCGCGCTGGCGCGCCTCATGCATGATCTCGGCTACACCGTGCACTACGTGGAAGATGAGCGCCTGCAAGACTTCGTGGTGCTGCAGCCGGAATGGCTCACCAAGGCCATCGGCTTCGTGCTCGAAGATCGCGCCACCCAGGAGAGTAACGGCATTCTGCCGGATCAGTGCTTGCGGGAAGTGTGGTGGGATCATCCGTTTGCAGGCGAGCCGCGTTACGCGCCGCAATTCTATCCCTTCTTTCTGCGCTTGATGGAGAAATACGACGTCTCCTATCGCCTGGAATCAGGAGATGCCAGCCTGGTCGCGCAACACGTACCGCAGGTGCGGCCGGCCTTGCCCTGGCTGCCGGAGGAAACGGCCTCCTCCGGCCGGCGCCGCATCGCGCTGGTCTGTGTGATGGAAGATGCGCCGCCGGGCCTGGTGCCATGGCTGATCGTGCGCACCAATGAATACGCCGCCGGCCGCGGCAGCATGGAGCCGCTGCACTGGCAAAAGGGCATGTTTCTGCGCTACCGCCCTCACGGTGAGGCGCTGGTGGAACTGCGCGGCCGCGAGCTGCACCTCTATGCCGAAGCCTGGTGGCCGGAATTTTTTATGAACGTGTTGCGCCGCACGCTGCACAAGTTGATCACCGACAACTGGCCCGGGATGAAAGGCCGCTACTATTTTGCCGTGCCCTGCCCGGAGAAATCCGGCGGCAGGTTTTGTGAAGGCCGGTTCGATATCGCTGCCCTGCGGCAGTTTCTCGAGGAAGGTGATCGTGACATTCGCTGCCAGGTCTGCCGCAAACGGCAGGACCTGGTGGCGTTGCTTTACGGCTTCGCCGAGGAAGATTCACGTACCCAACTGCGTCGCATCGAGACCAAGTTGGCTGCCGGCTTTGCTGCACTGCAGCAGGAGATGGCGGGATTGGAGAGCCGTCTCGCCAACTACGTCATGGCGATCATGCAGGCGATCGCCGCCGAATCGAAGGAAGGGCCGCGGCTGTTCACGCTGGCGCCGGCGGACGGCAATTGGAAACACCCCTTCGCCAAGCAATACCGGCTGCAATTGTGGTGTGAGGCCAAAGACTGCCAGCATCCGGTGCTGGAGCAAGGCATGGGCGTGTATGAAGTGGAGGCCACCCGCGACTGGCTCAAGCGTGTTGCGCCTTATGCCAATTTCATCACCGGCGTGTTGAAGACGTTGTTGCCGCTGGTGGCGCCGGCAGTGAATGTTTACTTCGGGGCCGACACGATCAAAAAATGGGGAGTCGAAGATCATCTCGAGCTGGCAAAAGAGGGCGCCGACAAGCTGCTGCGTGATCTCGAGCTGACCGGGCACAGCCGGCTGCGCGAGGGCATGTTGAGCGAGGCGGAGCGCTCCGGCGTGCTCGCGTTGCACGCTTTTCTGCGCGCTCATGATCCGCACCAGGAACGGCTGGGCCTCAAGCGCATGCCCACTTACACCGGCGATTACCTCTGGCTTTGCCGCCGGCACTATGAAGACAGCCAGTCGAAGATACCGGATCAAATTGCGTGAATGCGGTGCTGTCGTTGGAGATGAGTTTTCTGAAACTGGTGAAGTCGCAGGCGCAATGTCAAGTACCTCACCAAATCCTGCCGGCATGACATTTCACGAGAGCATTCCCAAATGTCAAGATAGCGGCGTCCCGCGATAGATTCCAAGGATTGCCACGGGATCGCGAAGTTCGCAGAGTGAGATTGACCAGAATCCTCAGCGAACCCTGCGCGGCAGCGTTGCATCTGGATGATCAGGCAGAATCCCGCGTATTCTGATCGCTGTGAATGGCATCTCAAAGTCATCCGAGCATGAATGATTAGCTTTTCTATATGCTGTGGCCTTCGCGGTTGCCAGGCGCGATCACTTGTTGGGCAGGAGAAGGACTGGCAGTCGCCCGCACCCGCCGGCCACAACTTTTCCAAGCCATTCACCCCGTTGGATCGTCTTTGGCAAGGACACTTTCCTCAAAGGATGGCCTTATCCAACGGCGCTTCCCGTCACTGCCGCGCAAGGCGGCGTGCCCGTCCTGCGCGAAACCGCCCGCGCCGTCGGCGATACTGCCAAGTGGTGGCCGTGAACACGCACCGCAATATTCATATTGCGGGCAGCAAGAGTACAACGTAGATCATCAATCGCAATCATAGCTTGCATTCTTAACCGAGGCGCAGTAAATTACGCCTAGGCTCGATTTTGACCGATTGCCGGAAGACCAATGGCTTTAGAAGATCGTATTGAAAGATTTCGCCATGCTTACGAAAAGGCCCTGGCATGTCAATGGAAAGGCGGTCCGGCAAGCATTGCGAATCATCTGCAAAGACGAAAGATGCGCGGTCATCTTCCTCCAGACGCGGCTGAAAGCGATCTCATTCGAAGAGGCATGAAAGTTCTTCAATCTACCGCCGCAGCGGTTTACGAGTATATGCCGTCCGAGACACTTTATTTCGTCGTTCACGAAGAGTGGGCGGTATTCTTCGATGAAGAAGGTTTGTGGGACACGGCGTTTCCGCCCGATCTCCTCGAACGATACTTTGATTCAACAAAAGGCTATAAACTGCTTGGCAAACTTGGTGAGTTGATCCCATGATGAATCTTGAAGCCTTGCTCAAAGCATACGAAACAGATGCTGCCAATCCGGCAGGTCTGGGCCGCTTCGAAGTGCTCAACATGTTGACCAATCGCGATGCGCTTGAAGAGCAGCGCAGCAAGCTAACAACTCTGCAAGCCGCCCGCCTGCTTTTTGCTGATGAAAAACTCGCGACCAATAGCGGACAAATTATTTCGGAGTGCGGCGGCGCGCCCGAATTCGTCAAGCTGAGACAGCATAATCCGATGCCGTCGGCATGGTGGTGGTTTCTTGAACAGATTTCCGCTGAGCAGTTTTTTCCGGCAGAGACCACGTCATGATCTACGGAGAACTATCTGGCAACGGCAACCCTCGTCAAAGAAATTCTCAAAGCATCGCCTCATCTTCGAAAAGTCGGTGCCAAGAATTTGTGGTTTGATTTCGACGACGAAGCCGATGTTTTGTACCTCAGCTTGGAGCGTCCGCAAAACGCGACCGACACGGATTTGCTCGAAGACGGTGTTTTGATCAGAACGCGCGGCAGGAAAGTTGTGGGCATAACGATTACGAATTTCAGCCGCAAATTCCGTTAAGGACTCCGCCCTGGCAGGCCCAACGTAACCACTGGGTTTGAAGTACTGCCCGCAACGTTGCGGCCTCTGCACGCCGGCAGCGGCTACAATGTCCACGCGCCGTTCATCCCGTGGGATAATCCTTGTCAACGGCATTCACCTCCAACAAATATCGCCGCCCAAATGCACGCGCTACATGCTCTCTGGAAATCCGATTCATCGGGGGTACTCCATCTCTGGGGAGAAACCTCCGAAAAACCGGCGCCGGCAAAGAAGCCCAGAGGCCGGCAAGCCAAAATCCCCAAGCCATTGCCCCATCCCTTTGCCGTCAAAGACAAGAAGCTGAAAGAACTCATCGCGGAGATTTCCGGCAGCCTGATTGCTGAAAGCGTCAGCTTTGACAAACTGGCCCTGCGCCTGCCGTCGACAAACGATTTGCCTGCGCCCTCGCCGCAGCTTATTCGTGATCAAGATGAGCCGTCTTCTACTCCCGAGGCGTTGAAGACTTGGCTGATGCCTTCGGCTGTCTTCGCGCCGGGCTTGGCGCTGGATTTCTTGCTGGCGTTGCCGAATCAAGCCACACCGGCGATTGCGTTCGGCGCTTCGCTGCGTTACTGGGCGGAGGTGGCAAAATTCGCCATCGAGCTGATCACTCGGCAGAGTTTCTTTCCGCTGGTGATGGAGGAAAAAAACGCGGCAAAATCTTATCGCGCCGGGTGGTCGGTTTATCTGTCCGAAGCCGATTTCACGCGCGCGGAAATGCTGGCCAAGGCCATGCCGCCGATTTGCCGTGCCGCGAGTTCGGAAGAATCACCCGCGCCGTTGAAAATGGTGCTGCATTTTTTGAATCAGACCACCGATCATTTCGTGCGCCAGCAGTTGTCGTCGAATCAAATTTTCACCAAAAGCTCTGCCCGCCGCCGTGAAAATCTGCCGCTGCCGGAGGCGTGGTTGCAGGCGTTGTCGTCGAGCGATCCCGTTCTCACCGCGTCGCAGGCGGAAATGGCGGCGTTTCTAAAACAGGTCAATGTGTGGCTGGAGCAAATTCGTCCGAGTCCTTCAACTGCGCCGTTTCGCACGTGTTTTCGTTTGGATGCGCCCGAAGATGGCGGCCCTAAATCGAGGCAATGGGGCATCAGTTTTCATTTGCAAGCGGTGGAAGATCGCAGCTTGATGATTCCTTCGGAGAAGGTTTGGGCCACGCGCGGCGGCACGTTGACGTTTCTCAAACGCAAATTCGAGAATCCACAAGAACGCTTGCTCGCGGATCTGGCGAAGGCCAGCCGCGTATTTCCCGCCATTGAAGCCAGCCTCAAAACGGCGCGGCCCTCGGGACTCGCGCTGCGAACGCCGCAGGCTTATCAATTCCTGCGGGAAACCGCGCCGTTGTTGGAGCAAAGCGGCTTCGGCGTGCTGCTGCCGGCGTGGTGGCAAAAACCAACGCTGCGGCTCGGTGTCAAGTTGAATGTGCAACCGAAAACAAATGGCGCATCATCATCAACCGGTGAAGGCTTGCTGGGGATGGAGGGCATCGTCGCCTACAATTGGCAAATTGCGCTCGGCGATCAAACCCTCAGTCCGCAAGAGTTCGAGAAGCTCGCGAGTCTGAAAGTGCCATTGGTCAAAGTTCGCGGCCAATGGGTCGAGCTGAAACCGGAAGAAATCGAGAAGGCCATCGCTTTCTTCAAGAAACGGCACGGCGAAGGCGAAATGTCGTTACGCGAGGCGTTGCGCCTTGGCCTCAGCGGCGATACATCCGAAACCGGATTGAAAGTCACCGGTTTTAGCGCGCAAGGCTGGGTGGGTGACATCGTCAGCACATTGCATGACGGCGTGAAAATCGAGTCACTGCCCTCGCCGTCAACTTTTCATGGCGAGCTGCGTCCGTATCAAGTGCGGGGATTTTCGTGGCTGGCGTTTCTGAAACAATTCGGACTCGGCGCTTGTTTGGCGGATGACATGGGATTGGGCAAGACGATCCAGTTCATTGCGTTGCTGCTGCACGAGCGCGGCGGCAAGCAAAAGCCGCGACCGACGTTGTTGATTTGTCCGACTTCGGTAGTGGGCAATTGGCAAAAAGAAATTCAGCGTTTCGCGCCGTCGCTACGGGTGATGATTCATCACGGCGCGGAACGGCTCTCCGAAAAAGTGTTTGAGAAAGAAGCGCGAGCGCACGACGTGGTGATCAGCACGTATGCCCTCGCCCATCGCGACGAAGCGACGCTGGCGATGATGCAGTGGGATAGTCTGGTTTTGGACGAGGCGCAGAATATCAAAAACACCGCGACGAAACAGACGCAGGCGCTGCGGCGACTGCAGGCGGATTATCGCGTGGCGCTCACGGGCACGCCGGTTGAAAACCGGCTTTCCGAGTTGTGGTCGATCATGGAATTTCTCAATCCGGGTTATCTCGGTTCGGCGCATGATTTTCGCAGCCGCTTTGCCGTGCCCATCGAGCGCTACCGCAATTCGGAGCGGGCGCAGGCGTTGAAGAATCTGATCCAGCCTTTCGTGCTGCGGCGGCTCAAAACCGATGCGACGATCATCCAGGACCTGCCGGCGAAAAATGAAATGAAAGTTTTTTGCAACCTGACCGCCGAGCAGGCCTCGTTGTACGAAGCCGTGGTCAAAGAGATGTTGGAGAAGATTGCCAAATCCGAAGGCATCGAGCGCAAAGGGTTGGTGCTGGCGACATTGCTGAAGCTAAAGCAGGTGTGCAATCATCCGGCGCATTTCTTGAAAGACGGCAGCGTTTTGGAAGATCGTTCCGGCAAATTGACGCGTGTGCGAGAAATGTTGGAGGAAGCGCTCTCGGAGAATGACAAGGCCCTGCTCTTCACGCAGTTTACGGAAATGGGAACGCTGCTGCGGCATGATTTGCAGGAGAGTCTCGGCGTCGAAGTCATGTTCTTGCACGGCGGCACGCCCAAGAAGCAGCGCGATGCCATGGTGCAACGTTTTCAAGAGCAGTCTTCCGGGCCGCCGCTCTTCATCCTTTCCCTCAAAGCCGGCGGCGTGGGCTTGAATCTAACCGCGGCCAATCAGGTGTTCCATTTCGACCGCTGGTGGAACCCCGCCGTGGAAAACCAAGCCACGGACCGCGCGTTTCGCATCGGCCAAAAGAAAAATGTGCAGGTCTACAAGTTCGTTTGTTTGGGGACTTTGGAAGAGCGGATTGATCGGATGATCGAGAACAAAAAAGAGCTGGCGGAGAATGTAGTCGGAACGGGTGAAGGGTGGCTCACTGAATTATCGACGGATGAATTGCGAGAGGTGTTTGCATTGAGTCGGGAGAGTGTTGAATCATGAAACTAATTCTCTCGTACTCTTACTCATACTCGCTCTTAGGGGCTGCGCAAGACTAAAATACCATTGGAATTACTGGTAACATTATAAAGTGCAGGAATTCCCCAAGAATTCTGCAAACATAATGTTACTATTACGCTTCAGCGGCACAAATTATTTTTGCGCAGCCCCTTTGAGTTTTTGAAAAGCGAGTATGAGTATGCTCATGAGTACGAGTAAGAGTTGAAGCAAGGAGAAACATGGCATACTGGGATTACTATTGGTACCGCCCCGCGCGACCCAAAGCCGTCAAAGACGGCATCAAAACCAAGAGCCGGGGCGGGAGCATCGGAAAAACCTGGTGGTCGCAACGGTGGATTGGCGTATTGGAGTCGTTCAACATGGGCGCGCGGCTCGGGCGAGGGCGCAGTTATGCCCGGCGCGGGCGAGCTTTCAAACGGTGGGGAAGAGGGATTAAATGACAAGTGCCAGGACATCGTTGACAAAAATAAGTGCCACGACATCGTGGACAAATTTAATGTTCTTTGAATTCGTTGCTGGACATGATTATCTTCGTTTAAACTTAAGGAGGATTTCATGTCTCAAAAAAAACCAAACAACAACGGCTTTTAGCGGTTCAACGTTTTCTCGCGGGTGAAAAGGTTGCAGATATTTGCCTTTCCCTGAAGCGTTCACGCACTTGGCTCTACAAATGGCTGGCGCGTTATTGTTCAGACGATCCCAACTGGATCGACGAGAAATCACGGCGACCGCAAACCAATCCCACGCATACGCCTTTCGAGATTGAGCAAATCGTTAAATCGATACGCCTCAATCTTTATAACCACGGCCGTTTTTGTGGCGCGCAGGCAATTCGCTGGGAAATGGAAGAAGAAGGCATAAGCCCGCTGCCGTCGTTGCGAACGATCAATCGTATTCTCAGCCGGCATGAGTTGACGCATCGGCGAACCGGTCGTTATGAACCCAAAGGCCGCAAGTACCCCGCGCTGGAAGCCACCACGGTCAATTCGGTTCATCAATCGGATTTCGTCGGCCCGCGTTATCTGCATGGCCCCACGCGTTTTTACAGCCTCAATACCGTTGATTTGGCGACAGGACGTTGCGGAATTGAATCTCTCATCGAAC